>WQSR01000034.1 GCA_009787785.1 Defluviitaleaceae bacterium
CGGGGGGTGCGCTAGGAACGGCTGACGTAGCATGGCGGATGCTGTACTGTGCTGTGGCGGCCCGTTCCCGTTTTATTCGGCTATAATATTCACCAAGCAACCGCTGTGGGCGGTGTTCCGGCTGGGCTTCGGAAAGGAGAACAGCCATGATTGAGATTCCGTTGACTTGGTTTGAATTGCTATTTTTGATTCTTACCGTTCTACTTGTATACGCTACTTGGAAATCATCGAGGAACACAAAAAAATAAGCCCCCCGGCAAAGGTTAGGCTTATTTTCGACACTTAATCACAAATGATTAGGAGTCCAGTCAACACCGCCGGAGCAGTTGTGACCGAACCGGAGAGAGCGTTTACCGACGTTCTCTCCTTTATTATAGGCTGATTATAGGGTGGATATTACAGGGTGCTAAATGGATAGTTTATTGATTTAATTTTTCTTGCTTTTTTTTAGAAACGGCTTTGTCGAAGTCACTGGCAGATTTAGAATTAATTGTGGCTTCGCTTAGTTCTTCTGCTGAACCAAAAACATCGACTAGATTTTGCAAGTGAGCTGTGAGTTCCATACCAGCATTTGCGTCATCATCTTCTGGTTTGTACATAAAGAAACCCCCTAATTAACTAACCTCATAAAGTAACGGCGAAGCGACATCCGTAAGTCCAAGCAACCAGTCAGCGGTGACGTTGTAATAAGCAGTAGACACAAAAGGAAAGAAGCTAATGGGGGGACTCAAACCCCCGACCTATTGATTACGAATCAATTGCTCTATCGACTGAGCTACATTAGCAGACGGCAAAACTATAGCAAAGAAAAAAAATTGTGTCAATCATAGGTCACACAAAGCCCATAGCCTGTCCGGCTTTGTTGCCGTGCTCGTTCCAGACGGTGACGAGGATAAGGGTGCGGTTGCCAAAGTATGCGAAGCCGGAGACATCGACGTGGGCGGGGGGTGCGCCGGGGGTGGAAAAGCTTCGGTCGCCCGCTGTCCCGCCGATGAGCCAGACGGTGAAGGGGAAATCCCGGGTGACGGGCTCGGGGTCGGCGTTGGCGGCTAACGTGTCGCGGATGGTGAGCATGAGGCTTTGGGCGCGCAGGTGGGCGATGTAGGTATTTTGGGCGTAGGATAAATTGCGGCTGGCTTGGGAGAGGACGGGTAAAATCGCTACCAAGGCGATGGCAAAAACAGCCAGCGCGATGAGGATTTCGATGTAGGAGAAGCCCCGCTGGTTGTTCACGGGAAAACCCCAATGCGCAATTCGTAGCGCAGGTACCCGTCCTCCAGCCGGTTGATGGAGCCCAGCAAAACGGGGCTGAAGTATTCTATTTCCTGTAGCCATTGCTGGTGAAGGCCGATATCGTAGAGGTTTTTGGCGGTGGCGGTCAGGGTTATGGTGCCCCCGGAAAAATCAAAGGATTCCAAATATATATTGTCCGGCACAGATTCTATGATGATGAGCAGCCAATCGGGGTTGAATGTGAGGGGAAAATGCGCGTCGATAAATGCCGCGGTCAATGCGTAGTTATCCTGGGCCGCCCGAATGGCTTCCGCCAGCAAAATGGGGGCACGGTCCACTTCCGCCAGTTGTTGCGCCAACACAGCCGAGTGATGCAGTGCCCGCCTTTCCAGGGTTCGCGCAGTCGCCACCGCGCCGCCCAGCAATAAAAAAACAGCAATCTGCGCCGCCAAAAGCACATACATGGTCTTTTGGCGGCGTTTCAGCTGTTGCATCCAAGGCGGGAAAAGATTAATTTTTTGCATTTTTGCGGGGGTCATTTTCCCAGTCGGGCTTGATTTCCTGCCGGGCGCGGGCAATGCCCAAGCTATCCGGGGGCATGGATTTATGAATGGTAGACCCGGCGGCGACAAAGGCACCCGCCCCAATTTCCAGCGGGGCAATGAGATTCGCGTTGCTTCCTACGAAGACATTGTCGCCTATCACCGTGCGGGATTTTGTCCTGCCGTCATAATTGGCGGTAATCGCGCCACATCCGATGTTTACCTTGCTTCCCACCGTCGCGTCGCCGATGTAGGCCAAATGCGCCGCGTTGGTATTGTCGCCGACAGAGGCGTTCTTCACCTCCACAAAGTTGCCGATACGGCACTTTTCGCCGATGGCCGCGCCGGGGCGCAGGTAGGCGAAGGGGCCGATTTGTGTTTCCGCGCCCACACGGGCTTGGGTGAGCACACTGTAGGATAAAATGCGCGCCCGCGGGCCCACCTGCGTATCCGTAAGGTGCGCGCCGGGGCCGATGAAGGCATCCGCTTCGATTTTGCACGCGCCTTCCAATATCGCGCCGGGATAAATCACCACACCCCCGGCAATTTCAACATCTTCATCTATGTAGGTTGTGGCGGGGTCGATGATGCGCACACCCTTTTCCCTATGCCGGGCGTTGATGCCCTGGCGCGTTTCCGATGAACTTTCCATGCGTTCCCTCCGTGGCAAATTGTGTAGATATAGCCGAATATAATGAAAACTGGCTGACAGGACGAAGCTCAGTGTCTGCAAGACAAGGAAGGCGTGACGACGCGCACCGGAGGTGTGCGCTAGGAGCGGCTGACGTAGGCTTGTAGATATTGAGCAAGTCATGGCGGTCAGTTTTTATTATATTCGGCTACATCATATAGTCACGGAGGGAATCGGTCAATACAAATATTAGCCCGTCACAGCATAATGCAAATTAGCCCGCCGGAACCTTCATTGATAATCTTCTGCAGGGTTTCCTGAAACTTCATCTGGGCTGTTTCGGGCATCCTGAATAGTTTGTTTTGCAAGCCATCCCGCACCATGTCGTGCATAGACTTGCCAAACATATTCAATTCCCAAATACGTGATGGGTCCTCGTGCATCTCCTCGTTGATGTAGGTGATGAGGTCCTCACTTTGCTTTTCACTGCCCACCAAGGGTGAGATTTCGGTTTCAATATCGGCTTTTATCAGATGTATACTCGGTGCGCTGGCCTTGATTTTCACGCCGTATTTCGCGCCGTGTTTGACCAGGACGGGGGGTTCGAGCTTCATTTCGTCGGTGGCGGGGGTGACGATGCCGTAGCCCTTGTTGCGTACTTCTTCCAGGGCGTATTTGATTTTGTCGTATTCGCGCTTGGCCTCGGCAAGGACTTTTATGGTGGCGATAAGCTGATATTCGCCGGCGATGTCCATGCCCGTGGTCTCGGAGAGGATGCGGTAGAAGAGGCCGTCGTCTACGGAGAGCTCGATGTGGGCCGTGCCCTCGCCCAGGGCGATGCGCTCCAGGAAGGCTTTTTTCACGTGCTCGTTGGCTTCCAGGAGGGGCACGTGGTCGCGGATTTCGCGTAGCTTTCCGATACCTGTCACCATTTCCTTGACGGACTTGATAAAGCTCTGCTTGAGCCAGTGGTCCAGGGACAGGGGCTCAATCCACCTGGGATAATTGATGCGGATTTCCTTGATGGGAAATTCGTAGAGGATTTTTTCGATGATGCCGTGGATGTCCTCCATTTTGAGCTGGGCGGCGTTGATGGCCACTACCGGCGCGCCGTGGCGTTCGGCCAGGTCGTCGCGAAGCTTTTCCGTTTCGGGGGAGAAGGGGTTCTTTGAGTTGAGGAGAAGGACAAAGGGCTTGTTGATATGCTTCAGCTCGCGGATGACCCGCTCTTCGGCTTCGATGTAGTCCTCCCGGGGGATTTCGGCGATGCTTCCGTCGGTAGTCACCACCACGCCGATGGTGGAATGGTCGTTGATGACTTTTTTCGTGCCCATTTCCGCCGCTTCGGCGAAGGGGATTTTATCCTCGGCCCACGGCGTGCTGACCATGCGCGGCAACTCGCTTTCGCCGTCCATGTGGCCCGTGGCCCCCGGCACCAGGTAGCCCACGCAGTCAATCATGCGCACCTTGAAGGCGGCCACGTCGTCGAGCTTGATTTCCACGGCCTCGTTGGGGACGAATTTCGGCTCGGTGGTCATGATGGTCTTGCCCGCCGCACTCTGGGGCAGTTCGTCCTTCGCCCGCTCCTTGCCGAACTCGTTTTCGATGTTGGGAATCACCAGCAAGTCCATAAAACGCTTGATAAACGTGGATTTGCCCGTGCGCACGGGGCCCACCACCCCTATGTAAATATCCCCTTGGGTGCGCTCCGCGATGTCGCGGTACAGGTTTTGGTAGTCCATAAAAATCTCCCTTCCTTCATATGATAGTGTCCGATGCCCCGCAGGAGCGCGGGATTGTATCGGTACAATATCCTATGAGCGGAAAGGGGGGGATATGCGTGGAAAAAAATGTTTACAATGCATATACATACGGTATAATGAACAATAGATTATTTGTGGGAAGTGCTGAGATGACGAAAAAAGCAAGTACCTTAGAAGATGTATACAACCGTTTTCGCCCGTCGCCATTGACATTGGAGGAAAAGCATTTTTATCAGGAAACAGCAGAAATTAGAAATGGTCGGTCTTACGAAATGCACGCCTCCCTTTTTAACCGAATCCGAATTGGTGAAAAAAAACGACACGTTCATCAACTCATGATAGGACATACAGGATGCGGTAAATCAACTGAACTTTATATGCTAACCGAAAAACTCCAAGAAGTACAAACGCCTTATATCATAATTAATGCAAAAGAGGATTTGGACTTCTTCACATTTACCTATATTGATATCATGATAAATATTGTAGAACGGTTGGCGGTTTATGCAGACGAAAACAATATATCCATCAATGAAAATTTATTGGAATCATTTCAAGCAGCACTAAGTACAAAAACCACTGAGCAAATAGTAACAACAGAAAGCAAGGCAGGTATTGCGGCTGAAGCAAAGGCAGGTGTATCGTTTTTAGGGATTTTTAAGTCTGCACTTAAACTAAATGCTTCTTTTAAAGCAGGTTCGGATATGAAGGAAACGCTCCGGCATGAGCTTAAGCCTCATATGTTGACTATTGCGACGGCGGTCAATGAATTATTAAAAGAAATTAACAAAGACAAACCGATTGTTAATAACATGGTCATCATCATAGATGAATTGGAAAAATGCAGAGCTGAAGCGGTTCGCAAGCTGTTTGTCGATGATATAATGTCCATAACTTCCATTGCCACGCATTTAATCATTTCCTGCCCGCTTAATCTTTTCCGTTCTTCGGATGCGGCGATTTTTGTCAACCATTTTTCAAAACCAGATGTCATGCCCATGATAAAAACGCACGAAATTATGCAAGATTGCCCTAAAAAAAATAAGCCTTACGACGAAGGTATTACTATAGTTGAAAAATTAGTTTTGAAGAGGGTCGATGAATCGTTTTTTGAAGAGGGCGTACTGGGGTATATTATAACTAAATCAGGCGGTAACTTGCGCGACGTCAGTTATATAATTGAAAACAGTGCTTTTGAAGCCCTGATGAATAATAAGGAAAAAATTGACATGATGTCCGTTGATACGGTAGTTAAGGATTTTGCTTCGGAGCGGTATCTGCGAATTGACATGAAAAGGTCAAAAAATATATTGCGAACTCTTTATTATCATGAGAACCATTCCCCAGAGAATGATAAAGATTTGACCGAATTATTGTTTGTTGGTGCGGTATTTGAATATAATGGCGACCGATGGGTTGATTTGCACCCTATGATTCGCGACTACCTCACCAAGCATGAATCTGTGTTGAAAAATGGAAACGAATAAAGCAAGCTTTGAGCGACTATATAAAAGGCTGTGCTTGAATAAAGGCAATGCCTTTTTTTTCGTTGTTTGCGATTCTATGGCATATCAGCGTGAAATCGTTAGGGATTTGAGTGATAGATTCGATGAAAGTGAAACAAAGACCATCGACTTTTATGATGTTGGAAATGATTTTATTTTTTCATCTGGATTTTTGCGTTCAAGGGTGGATGAAAAAACGAAGGTGCTTTTCTTGGTTAATTTTAATATGGCCGTTGCGCAACTGCCGGAGGCGGAATTTTTTCAAATCCTAAATTTATCCAGAGATATTTTAGCAGATATGCCATGTGCCATCGTTTTTATG
This sequence comes from Defluviitaleaceae bacterium, assembly GCA_009787785.1. Lineage (GTDB taxonomy): Bacteria > Bacillota > Clostridia > Lachnospirales > WQUN01 > WQRX01. The sequence goes on from WQSR01000034.1 coordinate 5,997, forward strand.
ATGCCCTTATATTTCCGCACAAAACTAGCGCGCAACGCGCCGGATTTTAATTCATTTGTACGCTTTAGAATTAATTTCATACTAGAAACGGTGGATAACGCGCCTGTCATGCAAGAACGTGACGTTGTAGAATACGAGTATACCAAAGCGAATAAAAAATTGTTGGAATATTATAAGAGTATGTATGACAACGATGACGAAAGCTTTGAAGCCTTTGAGCTTGTAGTTAATTTATTAAATATGAACCGGGATTTGCGCCTTTTACACTACACGGAACTCAACCATTTTAATAGTGTCTTTGATAGGCTTTTGCACAAATATGAAAACGATGCACATGACATTAGCTATAAAATAGCAACGGTTTTAGAGAGCAAAAGTGATTACCCAAAGGCACTGGAATGGTTTCACAAGGCTTTAGTAATCAGTGAAAAGGTATTGGGCTTAGAACATCCAGACACCGCCGCAACCTATAATAATATTGCAGGTGTGTATTCCCGTCAGGGAGATTACCCAAAGGCACTGGAATGGTTTCACAAGGCTTTAGTAATCAGTGAAAAGGTATTGGGCTTAGAGCATCCATCCACCGCTACAACCTATAATAATATTGCGTTCGTGTATTCCCGTCAGGGAGATTACCCAAAGGCACTGGAATGGTTTCACAAGGCTTTAGTAATCCGTGAAAAGGTGTTGGGCTTAGAACATCCATCCACCGCCACAACATATAATAATATTGCGGATGTGTATTCCCGTCAGGGCGATTACCCAAAGGCACTGGAATGGTTTCACAAGGCTTTAGTAATCCGTGAAAAGGTATTGGGCTTAGAACATCCATCCACCGCCACAACATATAATAATATTGCGGATGTGTATTCCCGTCAGGGCGATTACCCAAAGGCACTGGAATGGTATCACAAGGCTTTAGTAATCTATGAAAAGGTGTTGGGCTTAGAACATCCATCCACCGCTACAACCTATAATAATATAGCGAGTGTGTATTCCAGTCAGGGAGATTACCCAAAGGCACTGGAATGGTATCACAAGGCTTTAGTAATCTATGAAAAGGTATTGGGCTTAGAGCATCCATCCACCGCTACAACTTATAATAATATTGCGTTAGTGTATTCCCGTCAGGGAGATTACCCCAAGGCACTGGAATGGTATCACAAGGCTTTAGTAATCCGTGAAAAGGTATTGGGATTAGAACATCCATCCACCGCCACATCCTATAATAATATTGCGGGTGTGTATTCCCGTCAGGGAAATTACCCAAAGGCACTGGAATGGTATCACAAGGCTTTAGCAATCTGTGAAAAGGTATTGGGCGTAGAACATCCAACCACTATCACAGTCAATAATAATATTTCATTCGCAGAAAATTTATTGAATTAGCTATCGCCAAAAGAAGCACCTATGCAAATATCCCCTTGGGTGCGCTTTGCGATGTCGCGGTACAGGTTTTGGTACTACACCATCCGCAGTCGTTTAATCACCACTGTCACGGTGCCATCTGGGTGGGGGGTGATTTCCAGTTCGTCCTCGTCGGCGGCGAGGGGGGCGGGGAACTTGATTTCGATGCCGTTGTCGCCCTTGATGCGCTGGGTGGCGAATTGGGAGCGTACCACGCGCTCGCCCAGGGGCAAGTCGGCAACGATGCCCGCGTCCCGCAGGGTGCTGACATATTGGGTCTTTTCCTCCTCGTTTTCTGTGAAAACCGTGGCGGCTACATTGTCTATGGAAACGAAGCCCTCCTCGGCTTCGGCTTCGGCCACCAGCGCGGTGCGGATGCGGGCGGTGATTTTGGGGTTGTTTTCGTAGTATTCCTGGACAAATTCGTTGTTTATCTCGTTGATGAGCTGGGCTTGCTCTTTCTTGGAGGGGGAGGATTCACATTCGAGAAAAAGCTCGGAGAAATACAGTGTATTAGTGCCTTCGAGCACTTCCGGCTTCTCTATTAAATGGATGGGCATGGCCGCGCCGTCCAAACCGATAAGACAGGCGTGCTCTACCTTGCCGCTGGAAAAAGGGAGGGCGGTGTACTTGGTGAGCTGATTGTCCGCGTCCTTTGAGCGGTGGGCGTAGACTTCCTGATAGCCTAATTTTAATATGGCGAGGTATTCCGTGCCTTTGTTTGCCACGTGGGCTATAAGCAAATCGCAGGGGGGGAGTTTTTTGAAACGCACCATGAGTTCTTCCAGCTTTTGCGCGGTTAAAACGCTGGTTTCCTTGAAATAGGTGGTACCGTTTTGATAATCGCCGACTAATTTGTATATCGCGGAATCCGTCTTGAACAAGGCCGTGCGGGTGGCGGGATTGTTGATGAGTTTTTTGACATGTTTAAGTACGAAGGTTTCGCAGGTTTCGCTTTCTATGTCCAGCTCTGTGTGTGAGAACACGGAGGGCGGGCCGTCGCCGCGCAGGATGTGCAGGATGGCTTTTTTTATTTTTATCGCCATAATCTTTCGCTCCTATTGTGGTTTTATCACCATTTTTTTTTGCCCTTGGTTCATTATAGCGGTTATTGATTTGATTTCAAGCCAAAATCTTATATAATGGGCGGCGAATGCAAGGGGTGACTGTATGAAATTCACATTTATATTGCTTCTGCTTATTATTTTATCCGCGTGCGCCGGGCAATCGGGAGAACGGGATGCGCACGGGCTGGTGGGCGTATGGGATTTATTACGCGAGGAAAGCATCTGGGACGAAGGGAGCCGCCACAGCTTCGAATTTGAAAGCGGCTCCACGGTTTTCGAATTTTTATCCGACGGCACGGGACGGATTATATTTGATGGCGCGGCCGACGCTGCGCAACATTTCACATGGGAAGCCGCGTCTGAAGACAGCATTAAGCTAAACCACGGGGACGGGGATGTGGTTTTTGGCTTTACGATAAACGCCGGTGTACTGATGATTACTTACCAGGACGGCAATTTTACGCAAATACACGAATTGCATAGGAAAGGAAATGTTCAATGAAGCTTGGTATCGTGGGTCTGCCCAATTCGGGCAAGAGCACCCTGTTTAACGCAATTATGCAAACCGGCGCGCAGGCCGCGAATTATCCCTTCAGTACGGTGAACCCCAATGTGGGGCGGGTTCCCGTGCCGGATGAACGGCTGGAGGGGCTGGCGGAAATGTACAAGCCCAAAGTCGTCACGCCCACCGCCATCGAAATGGTGGACATCGCCGGGCTGGTGCGGGGCGCGTCCCGGGGCGAGGGGCTGGGCAACCAGTTTTTGGGCCATATCCGGGAGGTGGACGCGCTGGTTCATGTGGTGCGGCTTTTCGAGGATGAGAACGTACCCCATGTCTATGACGGCATCGACCCCCTTCGGGACATCGAGACCATTGACTTGGAGCTCATCTTCGCCGATTTGGAAATGATTGAGCGACGGGCCATCCGGGTGGAGAAGGTGGCCCGTACGGATAAGGCTTTCCAGCGGGAAGCGGATGTGCTGGCGAAAATAAAAGCCGCGCTGGAAGACGGACAGCCCGTGCGCACGTTATCCTGGAGCGACCCGGAGGACGAAAAGCTGGCCCATTCCTTCTCCCTCATCACCGCCAAGCCCGTGCTATACGCCGCCAACATTTCCGAGGAAATGCTGGAAGGCGGGGACGAGAAGCTGGCCGCGCTGGAAGCCTTCGCCAAGAACGAGGGCTTTGCATTGTTCATCTCCTGCGCCAAGCTGGAGGCGGAAATTGCTTTGCTGGGCACAGAGGAAAAAGAGGAATTTCTTACGGATATGGGTCTACAGCACAACGGGCTGGACAGGCTCATCACCGCCGGGTATAAACTGCTGGGTCTTATCAGCTTTCTCACCGCCGGGCCCAAGGAGGTGCGGGCATGGACCGTGCGCCAAAACAGCAAGGCCCCCCAGGCCGCCGGGAAAATCCACAGCGACCTTGAACGGGGCTTTATCCGTGCCGAGGTGGTGGCCTACGATGATTTGATGGCGGCGGGAAGTTATACCGCCGCCAAGGAGCAGGGCACCGTGCGCATAGAGGGAAAGGAATACATTGTGCAGGACGGGGACGTAATTTTAGTGCGCTTTAACGTGTGAAAGGAGCTTCACCTTGTTCATTGACCATGTGCGAATTACCATAACCTCCGGCGCGGGGGGCCACGGGCATATCAGCTTCCGGCGGGAGAAATACGTCCCCAACGGCGGCCCCAACGGCGGCGACGGCGGCCGGGGCGGCGACATTATCTTTGTGGCGGATACGGGCATTAATACGCTGATGGATTTCCGGTACAAAAAAAAGTTCGCGGCTCAGCCGGGGAGCAATGGCGGGGGAAGCAATTGCTCCGGCAAGAACGGCGCGGACCTGGTGCTGAAGGTTCCCGTGGGGACGCTGGTGCGCTACGGCTGGGACAGCGAAGATGGCGAAAAAGGCATGGTGATGGCGGATTTGAACGCCCCCGGCGAGCGGCGCGTGCTGGCCAAGGGGGGGCGCGGCGGCCGGGGCAACCAGCATTTCGCCACCCCCAGCCGCCAGGCACCCAAGTTTTGCGAGGACGGCAGACCGGGGAAGGAATACAAGGTGACGCTGGAGCTGAAGCTCATCGCCGACGCGGGGATTATCGGCTTCCCCAACGCGGGCAAGTCCACCTTGCTTTCCCGCGTTACCGCCGCCAAGCCCAAGATTGCGGATTATCAGTTCACCACTTTGGCCCCGAATTTGGGCGTGGTGCGGCTGGACTATACCCAATCAATTCGCGATGGTGCGTCATATGCAACGGAATTTGTGCTGGCGGACATCCCCGGCCTCATCGAGGGGGCGAGCCAGGGGGTGGGTCTGGGCTTCGATTTTCTGCGCCACATCGAGCGGACGCGGCTGTTGCTTCATGTGGTGGACGCAGCACGGCTGGAGGACGATGAGCTGACCCCGGTACAGGCCGTGGAGAAAATCAACGCCGAGCTGGCGCAATTCAACCCCGCCTTGCTGGAGCGGCCTCAAATTTTGGTAGCCAACAAAATCGACCTGCCCATCGACCCGGTTCACATGGAGGAGTTGCAACAATATGCCGCCGCCAGGGGCTGGCTTTGCTTTGCCATTTCCGGCGCGACAGGCCAGGGAATGCCCGAGCTTGTGCGGGGTGTGGCCAATGCCTTGGCCGGGTTGCCCCCCATTGCTCATTACGAGCCGGACTACGAGACTTACTTCGAGCCGGAGCGGCGCGGGGATTTTATCACGGTGGAAAAGGACAGTGAAAGCGGCATCTTCCGGGTGGAGGGCCCCGGCATCGAGCGGATGCTGGGCTATACCAACCTGGCCGACGAACGCGGCTTCGCCTTCTTCCAGCGTTTCCTGCGGGAGAAGGGCATCATCGACAAGCTGGAGGAGCTGGGCATCGAGGAAAACGACACGGTACAGTTATATGAGCATGAATTTGACTACTGGAAGTAGCCCCGGGAAGGTACTGATTGCCATGAGCGGCGGCGTGGATTCCTCCGTTGCCGCTGTTTTATTACAGCAAAATGGCTACGAATGCACCGGGGCCATGATGAAATTGTTCGACGCGGAGGGCGGGGGGGGAGCCCCGCCCCCACGTGCGCACCGGGGCTGTTGTACCCTGGAGGACGCGGAGGACGCCCGCGCCGTGGCGCAAAGGCTGGGGTTGCCTTTTTATGTTTTCAATTTCACGCAAGCCTTCCAGGAGCGGGTAGTGGCGCGCTTTGCCCTATCCTACCGGCGGGGGATTACCCCCAACCCCTGCATCGACTGCAACCGCTTCGTAAAATTCGAAAAATTCCTGCACCGGGCGGCTGAACTGGGGCAGGATTTCATCGCCACGGGGCATTATGCCCGCATTACGCACGAAAACGGACGCTGGCTTTTGAAAAAAGGACTGGACGAAACCAAGGACCAGAGCTACGTCCTCTATGCCATGACCCAGCAACAGCTCGCCCGTACCTTGTTCCCGCTGGGCACGCTGACCAAGGAAGCGGCACGGGAACTGGCCGCCCAAGCCGGGCTAGGCAACGCAAAAAAGCGCGATTCGCAAGACATCTGCTTCGCGCCGGACGGGGATTATACGCGGGTGATTGGCAACGCCGCCCCCGGGGATTTCATCGACGCCGAAGGCCGGGTTTTGGGCCGGCACCGGGGGCTGATTCACTATACCATCGGCCAGCGCAAGGGGTTGCAAATTTCCGCGCCGCACCCCTTATATGTTCGCGCCTTGGACGGGGAAAGCAACACGGTGGTGCTGGGCACAAATGAACAGCTTTTCTCCCGCGCCCTCACCGCCAACGAAATCAATCTCATCCCCTTTGATGCCCTTCCCGCCCCTTTGCGCGTGACCGCGAAAATCCGCTACAGCCACACGCCCCAGTGCGCAACGGTGCGGCAGGTTGGCGATGATACGCTACATATTGAATTTGACCAGCCCCAGCGGGCCATCACCCCCGGCCAGGCCGTGGTGCTGTACGACGGGGACATGGTGGTGGGCGGCGGGACGATTATTTCTCCGCTTCCATAGAAAGGGAGGCGACGAAATGTATCCCCAGCCCCAGTATATCGGGGACAATGATATCACCGGTCTTCACGGGCGGCTTTACCGTAACGCTGTAGAGAAGCCGTGCCGCGTCCAGCAGTTTATCCTTGGGTAGCGGCGCGCTCGTCTTTACCGGGAGGGCGTTGTTCACGGCTCCTACGATGCGCACACTGCCGGAAATAGAACGCCTGGGGTCGGTCTGCTCGCTTTTCGCGTATTTCAGCCCCCGGTTGCAGGAATAGCCGCTTATCTTATCGCCCTGGATTTCGAGCAGGCACCCCCACGGGCACACAACGCAAGTAAATTCGGTAAATTCGCTCATTTCTCCACCACCTTTATGGTTATGCCGTCGGTATTTTGCAGGAAATTTTGCGCCACGCTGACCCGTTCCATCTCGCCGGGGGTCATGTGGCCCCGGGGCAACTGCATCACTTCCGTGCCGTTGTCGATTTCGATTACGGCATTGTCGTACCGGGAACGGATGCGGAAGAAGATATCGCATTTCTTATCCATGTCCACGCCGGGGATATTTACCGCGCCCTCTATGCGCGCCGGGCGGATTTTCTGCGGCACGGTATAGGAAACGCCCTCCCCCGCCTGTACGGCAACGGTCTTTTCGGAAGCGTCAGAGGAGGTGAACAAAGCCGCCGCCCTACCGGCAATCAGGGCCTCGGCGGAGGCGAAATCCACCAAATCATGGACATGTACCACGTTTCCTGCGGCGAAAATGCCGGGGATGCCCGTTTCCCGGTTTTCGAAAACCAGGGGGCCTGCGGTGCGCGGGTCCATCTCGATATTCGCGTCCCGGGAGAGCTCGTTCTCGGGAATCAAGCCCACGGAAAGCAACAATGTGTCGCATTCCCACAGCTTTTCCGTACCGGGGATGGGCTTCAAATCCGGCCCCACTTCGGAGACCCATATGCCCTCCACCCGCTCCCGGCCCTTCACCGCCGTCACGGTGTGGGAAAGATACAGGGGAATGCCATAATCATCCAGACACTGGGCGATGTTGCGCTTGAGCCCGCCGGAATAGGGCATCAGTTCGAATACGGCCGGAACGATTCCGCCCTCCAGGGCGATACGCCTTGCCATAATCAGGCCGATATCCCCGGAGCCCAAAATGCACACCTTGCGCCCCACCATGTAGCCGTCCACATTAATGAGCCGTTGGGCGGCTCCTGCGGTGAAAACCCCCGCCGGGCGGTCCCCCGCCAAGCCAATGGCCCCGGCGGTACGCTCCCTGCATCCCATGCACAGCACGATGGCGTTGGCTTCCAGCTCCATGTAGCCGTCCTTGGGGTTGATGGCCGTGACGATGCGCTCCCCGGATATGGAAAGCACCATGGTGTCGGTTTTTATCTCAATTCCGGTATTGGTCAGCATTTCCAGGGCGCGCTCGGCGTATTCAGGGCCGGTCAATTCCTCCTTGAACATATGCAACCCGAAGCCGCTATGGATACACTGGTTCAATATGCCGCCGGTTACTTTGTCGCGCTCCAGCACCAGCACGCGCTGGGCCCCCGCGCCTTTGGCCGCCGCCGCGGAAAATAACCCCGCCGGGCCGCCGCCCACTACGATTACGTCATACTTCATGGCGTTTCTACCCCCTTAATTCCGGTTACGATATACGAACCCTCCCGGTCCTTTAGCACATCCAGCGGGGCGATGTTATGCCTCTTGGCTATCAAATCAATGATGCGTGGCGAGCAGAAGCCCCCCTGGCAACGCCCCATGCCGGCGTGGCACCTGCGCTTGATGCCGTCTACGGTGGTGGGGGGGATGGGGGAATCGAAGGCGTCCAGGATTTCCCCTTCGGTGATGCTTTCGCAACGGCACACGATGCGCCCGTAGGCGGGATTTTCGGCGATGATTTTCGCCCGGGCTTCGGCGTCTAGGTACCGGAAGCGGACAACCTCCCGCCGGTCTGTGAAGGCCGCTTTTTCGGCCAGCGCGTTGCCGGAGGCTTGCATTAAACGCACCAGCTCCTCGGCAATGGCGGGCGCGGCGGAAAGCCCGGGGGATTTTATCCCGGCCAGGTCGAAGAAGCCCTTCGCGGCTTCCCGGATGATAAAATCATCCACATCGGCGTTGGCCCGCACCCCGGCAAAGTTGCGGATGTTTTCGCGCATGTTCAAGCCGGGGATGGATTTCGCCGCGGTTTTCCATACATGGGCCAAGGTTTGGGCGTTGGTGGCGGCGTCGCCGGGGCAATCCACATTTTCACTGCTGGGGCCCACCAGCAAATTGCCGTGGACCGTGGGGGAAATCATGATGCCCTTGCCCAATTCGTTGGGGCATTGGAAAATGGTGCGCTTTACCGTATTTCCTGCGGATTTGTCCAGCAAATAATACTGCCCCCGGCTGGGGATTATTTTGAAATCGGGCTTTTGCAAAAAGCCATGCACCTGGGCGGCGTAGAGCCCGGCGGCGTTGACCACAGCCTTGGCTTTGTATTCCCCTTGGGTTGTGGCTACGCTATAGCCGCCGTCGATGGCCTTTATGCCCGTCACTTCCGCGCCCAGCTTGAATGTCACGCCGTTTCTGGCCGCAGTTTCCGCCAAGGCCACGGCAAATTCCCAGGGGGAAATAATGGCCGCACCGGGGACATTTAGGGCACAGATTACCTCCCCGGAAAGGCGGGGCTCCAACTCCCGGGCCTTTTCGCCGGAGATGATTTCGATATCGGGGACTTTGTTTTCCAGCCCGAATTGATACAGCTTCTCTACTACCTTTTTGTCACCCTCATCGAAGGCGATAACGAAGGCACCGTTTTGCTTGTAGGGAATATCCAGCTTGGCGCACAGCTGGCGGGTCAGCTCGCTTCCCCGCACGTTGAGCCTTGCCATGAGGGTGCCCGGCTCCGGGTCGTATCCGGCGTGGATGAGGCCGCTGTTGGCGCGGGTGGTCTCCCCGGCGATATCGTTGAGGCGGTCGATGGCCGTGACTTTCAAGTCATAGCGGGAAAGGGCGTGGGCCGCCGCCGTCCCCACGATGCCGCATCCGATGATTAGCACATCTAGCATGGTTCGCCCTCCTTTTTTACCAGGTGCAACAGATAATCCATACAATTTTCCACATGGTTGATGCCCTTGGCCACGGCTACGGCCATTTCCTGGCAGGTGGCGTAGCCGCAGGCACGGCAATCCGTGGTGCGGAACTCATGGGAGGGCTTATGCAACGCCGTGAAGGCGTTCTCCATTTCGTGACGGTCCACGAAAATAGGCATGATTTTCTTGGGGGTATACCGGCGGGCAAAATCCGCCAGGCGCAGTTCCTTGTCAAATTGCGCAAAATCCGGTTTGCTGGCCGTGGCGTCCTTTTTCACATCGTACATGGCCCTGCTGATGGCGTATTCCTTATCCTCCGTCATGCAAGCCCCCGTGCCGGAATTGCAACCCCCCTTACAGCTCAAAATGTCCACAAGATAGGGGCTTCCCGCCCGCTCGTTCACATATTCGTGGAGGAAGGCAGACACCCGGGGCTGTCCTTCTATGGTGAAAATCCACTCATCCAAATGCTGTGCCAAGCTTGCGCGCAGCCCGCCGGGGCTGGAATACACAGCACCCAGGCCGTGGGGCGGGTTGTCGTATGCCGCGCTTTCGTAGGTGCGGTAATCTATGCCTTCTTCCTCCAGCCGCGCCAACAGCTTCTTGAATGTCACGTTGTAGGCTATCAAGCCGCCGGTGTTGGGGTCTTCAAATTCGTCGCCCTTGGCCACACAGGGGGAAAGGAAGGCATAGGGCCCCGGGGTTTTTTTGTATTCCTTCATATATATGGCGGCGCACATGGCGGGACTGTGCAAGGGTGCCAGCCGGTTCAGCAGTTCCGGCACATAGCGTTCGATATAGTTGACAATGGACGGGCAGGGCTGGGAAACCAACCCCTTCGCGCTGTTGGCGGATATGTAGCGCAGATGCGCCCAGGTACATATATCCGCCCCGAAGGAAGCGTCATAAATCAGGTTCACCCCAAGGGATTTCAGGCATCCCAGCAACCGGGGCCAATCCGGCACATTGCACCGCAAAGCCGGGGCCACAATCAGCGAAATCCCCTTGCCGGCCCGGGCATCGTCCAGAAAACGGCCCGTATCGTCGGAATACTCCCTTGCCTCGTGGGTGCATACCCGCAGACATTCCCCACAGGCGATGCATTTCGAAGCATCGACATAGACCTTCTTCCCGCCCTCTTCCTGCCGCGCCACATTCGCCTCACCGCATGGGCAGGACAAAATGCAAAGGTTGCAACCCACACAGCTGTCATTGGTATAAACTTTGTCAGCGTTCACGTCACTCCTCCTTCTTCTATATGTAAAAATATGTTGAATACCGGAATACTACCACATTTTTTAACCCCACCGCAACCGTTTTTACGCGAGGGGTGGGGGTGAGTTTTGGGGTTTTCACATGGTATGGTCAATTCCCACCATTTTCATCAGATATTTTGCATTGGTCGTTGTAGATTTTCCGTGCTTTATCTTGTAATCAAAATGAATTTGATTGTTTCGATATTCCTCTGAAAAGCTATAATTTTTTATGCGAGGGTATTGGTTCGCAATCTCGCACAATTCGAGGTCATGGGTAGTTATAATACCCAATGCCCCTATTTTATTGAGTTTAGATAATACGGATTTAGCCCCGCTCAACCTATCCACGGAGTTTGTACCTCTAAAAATTTCGTCAATTAAAAAAATCATGCGGGGTTCTTTTTCTGCAAGCGCGATGATACCCCTTATGCGTTTTAACTCTGCATAAAATGTTGATATGCCCTCATTCAAATCGTCAGCGACACGCATTGATGTCATTATCTCAATCAGAGGAAAGGCCATGGTCTTTGCACAAACAAAGCTACCTGCACGAGCAAGCACCATGTTTATGCCGACTGTTCGCATAAAAGTCGTTTTGCCCGACATATTAGAGCCGGAAATGATGAATATGCTATCTTTACAGACAATATCGTTGTTTACACGAGCACCATTTGGAATAAGCGGATGTCCTAACGATTGTGCTTTAATTTCTTTCTCGTTGGTCACGGATGGCAAGCAGGTGTTACTACAAATATTCGGCAAGTTTGAAAAACATAGTAGGCTCTCAAATTCACCCAATGCTAGAAACCACCCCTCGGCTACCGAGGCATATTTCATCTTCCATTTTTCAAACATAATAGAACATTCAATATCCCACAGCAACAGCACGTTTAGTACAAACCATATGATAATATTATGTCTGACATTCACTTTGTCGGATATTTTGCCCAAATCTTTTATTGCTTTTTCGGCAGAAAATTCAGATGCGCCAAGCTGTGCTTGTATTTGATTTAATATTTCTGAATCGAAGTCTTTGCTTTTCAAAATTCCAATCACTTCACTATATGCGCTCAATTTATAAGGTAATCGTGAAATGCCGCTTAGAAACTTGTGTGTTTTTAACATTCCCATAATCCATATCAAGGCTTGCATTGCGATAATCGAAACAGCAAAAACATACAAATTTTCTTGTCTGAATATAACAATTCCAGCAACGGCAATAAACGTCACCAAAGGCATATACATAAGCAGATATTTCAAGATTTTATTTTTGATGAATATTTGACTGTCTTTCAATTCGTCAACAAGTTTTTGCATGGAGCGATGCAGACCGATTTCTGAAAAGCCATGCTCCATGCGGTTTGAAAAATCAATATCCGTGCTGAGTTCAGCAATAGCTTTTTGCCTGTTGGTCAGTTCCCTTGCAGTGTAATCGGGTTTCAATAAATCATTTGCGAACGACTGGCGGCCGTGCCATGTATGCGTGGTATTCAAAAATTGAAAAAATGATTTTTTCCCCACTATATCAAGGTCGCTGGCATATTGGTGTTCGTGATTGATAAACTCTGCGCCAATATCCGAAAAGGCAGACCATTTACCCGATATTCTATCCAAGTGCCTTTTGTTAATGGCAATAATACTATTTGAGAATTTAATTTTTTGGTGTAGCTTGTAATGAAAAACCCATAGGGTGATGTTTGCCATAAATATAATAACACCAAGCACGACCATATGCATTTGAAAATTTCCTGCAAATAAAAAATATGAAACCAAACCCAATACAAGAATGGCGAACAGCTTGCCATAACCAACAACATCAGAAATGGCAGTATGCTTTTTCAGGGTAGCTTCGTGAAGTTTTACCCTATTGGAAAATTCGTTTTCTTTCATCGTAACCCCGCCATTCTGCCGTGTCGAATATTTATTCGTTGCCACACGATTGCTATACACTCAAAGCCCCTCGTTCAATTTTTTGCATACATTCCCAAACTATTATAACATAACAAATTTATAGCAACATGATTTTCACAAGCCACTTGATAAAGATGCACCCCCCCCACAGGGGTGGCTATTTTTTGTGGGTTGTGTTATTTTTTTTTTATGAAATGCCTGTTCATCGACTGTCAGCCTGAACGGGTACGCACGGCGTACACCGTGGACGGTAAATTGAAGGAAGTTTTCATCGACCCCGCCGGAAGCGCGTCATTGGTGGGGCATATTTACGTGGCGCGGGTACAGAATGTTTTGCCTGGACAGTTCGCCTTTGTGGACATCGGCGCGGAGAAAAACGCCTTTATCAATTTGCCGCGCAACCACGGGGTTAAAAAAGGCCAGTCCATTTTAATGCAAATCTACAAGGACGCGAACCGCACGAAGGGCCCCTACGGCGGGCAGCAATTGAAGCTGAAGGGACGGCGGGTCATCGTCTTCGAAAGTTCCCGGGGCGAAATTGGCGTATCCCATAAAATTACCGACCCGGTGGAGCGTTCCCGTCTGCGGGGGGCGGTACATGCCGTGCTGGAAAAGGGCTGTGGCGCAATCATACGCACCAACGCCTGTGGCCACACGGAAGAGGAGCTGGCCGCTGAAACAACGGAGCTTATCGCCCTGTACCGCGATATCGTGGCGCGGGCGCGCTTCGCCATGCCCCCCACCCGGCTGTACCCGCCGAAAATAAGTGCCTTGCAGGATGATTTGCTCACCGACTTACTTACCGACGACCTGGATGAAATTTGGGTGGCCTGCCCGGAAGGGGACGCGATGTTCTCCGAGGTTCAAGCAATGCTGGCGGACGCTATGCCGGGGTTGGCGCACAGTATTTTTTTTCATGATACCTTTCACAAGGGCGATTTGTTTGACGCCCACGACCTCACCCGCCAGATGGAACGCGCTTTGGAAAAAACCGTCTGGCTACCCTGCGGCGGGCACCTTACCATAGAGCAGACCGAGGCTTGCGTGGTCATCGACGTCAATACGGGGGCCTTCTCCGGCGGGCAGGATTATCGCGCCGCAATACTGCAAACCAATCTGGAGGCCGCCGCCGCCCTGTGTGAACAGCTCAATCTGCGCAACCTGTCGGGCATTATTATCATTGATTTCATAGACATGAAGGACCGCGCCGATAAAATCGCCCTCATGGACACTTTGGCCCGGGAAATAAAAAAAGGCCGTATCAAAACGGAAATGGTGGGCATGACAGAGCTGGGGCTGGTACAGCTCACCCGCCGCAAAACCCGCCCGCCCCTGGCACAAATGCTGGAAGCAGACTGCCCCCATTGCCACGGGCGCGGGCGCGTCAACGCGCAAACACGTACCAAAACCCCAGAATAATCAAGGCCGCGGCCAAAACAAAGCCCCATGTGGGCATCATAAATTGCACAATCATTCCCACGCCAATAAAGAAGAAAATCAACCCCATCAGCCGTCTTTTACGGGCTATCATACCTTCACCTCCCCGTGCTATATTATATGCGTGGGCTTTTTTTTTGCGCATGGATTTCATGGTGGTTAAATTTTATGTTGATTTTTTTTCGATTTTGCATATAATAGAAATATGCCTATGGGCATGAAAATTTTCGCCGCATACCGGAGCGGGGTACAAAAAAAGGCTCGACAAATTTTCGCCGCATACCGGAGCGGGGTATAAAAAAAGGCTCGAAAATACCAGCCCCGCCGCCAAAAACGGCGGGGCTTTTCTGTGAAAGGTGAGATAATTGAGCGACTTTGAAATCAGGCCCGGTTACGTTTATCACATCAAAGACGAGTATTTCACCGTAGCGAACGACGATAAACTGATGCGCAACCGTGAGGGTGGCGCGTTCCGCCCGACCTATTATTGTTTGAAAGACGACAAGACCGAGTTGCTGTGGGTTATCCCCATGAGCCGCCGTGCTGAGAAGTACGATGTTTTCATGCAAAAGGATATTAGCCGTTATGGCCGTTGCTTGAAGATTGTGATTGGCGAATATACCGATGCTAGGGCGGCTTTCCTGCTTCAAAATATGTTTCCGATTCTGCCGAAATACATAGACCATATTCATATGGTAAAGCAGAATCCTGTCCCTGTAGACACACGCTTACAAACGCAAATTGACCGAAATTTCCGCGAGTTGTTACGTTTGCAACGCAGGGGTATTAAAATTGTATTCCCTGATATTTTGCGCCTTGAACGGCTAATGATGGAAGTCTAAAGAGGAATTATGTTTACAATCGGCATTATTGTAAAACCCCAGGGCATCCGCGGCGAGTTGCGGGTATTGCCCACCACGGACGACCCCTCCCGGTTTTCGTTGCTGGAGGAGGTTTTTATCCGTCATAAAACGGGCGAACCGGGGAAATATACCCTTACCGCCTCCCGCCAGCAAAAGGGCATGGTCATACTCACTTTGGCCGGCGTCACCGACCGCAACGCGGCGGAGGCTTTGGTGGGCGGGGAATTGCTGATTCCCGACGAGTGGGCCCTGCCTTTGGGGGAGGACGAATACTACGTGCGGGATTTGATTGGCCTTGGCGCGTGGGAAGAGGACGGCGGGCTCCTGGGCGAAATCGCGGACGTGTTGCGTACCGGGGCCAACGATGTGTATATTATTAAGCCCTCCCAAGGGAACGCGTTCATGGTGCCCGCCATCAAGGATGTGGTGCGGGAAGTCGATATGGCCCAAGGCCGCGTCACGGTGCGGCTGATGGACGGGCTAAAGGAATTGAAGCCATGACATTTCACGTGCTCACGCTTTTTCCTGACATGATTACGCAAATGGTAAGCCACAGTATACTGGGCCGGGGGATATCCTCCGGCTATATTTGCGTCAATGCGGTGAATATCCGGGATTTCGCGGTGAACAAGCACGGGCAGGTGGACGACGCGCCCTATGGGGGCGGCGCGGGGATGGTGCTCATGGCCCCGCCGGTATATGACGCGTGGAATACAGTGGCGGGAGAGTTTGCGGTGGACACGGATTTGGCAACTTGCACTCGCTATGCGGTGCCTTGCTCCGCTGGTGACGCGGAAAATCTCCGCGTCAATGCGCTACGCGGCACTTCGCAAAGCCGCTCGTTGCAATTGCCAAACCCATGCCCGTCTACCCCCTCCCCTTCCCCGCCCCGCACCATTTATCTTTCTCCCCAGGGGCGGGTTTTTACCCAGGCGTTGGCGCGGGAGCTGGCGCGGGAGCGGGAGCTGATTCTCCTGTGCGGGCATTATGAGGGGATTGACCAGCGCGTGCTGGAGGAAATCGTAACCGACGAAATTTCCATTGGGGACTATGTGCTGACGGGAGGGGAGCCGGCGGCGTTGGTGCTGATGGACGCGGTTTCGCGGCTGGTGCCGGGGGTGCTGGGCAAGGAGGCTTCCCACGAGGACGAGAGCTTTGGGGAAAATCTGGGGGGGGGGCTGGAATACCCCCATTACACGCGGCCCCCTGTTTTTCGTGGGCGGGAGGTGCCGGAGGTGTTGCTTTCCGGCCACCACGGGAAAATTGAGGCGTGGCGGCGGGAGCAGTCCCGGGAGCGCACACGCAAAAAGCGGCCGGATTTAATGAAATATAGCCGAATAAAATGAAAACCGGCCGACAGGACGAAGCGCAGTGTCTGCAAGACAAGGAAGGCGTGACGACGCGCACCGGAGGTGTGCGCTAGGAGCGGCTGACGCAGGATTGTAGACACTGGGCAAGTCATGGCGGACGGTTTTCATTTTATTCGGCTATTAAAGGAGAAATGCAATGATTACCATGCGCAACGTATCCAAGAGCTACGGCGACAAGCCCGTCCTCACGGATGTGAATTTTCAGGTAGGCCGGGGGGAAATCTTTGGTCTGCTGGGGCCCTCCGGGGCGGGCAAGACGACGATTATAAACATTCTCACCAAGCAGCTGGAGCCGGACAGCGGTGAAATCACCGTGGACGCCACCCCCCGGGAAGTGGGGCTGATGCTGGACTCCGGCGGGCTGTACCCCCATTTGAATTGTATGGAAAACCTCGATTTGTACGCCCGCATTTATGATTTGCCTAAATCGAAGCCCCTGGAAGTGTTGAAAAACGTGGGGCTGGGCGAGGACACGAAGAAGGCCGCCAGTGCCCTATCCCGGGGGATGAGCCAGCGGCTTTCCCTGGCGCGGGCCATTTTATATTCGCCGAAATTGTTGTTTTTGGACGAGCCCACCAGCGCGCTGGACCCCGGCACAGCACGGGGCATCTGTAAGCTTTTGCGCAGGCTTTGCGACGAAGGGGCCACTATTTTCCTCACCACCCACAACATGGACGAAGCCTTAAAACTCTGCGACCGGGTAGCCCTTTTACACGAGGGCAAAATTGTGGAGCAGGGCGCGCCGGTGGCATTGTGCGGCCAATACAACGCCCTGCGCACCGTACCCGATTTGGAAGCCGTATTCCTACAGCTCACGGGGGTGGAACTATGAGAAACACCATGGCCATTTTCATCAAGCAGATGCGGAGCATGGTAAAAAGCCCCGCGCTTTTGGTGCAGGGCGCGATGTTCGCCATCATGATAGTGGCGTTTTCCTTTATACCGGACAGGTATTGCGACCTCTGCGTCCCGGCGGTCATATGCGAAACCTGCTTGCGGGAAAATCCCCTGCACAGCCTTCCGACCCCTTCCATTTCGGGGGTATTTACGGTGATGTTTGCCGGGTTCGTGATGATTAGCTCCGCCTCCGCCTTGGTGCAGGAGGACAAAACCACCCAGAATCTACGCTTCCTGACCATGTCGGGCATGAAGCCCTTCCAATACCTGACGGGCACGGGGGCGGCCCTGCTTATCATAGCCGCCGCTTTGCTTGTATTTTATGCCATGGCGGGGCGGCATTTCGGCATGAACACCCTTTTATTCCTCGCCGTCACCACATCGGGTGCCTTGGTATCCATTCTTTTGGGCATCGCCATCGGCCTGTCGAAGGTACCCGTGTTTGCCTTCCCCGTCAGCATCATCTTCGGCATGGGGCCCATGCTTTCACAATTTAATGAAACCCTGGCACGCTGGATGTATTTCACCTACACCCAGCAGGTGAACCTGGCCATATACAACATCGGTTATGGCTTGCAACCGCGCACATTCCTGATTATAGGGATTAACGGGCTTGTGATTTTGCTGACCTTTGTATGGATGCACCGGAAAGGGGAGCTGCGCTGGTAGACACGTTGACAAAAGTACCACATGTGATACTATCTGCCAGTAGGTGAATCCATGCCCAGCATAGCAAAAATTATTGAGAAAATGAAACACCAGCCCAACGGCATTCGCTACGAAGAAGCCGCAAAGGTGCTGGAATATCATGGATATAACCATGTCAGGACAAAGGGCTCCCATCGTCATTTTCGTAACGCTAATGGGGAGTTGACTACCGTGCAGTACGGAAATCCAATAGATAAGGCTTACGTGAGGGATATCTTGCAAAGGATTGGTGACGATGCATAAAGATGTAGAGTATTATATGAACCTACCCTACAGCATGGTGGTACAGCACCGAAACGATGAAGACGGTGAATGCTATGTGAGTCGCGTTTTAGAATTGGACGGCTGTCACAGCCACGGAAAAACCAAAGAAGACGCGCTGGAAAACCTGCGCGAAGCATTGGAAGGCTACATTGATACAAAGCTGGCTTTTAGCGACCCCATCCCCGAGCCTTCCACCTATACAGACTACAGCGGCAAATTCGTATTGCGGCTTCCCAAGTCATTGCATTATACCCTTGCCACCGAGGCCGAACGGGAAGGCGTGTCCTTAAATCAGTACGCATTGTATAAATTGGCGAAATAGCCACATTTCCCATATTTGCTGTCATGGGTTTTCAATCACATCCTGCATGGTATAGTATCCGGCGGGTTTACCTTTGATAAAACGCGCCGCCTTCAAGGCACCCACGGCGAAAACGTCCCGGGACTGGGCGATATGGGTCAGCTCGATGACCTCGTCCAGCCCGGCGAAAACCACGGTATGCTCCCCGGTAATGGAGCCCCCGCGCAAAGCGTGCATACCGATTTCCTCCCGCTGGCGCGGCGTGCGGTTGGAACTGCGGTCACACACGATACGCATTTGGCCGCCCAAAGCGGCGTTGGCGGTGTCGGCCAGCAGATAGGCTGTGCCGGAGGGGGCGTCCAGCTTCTGGTTATGGTGACGCTCAATGATTTCGATGTCGAAATTGGCGTCGTAAAGGAGTCTGGCGGCCTTGCTCAGCATATTGGCCAGCAAATTAATACCCAAAGCCATGTTGGCGGACACGAGAACAGCCGTACTTTCGGCTGCTTTTTTTATTTCCTCCATTACCTCCGGGCGCAAGCCCGTAGTACACAGCACCACAGGCATTGCGCGCACAGCGGCGTAGTGCAATTGCGCCGTGATGTATGTAGCGGCGTGGGGGGGCAGGCAGATAACCAAGGCATCGGCGGGCAAGGTGCAGTCGCCGATGTCCGTAAAAACGGGATAGGTAAGCCCGCCGCCGGGGCTGGTAATGTCCACCCCGGCGACGAGCTCCATGGCCGCGTCCTGCTCAGCCAATTTACCTATCACAGACCCCAGGCGGCCAAAACAGCCGCATACGATTATTTTTGTCATTTGAGTAAACCGTAGGCTGTCATGGCTTCGCGCAATGCCTCCACCAGCGCGTCCTCCGGCGTGGTAAGGGGCGCACGGCACAGCCCCATGTCAAAGTCCATCAGGTTCAGCGCGGCCTTCACCACAATGGGGTTCACGTCGGCGAAGAGGCAACGCACCACGGGCAACATCCCCAGTTGAATTTCGCGGCTTCCCGCAATATCCCCGGCGTGGAACTTTGCCACCATATCATGCACCTGCCTTGGCGCGATGTTGGCAATGGTGGAAATGACGCCCTTCCCTCCCAAGGAAAGAATGGGCACGATATAATCGTCGTTGCCGGAGTAGATGTCCAGGGCGTCGCCGCAACGCTCGGCGATTTCCGCCACCTGGCCGAAATCCCCGGTAGCTTCCTTTACCGCCGCAATGTTGGGAAGCTTCGCCAGCTCCGCCATGGTCGTGGGCGTCATGTTCATCCCCGTGCGCCCGGGAATATTATACATCACGATGGGCACCTCCACGGCCTTGGCGATGCGGGTATAATGCGCCACCAGCCCCCGCTGGGAGGTCTTGTTATAATACGGGGTCACGTACATCAGGGCATCCACGCCGGCCTGTACCAAAGCCTTGCCCACCGCCTCACACTTCGCGGTATCGTTGCCCCCGGCACCCGCCACCACAGGCACCTTACGCCCGTGGGCGTCCCCGTATTTCTTCGCGGCGGCCACCGCTACACGCACCACTTCAATGTGCTCCTGGGTACTCAGGGTAGACATTTCCCCCGTGGTGCCACAGGCCACAATGGCGTCCGTGCCTTCCTCCACCTGGAATTGAATCAGCTTCTCATAAGCCCCGGGGCTAAACCCGCCGCTTTTGTCAAAGGGCGTGCAAATCGCCGCCCCCGAGCCGGTGAAAATTGCCATGCTATTTCCCCCTTAAAATATAATTAAATTGACATTTTTTAGAATATGGCGATGATAGAGAAAAGTTACAGATGTGTCAAATTTATCCAAGACTGTCGACACACCCTAGCAAATATGCACAAAAATATCCTTTAAAGCAACCCGTCCCTGCATAGCCACGGCAGTTGATGTAGCGTCGACCGCGGATTGGTACCCTCAAGGCATAACCGACTCACACAAGGCTGGCCAGCCGAGTCAAGCGCAGTTTTATATGTAATGGGCGCGCCCCTGCACCTCGCCACATATACAATTGAATAGAAAAAGCCGGAAGCCGAAACAAACGCCACACCTCCGACTAAGCACGTCTCACACTTTGAAGAAGCGTGTATTACCCATGCCCTGTGCAGAAGCTCTCTGCGCGGGGCTTTGTATTTTTACGATTTCCCTATAATCTCAACTTCTCTCTCAATCCAAGCCTTAACGGAATCACTTATCTCCATAAATGAATCATCCAAAGGCACACGATAACCTCGGCATCCGCTATCGCAGGAGTCAGCAGTACCCATCTTCTTGCCGCAACCATAGCCTGCCCGGATGTTAGCTTGCAGTCGGTCGGGCAATTGACTTACAATTTCGGGGTATTTGTGTGTATTCAGTGCTTTTATTGTGATAAAGTGACCGCCCGTTAGCGTAAGGTTAAACCGCCAAAGCTCCTTGCTTCTGCAAAAATACTCAAAGCGTGTGTCCGACCCGATGTAGGTGTCGCATCTGTAACCGTGGCTCATATAATCTGTATGCAGTTTAAGCACGAAGTCCTGTATGTCAGCGGGTAGCGTGTGGGTCAAATCCTTTAATATCGGTAGAATATCCGAACGGTTCTGTCCTTTCGGTTGCTTGTTCGCCAAGGTTCTCCAATCACATCGCAGCAGAATCTCACTGATGTATTTTGAACCTATATGACGTTGAGCACTCGCCATAGCCATCATACCCACTAACATTGCGGGGTTTGAGGAATATGTGATAATTATTTGCCCCGGCGGTATTGCTTCAGGCTTTTTACCACTTATATCCAATCCATCAAAGCAAAGGCCGCAATCCGAAAGGAAGCGCAGACACTCGATTTTCCGTTTATCAGATATTTTCTGGCTTGAATAATTACTGGCAACATCAAGATTTTCTAGTCCATCCAATAATAGTGAATCCTTTTTATCGCTAAGTGTGCTGTGTAAGCCTATATTCATCATAAAAACCGCAAGGTGTAATATAAACGGATAGGATGAATTGATATTGGTATTATGGGATTCTCGCTTAGGTTTGTCGAAGGGGCTACCCTCTGCGATTACATGGTCGTATAGCCGATTCAGAAACCCCTTAAATGCCGGGATGCCTTTGTGAATATCTTCTTCGGTTACATCCACCATAAACATAGGGTCAATGTCAAATGTCTGCGGTATTTCCGGCGGAAGCAGATTTTGCAGATATGCCGCCATTTCGCTGATTGGTTTATGCATTTGGCTCATCTCCTTTTGCGTACTTGTCCATTTTATTTCCTCCATTTATTTATTATTTTCACGTTCTTTGAACGGAATCCACATCTCCATGTAGGCGTGGTCTGCTTTGGGTAGGTTGTTATAATAAACTTCGGGGAAAAATCCATCTGCCCGCAACCCATGTTCTTTAAGCCAATATCGTGTAAACTTCATCATTTTTCCAAGAGAAGCAATAAGCCCAGAAAAATTCTCCGCTTCATACTGACAAACGATATACGCTCTTGAAGGTAACACCCATCGGGCGAAACGATTATCGGGCGAATTGGCAATATCTGCTTCAACCTCTGCACCCACAAAATAAGTAGAATAACCCTCCGGCGCACCGCCATGATAGGACACCCCGACCCGCCTCCCATATGGAATACATTGAATATCGTCAATCACATTGTAAAACTTGTCCCAAATGGCGGCAGGCTCTGAAACGCCCGGTCTTTCGCCAAGCATTTTGCCCGGTTTGAATCGCCATAAGTCCTCAACACCAAGGAAGTGGATAGGGCTATCAAGGGTTTTGCGGCTATACTCCAACACAATACCTTCGGTAATCAAAGGCACATCTTCGTCTACCATTACATAGCTCAGTAAAAGATTTGGCTTATCGAAATAATTTAGCCCTATAGGTGTATGCCTGTACGCTGATGGGGATAGTCCATATGTTTCCTTAAACGCCCGTGAGAATGTTTCACGACCGCCAAAGCCATATTGGGCGGCAATGTCAACAATATGATTATTTCCATTCTTTAGGATTGACACAGCATGAGCCAGCCTTCGTAGCTTGATATATTCCCGCACAGGTTTTTTTACGAGCCGTGCGAATAGTCGTTGAAAATAAAACAGCGAAAGGGCGGCGATGTCCGCTAAATCCTCAATCGGTATTTCTTCCCCAAGATTTTCTTCAATGAAATCTACTGTTTTTTGGATTGATTCCCACGCATGAATAGCGCATCACCCCTCCACAAGATAAGTATAGCATATGGATTTTGCTCATGCGTGACCGTATCTGCCCTTTTTAATTTGCCCCCAGTCGACTGCTCGATTGGGGATTTTGTCTTGCAAGTAAATATAAAATTGTGCATACTTGTGAAAGAAGGGTATTCCCTACTTGTATGGAGGTGCATCATGATGAACCCGGCTGTATATGCTATGGAAATGTTACAACAGGAAATGCAAGGTGAAGCCATGAACCCCATCGAAAACCATTATACCCACAACTACGACGAACAAGCCCGCTTCGACCACCGGTATAATCTGGTGGAATACCGCACCACCTTGCACTATATTGAAAAATATCTTGCGCAGAAGCCCAACGCCTATGTACTGGAGGTGGGTGCGGGCACGGGGCGGTACAGCCGTGCCATTGCGGACAAGGGTTATCGGGTGGAGGCCGTGGAGCTGGTGCCCCACAATATAGCAATATTTGAATCCCTCACCACCCCCGGCCAGGATATCCGCGTGACCCAGGGCAACGCGCTGGATTTATCTGCCTTCGCGGACAATACCTTCGACCTTACTTTGGTGCTGGGGCCGCTGTATCATTTTTATCATGACGCCGACAAGGAGCGGTGTATCGCCGAAGCGGTGCGGGTGACACGGCCCGGCGGCGTGGTGTTCGCGGCGTATGTCATCAGCGACATTACCCTTTACGAGTACGGCTTCCGCACGGGTCAATTGGACATTCCCGATTATATCGAAAAAGGCAAAATCCACCCCCACACCTTCGCCACCACCAGCGTGCCGGCGGATATATTCGAAATGGTGCGCAAGGAAGACATTGACCGCCTGATGGGGCGTTTCCCAAATACGGCACGGCTCCACTATGTCGCCACCACGCTGGTGGCCCGCCTTTTGCGCGATTGCCTGGACGCCATGGACGAGGATGCCTTCGGTTTATATATGCGCTATCACCTTGCCGTGTGCGAGCGGCCGGACATGATGGGTATGACCAGCCACAGTTTGGATATTTTTCGCATTGGAGCGTGAGTGTATTTCATATTACGCTCCGGTAAAAAGCAGACACTGGCGCACGCTTTTTCCGCAATGCTTCGTTAGCACCTCCTTACGCACCGCTGGTGCGCCGCGTCGGCACTTCCTCGCCTTGCGATAAAAT
>WQSR01000035.1 GCA_009787785.1 Defluviitaleaceae bacterium
ATTGGCTTTGTCGGGGAAGTGGTTGTGTTTGTCATAAATGCCAAACACCAACCACATAACCCCGCCATGCGCCACTAATCTGCGCGCCTTCGCAATCCGCGTGGGCATTACCCCAGCCCCGCACCCTGCGCCGATTGGTGCATAGCCAAGCAAACAACGGCTGCAACCTATGCAACCGTTGTTCGCCTGTTTTAATTACCAGCAGCGTCCCCTCCAAAACGGAGGTCTACCCATTGGCCTTGAAGGGCCTCTGTCGCCACAGTAGTTAGGCTCGTGAGTTCTTCTATCGTTGTTTGTGGTTACGTGACGCTCCCGCACCACATCAAACTCGTTAAACTCATGCTCGTGACAAACATCAAATTCATGAATGGTATCATGACGATGCCTTACGATATGCTCGTGCCTTACAACACGCTGCGTGCCAGGACAATCAAAAACTTGCCTGTTTACCCGTTCGCCGCCACAGCTGCGGCAACCACTTGTGCAATTACAGTTCATGCTTTTCACTCCTTTCGCGCTTGCTATATCCACATAATATGTACAAGGTGCGGTTTTGGTTACGGCTTGTATTTGGTTTCAAGAATGGCCGAACCGCGGTGAAGGGGGTGGGAGGCGGGGTGCTTTTCGTTCGCTATGCTACGCCTACGCTCCGCTGGTGGCGCGTACCGCGCCAATGCGCTACGCGGCGCACGCAATTCGCTCACCGAAAACACCCCGCCTCCCACCCCCTTCACCGCCGAACCCATTTTGGCCGCTTACATATTATATATAGCAACACGCAAACGGGAGGTCGTTATGCCAAGCCATCACGATAACTTTGTGCCGGGGAAAGTACTCATCGCCATAGACAAAAACCACGCCTACCCCGACACGGCTTCTTGCCACAAAAGCATTTTGCAGGGGATTGACTACCTTGAGGCGCACATTATTTTCTCCGCCGGCGAATATGGCGAATACGAGGGCAATATAGGCGATATTTTGCTGGTTCATTTAGTGGAGCAAAGCAAGCTGGCGGTTTTGGAATGGGTGGCGCACTTGTCCGCGCACCCCTATGTACTTCATGCGGAGCCGGATTTTATTTTCGAGTGCCTGATTACCCCCAACGACCGGTATTACCCGTACTTGTGGGGTATGGAGAAAATCAACGCGGCGGCGGCATGGGCCCATACCGTGGGGAAGGCTGACGTAATTGTGGGCGTAATAGACAGCGGCGTTGACTACACCCACCCGGACATCACGCAAAATTTGTGGCGGACGCAAGACGGCTACTACGGCTGGAATTTTTATGACGCCAACCCCGATTCCATGGACTTTACCGGCCACGGAACCCACGTAGCCGGTACCATAGGCGCGGTGGGCAACAATGTCAGCGGCGTGACGGGGGTATGCTGGCGGGTGCAGATTGCGTCATTTAAAATCGGCAACGAGGTGCTTCTTTTGGACGCCGCCATTGCCGCCATTATTTTCGCCATGCAAAATAATATCCCCATCCTGAATAACAGCTGGGGCACGCGCTACCCGTCGGAAATTTTGCGCAATGTCATCGGCATGTACAAGGGGCTGTTCGTTGCGGCGGCGGGAAACAGCGGCCAAAACAGCGACATAGAACCCATGTACCCCGCCGCCTTCGACAACGATAATATACTTTCCGTCGCGTCCATAGAGCCGGACGATTCCCTCTCCGCGTTCTCCAACTATGGCGCGAAAACCATTGACATTGCCGCGCCGGGGAACCAGATTTTGAGCCTTGGGCTGCATGGCGAATACAGCCCGCAACGGGGAACCTCCATGGCCGCGCCCCACGTAGCGGGAGCGGCGGCATTGTTAAAATCCTATAACCCCCACCTGACGACGGCGGAGATAAAGCAAATCATTTTGGCAAGTGCCGCCAAGCGTCCCCAGTTGGCACAAAAGCTGGTAACGGGCGGCATATTGGACATGGCCGCCATGTTTGAATTTCTAACAGTGAGGAGTGTGTAACATGGCAAGAATAGCCGTATATGCCGGACACGGGGGAAGCGACCCCGGTGCGGTTGGCAACGGATTTCGCGAAAGTGATTTAAACTTGGCGGTATCGAACGCCGCAAGCAATATTCTTCGCGGATGGGGCTACACCGTAATCAATAATCGTACAACAGATATAAACCGGAGCATTACCCAAGACGCAAACCTGGCCAACAACAGCAATGTGGACGCGCTTGTGGAAATCCACATGAACAGCAACGTGGGCACACCGGCCACAGGCACGGAAGCCTTCGTGAGCATACGCGATACCGGCCGCGCCCGCGCCCTGGCGAACGCCATGCTGAGGCGTATTTCCGCGCTGGGCTATACAAACCGCGGCGTGAAAACACAGGTGAACGCGGCCGGGCAAGACGCCTTCGGCATACTGCGCCTTACCACGATGCCGGCGGTCCTGCTGGAGCTGGCCTTCATTAACAACCCCCAGGATATGGCGCGCTTCAATGTCAACGAAATGGCGCGGGCGGTTGCGGAGGGCATCCGCGAAGTCTTTCCCGCAAGCGGCGGCGGCACGGGCACGGGCTTGCCCGCCTTCCCGAATGTGATTATGCGCCAGGGTATGCAGGGGGAATCCATCCGGCAATTCCAGCGTTGCCTGAACAATATCGGCACACGCCATCCGAGCATACAAAGGCTAACCGAGGACGGCATTTTTGGCCCGCGCACCTTGGACGCGGTACGCAACTTCCAGCGGATTTTCGGCCTTACCCAAGACGGCGTAGTCGGCCCGCTTACCTGGGCCAGGCTTTCGCAAGAATGCGGCGGTAGCGGTGGCGGCGGCGGAAGTACCGGGGGTATGCCCGCCTTTCCGGGCACGTCAATCCGCATCGGCGACAGGGGGGAATCCGTGCGGCAAATTCAACGCTGCCTGAACAGGGTTTTCGCTAACCGCCCCGTTATCCAATCCTTGGCAGAGGATGGCATTTTCGGCCCGCGCACCTTGGATGCCGTCACCGTTTTCCAGTGTCTTTTCAGGCTTTCAAGTGATGGCATCGTGGGCCCGCTTACCTGGGCGGCTCTAACGCGAGAATGCGGATAAAACGGCGTTTGTAAGTTAATTTATTATGGCATTGTTGTTTGTGGGTTTTACGTCCTCGTGGGAGGGGGCGGGTGAATGCCTTGGCGGTTCATCTTGTCGGGGGAACATCGGCTTCGCCGCGGAAGTGGTTGTGTTGGTCTTGTTACACAAGCCTCAACGTGCCGGCTTCGCCTTATTTGCCAACCACATAACCGCGTCATGCGCCGCCTTATCCCCCGCCTTCGTAGACCGCCAAGGCATTCACCCACCCCCTCCCACGACACATAAGATACGCAATCAACGTGACAGAGTAATTTAATTACCCACTAACGCCCGCGAACTGCGGGGCGAGCAGTGTGTGAAAGATTAATTACTTGCCACATACTTGCGAGTAAGGAGCGTGGAGGGGTGAAGCGGGGTGAATGAGCCCGCGCGTCTCGCGGCAACGCGAAATTAGCGGCAAATGGGCGGCTTACGTACTCGGTGTTGAGGCTTCTGAAAGAAGACCAACGCGAGTACTTGCCGCACAGAGCCGTTCATGAGCGTTGACGTGCCAGCGCGGGCCATTCACCCCGCTTCACCCCTCCACGCGGCTCATTATTCCATGGTAGTAAATTATCTTAACATGACAACGTTTGCCAATTAATTGACTTTTATCCCAGCGGCTGATACAATCCCCTTCGTTTTTCTTATATTGCTTTGGAAGGAGGTGACAATATCAATGCTGACATTCAACCAACTCGTCAAGCAAGGGCGCAAGTCTAACAAGAAGAAGTCTAAATCTCCCGTCTTGCAAAAAGGTTTAAACTCCTTGAAGGACAAGGAATTGAACCAATCCGCCCCGCAAAAACGCGGCGTGTGTACGTATGTGCGCACCAAGACCCCGAAGAAGCCAAATTCGGCCCTGCGTAAAATTGCCCGCGTACGCCTTTCCAACAAAATGGAAGCCACCTGCTACATCCCCGGTGAAGGCCACAATTTGCAAGAGCATAGCGTGGTGCTGATTCGCGGCGGGCGCGTGCGCGATTTACCCGGTGTGCGTTATCACATTATCCGCGGGACGCTGGATACCGCCGGTGTGGCCAAACGCGGCCAAGCGCGCAGCAAGTACGGCGCGAAACGGCCGAAGAAGGCGTAATACGAGTGAACATTTCACTCCACTTTAGCCCTGTACCCGGAAGCATTGCTTCCTTATATATATGTACAGGCGCGAACGTTCGGCGTGTGGTATGCGCACGCCCGCACGAGTACCGATGAATTAATCATTTTTCGTTAAGGAGGGAAGCCTCGTGCCAAGGAAAGGACACGTAGCAAAACGTTCGGTCTTGCCCGACCCACTGTTTGGAAGCAAGGTAGTCACCAAGCTGATAAACGGTATTATGCTCGACGGCAAGAAGGGCGTTGCCCAAAAGATTGTCTACGGTGCCTTCGAAAAGGCGGCGGCCAAGAAAGGCCAGCCCGCTATCGAAATTTTCGAGGAAGCGTTGAACAATGTTATGCCCGTACTGGAGGTAAAGGCCCGCCGCGTGGGCGGTGCCACCTACCAGGTACCCATAGAGGTGCGGCCCGACCGCCGCCAAGCCCTGGGCTTGCGCTGGCTTGTGTTTTTCTCGCGCAAGCGCAGTGAAAAGAATATGACCGACCGGCTGGCCAACGAACTGCTGGACGCATCCAACAACACGGGTGCCGCGGTCAAGCGTAAGGAAGAAATGCACCGCATGGCCGACGCCAACAAGGCGTTCGCCCATTACAAGTGGTAGCAAGCGAAAGAAGGAACAGCTGAATGAGCAGAGCTTTCCCACTGGAAAGAACCAGAAATATCGGCATCATGGCGCATATAGACGCGGGGAAGACCACCCTGACCGAACGTATCCTGTACTATACGGGCCGTAATTACAAGCTGGGGGAAACCCACGAGGGTACCGCCACCATGGACTGGATGGAGCAGGAGCAGGAACGGGGCATCACCATAACCTCCGCGGCGACGACCACGCAGTGGGAGAACCACCGCATCAATATCATCGACACCCCCGGCCATGTGGACTTCACCGTAGAGGTGGAGCGTAGTTTGCGTGTGCTGGACGGCGCGGTAGGGGTGTTTTGCGCCAAGGGCGGCGTGGAGCCCCAGAGCGAAACCGTGTGGCGGCAGGCCGACAAATACGGCGTGCCCCGCCTGGCCTATGTGAACAAAATGGACATCATGGGCGCGGATTTTCTCAACGTGGTAGATATGATAAAGACCCGCCTGGGGGCCAATGCCATTCCCGTGCAGTTGCCCATGGGCGCGGAGTCCCAGTTCGTGGGCATGGTGGATTTATTTGACATGAAGGCGTATTTCTACCCCGACAAGCTGGACGAGCAGATAAAAATCGGGGATATCCCCGCCGACATGCTATCGCAATGCGAGGAAGCGCGTGTAACGCTGGTGGAAGCCATTACCGAAACCGATGACGACCTGATGGAGGCTTACCTAAGTGGCGACGAAATCGACGTGGAGACATTAAAAGCCACCTTGCGCAAAGCCTGTATCGCCACGGCGATAACCCCGGTTTTCTGCGGCTCGGCCTATAAGAACAAGGGCGTGCAGAAATTGCTGGACGGCGTGGTGGACTATCTCCCCGCGCCTACGGACATCCCGCCGATTAAAGGCATCAACCCCAACACGGAAGCGGAAGTATCGCGCAAGGCTTGCGAAAAGGAGCCCTTCTCCGCGCTGGCCTTTAAGATTATGAACGACCCCTTTGTGGGCAAGCTGGCCTTCTTCAGGGTGTATTCCGGCACCCTTTCCGCCGGCTCCTATGTGCACAATTCGGTGAAGGACAAAAAGGAACGCATGGGGCGCATTTTGCAGATGCACGCCAATCACCGGGAGGACGTGACCGAGGTACACGCGGGGGATATCGCCGCTGTGGTGGGCCTCAAATTCACCACCACCGGAGACACCCTGTGCGACGAGAAGCACGAAGTCATCCTGGAATCCATGAACTTCCCCGAGCCGGTCATCTCCGTGGCCATCGAGCCGAAAACCAAGGCCGGCCGGGATAAAATGGGCATCGCTTTGGGCAAGCTGGCGGAGGAAGACCCCACATTCAAGACCCACACCGACCAGGACAGCGGCCAGACCATTATCTCCGGCATGGGTGAGTTGCATCTGGAGATTATCGTGGACCGCCTGTTGCGTGAGTTCCGGGTGGAGGCCAATGTGGGCAAGCCCCAGGTGGCCTACCGCGAAGCCTTCCGCAAGGCCGCCGACGTGGAGGGCAAATATGTGCGCCAGTCCGGCGGGCGCGGCCAGTACGGCCACGTCAAGGTGCTCTTCGAGCCCATGGACGCCAACGACTCTGACAAGCCCTTCGAGTTTGTGGACAAGGTTGTGGGCGGCGTGGTGCCCCGGGAGTATATCCCGGCGGTGGAGCAGGGCATAAAAGAGGCCATGGCCAGCGGCATTGTCGCGGGCTATCCGGTGCTGGGCGTACGCGCCACCCTCTACGAGGGCAGCTACCACGATGTGGACTCCAGCGAAATGGCTTTCAAAATCGCCGGCTCCATGGCCTTCAAGGAAGCCATGCGCAAGGCCGACCCGGCTCTACTGGAGCCCATCATGAAAGTCGATGTCACCGTCCCCGAGGACTATATGGGCGATGTTATCGGCGATTTGAACAAGCGGCGGGGCAAAATCGAAGGCATGGAGGAGCAAAACAACGCCAAGGTGGTGCACAGTTTCGTACCCCTGGCGGAGATGTTCGGCTATGCCACGGATTTGCGCTCCAAGACCCAGGGCCGGGGCATCTACTCCATGGAGGTGCACCATTACGAGCCCGTGCCCAAGAGCGTACAAGAAAAAGCGACGGGCAAGAGCGGGTAGGATAACCATTTTAAGGCTTGCAATGCTTGGCAATACTGGTATAATGCAACAAAAAGCGTAAATCTAGGAGGAAACCCGTATGGGAAAAGCAAAATTTGAAAGAAACAAGCCGCACGTCAACATCGGCACCATCGGCCATATCGACCATGGCAAGACCACGTTGACCGCCGCGATAACCAAGACCTTGCATCAGCGTTATCAACTGGGCGCGGCTGTTGCTTTCGATAAGATTGACAAAGCACCCGAGGAAAAGGCACGGGGCATCACCATTTCCACCACCCACGTGGAATACGAGACCCCCAACCGCCACTACGCCCACGTAGACTGCCCCGGCCATGCCGACTATGTTAAGAACATGATTACCGGTGCCGCCCAGATGGACGGCGCGATTCTGGTGGTAGCGGCCACCGATGGCGTAATGAGCCAAACCCGGGAGCATATCCTGCTGGCCCGTCAGGTAAACGTACCCAAAATCGTGGTGTTCATGAACAAGTGCGACATGGTGGAAGACGAAGAGTTGCTGGACCTGGTGGACATGGAAATCCGCGAGTTGTTGGACAAATATGAGTTCCCCGGGGACGACACCCCCATCATCCGCGGCTCCGCGCTGAAGGCACTGGACAGCCCCGAAGGCGAATGGGGCGACAAAATCCTGGAGCTCTTCGAAGCCGTTGACTCCTTCATCACCACCCCCGAGCGCGACGAGGCAAAGCCCTTCCTGATGCCCGTTGAGGACGTGTTCACCATCACCGGGCGGGGCACCGTTGTCACCGGTCGTGTAGAGCGCGGAACCCTTAACCTGAACGACAAAGTGGAAATCATCGGCTTTACCGAAGAAAAACGCGAAGTCGTTGTCACAGGCATCGAAATGTTTAAGAAAGACCTGGGCACCGCCATCGCGGGTGACAACGCCGGTCTGCTCCTTCGCGGCGTACAGCGCACGGAAATCGAGCGCGGCCAGGTACTGTGTAAGCCCGGCTCCGTAGCGGCCCACACCAAATTCACCGCCCAGGTATACGTGCTCTCCAAGGACGAGGGCGGCCGCCACAAGGCATTCTTCTCCAACTACCGTCCCCAGTTCTACTTCCGTACAACGGACGTAACCGGCGTTATCCAGCTTCCCGACGGCGTGGAAATGTGTATGCCCGGCGACCATATCGAAATGACCGTGGAACTCATCTCCCCCATCGCCATGGAGGAAGGCTCCCGCTTCGCCATCCGCGAAGGCGGCCGCACCGTAGGTGCCGGCTCCGTTGTAAAGATTATTAAATAAAGCCCTTTTACAAAACCTAAGAAAACGAGAGAAGGCCGGAGCCGACTCTCGTTTTTTATTTAATGGCCTTATGCGGAAGCATATTGCGCCATCGCTTGCTCGACTGTCCCGTTAAAGGGGGACTCGGGTTGCAAGCCCTCCGCTTCACACATAATCAGGTAGTCGTCTACCGCTTCTATAAAGGCGGCTTGAAGCTCATCCAAATTACACCCGTGGTAGGATACGGAATCCTTAATACCCGCCAATGAGCCATGGAGCATATTGTCCTCCGCTGAACGCTCCACACTGCCCATGTATTCACGGTATTTCATATATTGAATCATATAAACGCCTCCAAATCCTTTAAAAGCATTAAAACCTGATAACCCAACAGTGTCTTTTGGCGGTGGGGTCTATGTATGGTTATTTTGTATCCGTTTTTTATAAATGATACACGAGAACCGCTGGTTTTGCCCTTATTAGAAAGCGTGAAGCCCAATGAGGCCATTAACGCAACCAATTCATCGAAGGTAAAATCCAATGGCTTGGATTTTAGCCGTGCAATCAACTTGTCTTTTTTACTCAATGGATAAACTCCCTTATTAATAAAATACTTTTATTTCATCGTTTTTGCAAGTTGCGTGAGGAACTTGCCTACATATTTTATTTTATCAGACTCAGCTTGCTTCAGGAGGGCTTGCAATAAATCGCTTTCCCGGGCTTCTGCCGGGTAGCGGACGCCAAAAACGATGTAGTCCAACGATAAATCAAGGTGATTGGCAATATTTATAAGCGTATCGAGCGCAGGTTTTTGGAAAGCGTTTTCTATTTTAGTATACGAACTGGCAGACAAGTCAATGACTTCGCTAAAACTTTCTTGTGTGAAACCTAACGATTCTCTCCTGCGTTTAATACGTGTAGCCATAGCTTTTTGTTGTGCTTTGGTCATTTCCCACCTCCACTATTATTATAGGCGGGAAACGAAAGCCGGAGCATTCTATGTTGACGAATGCATAATATTCCTTTACAATGAATATACAGCATTCTGTCATAGCGAATATTGCAATGAAATACTACTCAAATGCTCAGCACCAGAAAGGGAAAACAAAGACGTATTTTTATTTCTTATAAGGGAGGCACTACCATGGGTATTTTGACAAGATTTGCAGACATCATTGCAGCAAATGTAAATGCGATATTGGACAAAGCAGAGGACCCCAATAAATTGGTTGACCAATACCTCCGCAAGGCCAATGATGAATTGACAGAGGTTAAAAGAGAAACTGCCGGGATAATGGCTGAAGAAAGTCGCACAAAACGATTAGTCGAAGAAAATGAAAAAGAGGTGGCAAGACAAGTCGAATTGGCTCGCAGGGCAATCATAGCAGGTAATGAAGATGACGCAAAGATATTCCTAAAAAAGAAACAAGAAATTGTGGAAGTTGGCGTAAGTTTAAAGCTTGCCCATATTAATACCCAAAGACACAAATCACGTGCAGATAACAATTGCGGTTACAGGGGAATTTGCCTTAGTCGCCTTCGGCGATGCCTTTTTTGAGTAGCATATAATTTTGCAACCAAACAAACTGCCTTTCCCACTTTGCGGGTGGGGGATGGGCATAAGCAAAGCCTCAAAAAAATGGCGTTTAGCGGTGCGTGGCGCTAAACGCCATTTTTTTGCCAGCGAGCGTTGCCCATCCCCCGCCATCCCCTAGCGCAGATTATTCCGCCAATCCAGGTCCCCTCTATCCAGGGCGAGGAGGAGGGCCTCGGCGGTGGCCAGGTTGCTGGCCAGGGGGATGTTGTGCACATCGCAGAGCCGGAGCAGGGAATTGATGTCGGGCTCGTACTGCTTGGGGTAGAGGGGGTCTCGAAGGAAGACGACCAGGTCGATGTCGTTGAGGGCGGCTTGGGCGGACATTTGGTGCTCGCCGCCCAGGTGGCCGGCCAGGTATTTGTTTACGGGCAGACCGGTGGCGTCCTCCACGGTTTTTCCTGTGGTGGCGGTGGCGTAGAGGCGGTGCTTGCTCAGGATGTGGCGATAGGCCACGCAGAGGTTTTCCATCAGCTTTTTTTTGTTGTCGTGGGCGATTAAGGCAACATTCATAGGGTCAACTCCTCTGGACGCTGAAACAGGGACTTCTTCCGGGGTAAGCTTATATTCAACACAATGCCCATGGCCATCATATGGCCCCATATCATAGAGCCGCCCGAGGACATGAAGGGCAGGGGCATTCCCGTTACGGGGAGCAGGCCCAGGGCCACGCCCGCGTGTACAAAGGTTTCGAAAATGAGCATCCCCGCCACCCCGGCGGCGATGAGCCGTCCGGTCATGTCTTCGGCGCGCAGGGCAATGAGTATACATTTACCGATAATTAAAGCCAATACACCCAGCACCACTCCCGCGCCGATGAAGCCGAACTGGGCCGCCACCACGGAGAAAATAAAATCGTTGTGGCCGAAGATGATATGGGGGTTTTCCATAAAGCCCCGCCCGGCAAAGCCTCCCGTCCCGATGGCGTAGAGGGAGCCTTCCAATTGCAGTACATGGTCGGGATGGGCGGCGTAGGGGTCCAGGGCGGTGCGGATGCGGCGCAATTGGTATTCCTCCAGCACCCGGTGGATGAACAAGGGATACGCACGCTGTAAATCCAGCCAAATGAACAATCCCACGGGGACCAGCATGACCAGCCCGGCCAAAATCGTGCGGTAATACAGCCCCGCGGCGAATATTATCACCAAAGAAATAAACAAAATCACCATGGTGGCGGACAGGGCGTTCTGCTCCATCACCAAAACCAAAGGAACGGCCACGGCGGCAAATATGACAGCCAGCCAAAGGATATGGTTGAACCGTTCCTTTTTTACATCCAACAGTTTGGCCAAAAATATGGCGATAAAAACCTTGGCAAATTCCGAGGGCTGCATACCCATCCAGCCGATTCCCGGCAGGTAAAAATGGAACCACCGCGCCGTACCTGTGCCGTCGTCGCCGCCGATGATAAGCACCAGCACCAGCAGCAGTAACATAAAGGCGTAAATAAACAGATAAAACCGTGCGATGAAGCGGTAATCAATAAAGGCGAAAGCCAGCATCATGGCCACGCCGCTGATGACAAACATACGCTGGTTGCGCCACAGCACCGTATCGCCCGGGGACGCGTGGACGGCGGGCGCGTTGCCGGCGGTATATATCATAAGTATGCCGAACACACATAGCCCGATAACCGCTACAGCGAGCACATAATCAAAGGACTTGAGGAAATCTTTCATCTATACCCGGCTATGATTGCTTCCGCATGTTCTTGATGGGGATGTTGGCGAAAAGCACCGGCACAATTTCGTTCATATCGGAAGTGGTTTGGCTGATTTGTATATCCAGCTCGTCCTCGTCGATGTCCATATAGTTGAGCAGTACCTTCATGATGTCGTTCTTCAGCATCTCCAGCAAATCCGGGTGGCAGTTGACCCGGTCGTAGGTCAGCACCAATTTTAACCTGTCCCGCGCAACCTGGGCGGGTGCGGGCTTGCGGCCGAATAAATTACTTAACCATTCCATGGGAATCCTCCTCTACTGCGCGGTTTTGTCCCGCAAGCCAAATAATTTCTTAAACCACGCGCCGAAGCCGCCGGGCTCCAAATCCATAAGGGGAACGGTCTCGCCCAGCACCCGGCGGGTAATGTCCCGGTAGGCTTGTCCCGCCAGGGATTTGTCGCTGGAGACGCAGGGCTCACCCCGGTTGGTGGAGATGACGATGATTTCGTCGTCGGGCACCACGCCCAGCACGTCAATGGCCAGAATGTCGGTGACATCCTCCAAGGACATCATGTCGCCCTTCTTCACCATATCCGTCCTTACCCGGTTGAGAATCAGCAAGGGGGATTTGAGTTCGTTGGCCTCCAGCAAACCGATAATCCTGTCCGCGTCCCGCACGGCACTGACCTCCGGCGTCGTCACCACGATGGCCTTGTCCGCACCGGCGATGGCGTTCTTAAAGCCCTGCTCAATTCCCGCGGGGCAGTCGAGGATTATGTATTCAAATTCCTCGCGGAGCTGGTCGCAGAGTTTTTTCATCTGTCCGGTGGTGACGGCGTTCTTGTCCTTGGTTTGGGCGGCGGGCAACAGATACAAGCTGTCAAAACGCTTGTCCTTAATCAGGGCTTGCTTCAGCCGGCAGTTGCCTTCGATGACGTCCACCAAGTCGAAGACAATCCGGTTCTCCAGCCCCATGACCACGTCCAGGTTGCGCAGACCGATGTCCGCGTCCACCAAGGCCACCTTCTTGCCCTGCAAAGCCAGCCCCGCGCCGATGTTGGCCGTGGTTGTGGTCTTGCCCACGCCCCCCTTGCCGGAGGTGATTACATACACTTCGCTCATTTACAACACTCCTATGTGGAAATTAGATTGAACAACAATAGTACATACAGAGCTTGTGCTGTGAAGGGTGGAAATAACGCCGCTACTGTTTATTGCGTAACCACCATAAAACCCCATAGGACACCGAACCTATCCATGAAGTTACCAACCAATTCGCTGTATGATGTTTTTACAAACGGAATAACGTTCGCGTCAACAGGTTTTAATTTTTGGTAACAAGCAAGCAACTCCTCTGACGTATCGAAAGTTAGTGCTAAATGTGATGCACAATCAATATTGAACGCATTTTTAATGAAGTCTTTCCCGTCGTTTAAATAAATTCTTTGTCCATGAATCGTCATTTCTGCATGTAGGATTTTATCAGAATCATTGTAATCATGGCCAATAGCTATTGTGTCAAATACTATTTCATACAACTTTATTACATCTGCACAGTTACCATCAAAATGTAGTATGGGTATTAACATGGAACCTCCACATTTTACGCACGTACCGCATTCGCACGGTACATAAGTGCGCCCTTGTTTTGATTGTTCAGCCAGTAAAGCCATTTTAACATAACTTTAGTGCTACTGTAGCGATGATTAGTTGCTTCGGCATTTATTCATACGCTGTGCCACGTAAAATGCACATTATCTACACTTCGGTGAATGGGTTCTCAATTTTCAACGTGCCGTTAATAAGCTGTCCGTTTTTCATATCCTCTGTCAAAATTACATTACAATTTGCTTCTATCGCAGAAGCCAACATAAGACAGTCGAAAAATGAATAATCGTAGCGGTCTTTTATATCAATTGCCAAATCAATGGTTTTACGGCGCACCGGCATAACATCTTCACACACAGATTCGATTTCGTCCAAATATTTAACAATTTCGTTTTTACTCAAACCATACTTTCTGAACCAGACGTTGGCGGCTTCATTCATCGCCTGAATACTTGTAACGCAGTCGGCATTATTCACAAATTTGAAAGAAACAGCTCGCTTATCTTCTTCGTCTATCGAATATAAATAAACGATAATATTCGTGTCCAAGAACACTCTATCGTGCATTGGCTTCCTCCCGGCTAAACTTCCATCCCTTTGTATTCAATGAAGGTGGGGAGAGTAAATCTGTTTTTTTCCGCGCATTGGCTTCCTCCCGGCTAAATATCGCCGGCTTTTTTTCCAGTACAATTACCAAAATGTTGTCTGTAATTTGATTCTTATACTGTTCCGGTATGGGAATTACGCCATTTTTGGGCTTGGCGTAAAATTCATAGGCTTGCATGGAAGGCTTCCTCCCTTTCAACTTTGGTTAGCATTTATAGCTTTTCTAACCTTATTCCACAAAATAAAAGCCAAAATGAAAAAAGTATTAACCCCTGCCAACATATAAAAAAATATGGCGGGATAATTTGTGAAGTGTGCCTCAACTGGCGAAAGTTGACCGGGCGTTGTTTGACCAAATAGGGTAATCGACCACACGCCGGCGCGCCTTTCACCGCCCCAAGCCCCGGTTTCATGCACATAGTTTATCATATAACCCAGTTGCTCCCAGGATAGTTGAATCCATCGCATGGCTATAATAGCGAATATAATATTCAAACCTGCCAAAGCTAATGCTTGCTTCGTTGTCATAATATTCAGTCCTAAACGCGTAATGGGATGCTCTCGCTATAGCGTCTTTCCACTTTTACCATATCGCCGTATTCAATCATAGCATTCCATGTATCATCTCTATGGGGTGAAATATGGAATGATTTGCCACGGAAAATGACAATCAATTTTTCCTCATTAAAAGCGTGAATATACCATGTAAGCTTAACTTGTTGCTCTAAAATAAAAACCAAGTCGTTAATTTTCTCATCAGGCACGTGATATTCATTTGTATGCCAAAGGGGAAATGCATCGTCTACAACTTCTTCAATTCTTTGGCTGTAAAAGAAGGGCTTTAATATATCCAATGCACCCGAATTTTCTAAGCTTTCTTCAATGACGCCCATGCGAAACATTTTATATGCCTCCACAAGATATCCCCGCCCGCCGGGGGGTGTAATTTTATAATTGTTCAACGAACACCTGGCCGTCCTTGATATACGCCCGTGCGGGGCCGCTGTCCTTGGAGTTGGCCACTTCCTCTGGGGGGATGTAGGTGATGGTGTTGGCGATACGCATTTGGGTGGGGGTGAGGGAGAGGGCGGAAATGTAGCAGGTATCGTCGCCGATGGCTCCGGCGTGAACCATGCCCTTCAGCGCGCCCAGGACGATGACATTGCCGTCGGCTACGATTTGGCTCCCCGGGTTCACATCCCCTACGATGACCACGGAGCCCTTGTAGCGCACCTGCTGGCCCGAGCGCAGACCCACGGTGTAGAAAGCCGTTTCCCCCTCCATGGAAGGGGCAAAAGTGGAGGCATGGGTGACGACGGCGGGGGGGGGCTTCTGGGGCTGTAGGGTGAAGCCCTCGCTTTCCACGAAGGCCACGTCCAAGGTGGTTTCCGTCATGATGATGTCCAACAGGGTTTTCTCCTGCTTGTCGGTAAGCTTGCGCCCCTTGAAGGTGACGATGGCGTTGGCCCCCTCGAAGAACCGCTTTGCCCCGGATACCTTGTCCCGCAGGGTTCGCTTGATTTCCTCGAAGGGGGTCTTGGGGTCCAGCACGGCGGTGATGCCGTCCTTGTGGCCTTTTAACACCACGCACTGGGGGTTGGCGGGCTTCTTGCCTTTGGCTGTGTCTTCCATGGATGCTTCTCCTCTTATGGTCGGACTGTATTCAAGGGGCGGGGATATTCGGGCGTGTGGCCCAAGCCCAGGGCAATGCCTATCATATCACGGGCGATGTGGGCGGGAAACTGGTGGGATGCCCTGGAGGCGTGGCTGAAGGGAAGGTTCACATACAGGGCGATTTGCGGGTTGCGCAAAGGCGCGAAGGCCCCAAAGGCCGTATGGGCAAAGCGGTCGCCCACCTCCTCGGCGGTGCCGGTCTTCCCCGCAATCTG
This sequence comes from Defluviitaleaceae bacterium, assembly GCA_009787785.1. Taxonomy (GTDB): domain Bacteria; phylum Bacillota; class Clostridia; order Lachnospirales; family WQUN01; genus WQRX01. The sequence goes on from WQSR01000035.1 coordinate 15,517, forward strand.
TATGGGGAAATGCTCAAATACCCCCACCGCCGTACCGCGGTGCCCGCCGGAGCTGCCCTCCGTGGCCAGCCGCATCCCCTCGATGACGGTATCCCAGGTAGAATCGGCAATATCCAGGGCGGGCTCGGGCATATCGGGGGCGTGGCGGCGGTCCACCAGCACCTGCCCCTCCCGGTTCTCCACCAGGCGCACAAAATGCAGGGGATAGGGGGCGTTCCGGTTGGCCAGCCCCAGCATGACCCGGGCCATTTGGGCGGGGGTGAAGGCCGTGATGCCCTGGCCGATGGATATCTGCGCTGTGTAGGTGTCAAACCACCGGGCGTAATTGTCCCGGAGCAAATGCCGGTTCCATTCCGGCGAGGGCATGAGGGAACCGGTATACCCTCTGGCGCGTATGGCGTGGTAATGCTCCCACAGCTCCGCCCCGGTATGCTCGTGCAGGCCGAAGTAGGCCATGTACGCGTTGAATATTTCGATGGCGTCCACGGCGTCCCGGGTGGCGTGGCTGATATCGTTCCCTATGCGGAAGATGGACTCCGCGAAGAACACATTACAGCTCACGGCCAGGGCTTCCTTTACGTTCATGCGCCCGTGGCCCCGCCGGGCCCAGCACAGCAAGGGGTTGGGCTCCTCACCGATTTGGAACCGGCCATGGCTGGTGATAATGGTATTGGCCCCGATGGTCCCCATTTCCAGGGCGGCTATGGCGGGTATCATTTTAAATGTCGAGCCCGGTGCCCGGGCCTCCATGAAGGCGCGGTATATGGACGGGCGGGTGGGGTCGCTGTAATGGCGGCTTACGTAGGCGTTGTCCATGACATTGACGAAACGGCTATTGTCAAAGGCGGGATAGGACACCGCCGCCAGTATCCCTCCGGTGTGCACATCCAAAATCACGATGGAGCCCGTGGAAGGGTCCACATTAAACTGCTGGGGGGTCAGCTCCCGGGTGCGGAGCTTTTCGATTAGTATTTGCAACGCGTCCTGGGGGCGGGAGAGGAGCCGGGCGGCGGTAAGGCCCTCCGGGTCGTCAATCTGCTCCGTACCGATGAGGGTCAGGAGCATCTTGGCCGGGGAAATCCATTCCCGCTGTAGCCCATAGGTGATGATTTCTATAATACGCGCCAGCCCGTACTCCCACGGGTCGCGCTGTCGCTCCAGTATATACAGCTTCATGGCGTAGGCGGCGTTCCCCGGCTCGGCGTCCATCACGGCGTGTATGTCCAAGCCGCCGTGGCGCACCAAGGAAATAAAGGCGTCTGGCATGGAGAGCTGATGGGGCACCGGCTCGTTGTCCTGGGGGCCGATGGTCAAACGGTTAATCAACGCCTGGGTCAGATAATCCTTGAGCATATAATAGGCGGCGCGTTGCAGTTCGAGGTCGATGGAGAGGAATACCCGGTCGCCGGATACCGGCTCCAAAATGACCTCCGGCACGCCTACGCGCCGCCCCGCCCGGTTCACCTCGATGCGCTGGATACCGGGGGTACCCCGCATGTGGGCCACCTCCAGCTCAAACTCCAGTCCCGAGCGGCCGAAGAGGCACTGCTGGGTATAGCCCAGGTGCCGGTTGGCCAGGTACTGCCGCTCGGTGATGCGCTGTACATAGCCGATGATATGGGAAACATACCGCCCGCCGGGGTATACCCGCTGGGTTTGGATATCAATAAACAGCCCGGAGAAGAACTCACTGCGCTCGGATATGGCGGCCATGGTGGCGTGGGAAACCCCGGTTGCGAAGACGATGGGCACCGGGTTGTAGTGCCGGAAGTCAATCAGGCGGAACATGAATATCTGGCAACGGAAGTTGAGTATACGCCGGGCGTCCTGGTCGCACAGTTCCGGGTCGATGCGGAAATGCCGGCGCAAATGCATAAAACTCTCATAGGCGGTGGCGTCGGCGTGGCTGGGGATGGCCATGTCGTGCTTCCAGCGGTATTCCCGGTGGGCCCGGGCGGTATCGTTCCCGGTGAAGGTAAAGGCGAAGTCGCCCCCGGGGGAAATGGCAATGGGGAAGTTATCCACGAAGCGTTCTTCGTTTTCCTCAAAGAGCTGGGTCAGCTCCAGCAACGCCTCGTTGCTGATGGCCACGCTGGGGTCCATCTTCGCTACGAAGACCAGCGTATTCTCCGCCAGGGGGCGGCCGTGCCGGTCATATATGGTACCGCGCAGGGGTTGTAGGGGCATCTCGATGAACACATTGGCGGGGGGCACCGCCACCCAGCGGTCCGCCTCCACGATTTGCAACGCAAACAACCGGGCGAACAGCAAGGTGAACAATACCGCCGTAAGCACAAAAAGCCACAGTAGTCTATGGGTCAGGAACCGGTATATTTGCTTGGCCGCGGTTTTCGCCAGTTCAATCATCTTCTTTTTCCTCAAACAGGTGACGGCGGCGGTTTTCAAAGTCCTCTACCCGCCGGTTGATAAAATGCAACATCGTGTACAGCGGGATGGCCAAGGCCGCCGTGTATACGGTCTTGGGCAATATAATGGAATACACATAAAACCAGAAATCCAACTGCCCCCGGAACATAAAATTCACGATATACAGCACAAACTGGTACGCCACCGTGAACACCAGCACCACAAAGAAGGGCAGGAAATAATTATCCTTGAAAAAACTTTTGAAGGGCTTGCCGCTGATATAGCCTATGACAAAGCCCAACAGCGCGTACACCCCCATATATACCCCGCCGAATATATCCATCAGGAACCCGGCGGCGAAGCCGAAGAGACCGCCCTCGATTTCCCCCCGCAACATCCCGTAGCTGACGATGAAAATTAACGCCGTATCCGGGGTTACACCCAGAATGGCCAGCTCCGGCCACAAAGTGGTTTGCAATACGTAGTTTGTCAGTATCAAAACCGTCAAAACGGCGACGCGTAACATGGCCTAGTCCGTCACCACCAGCACCATCTGGGGGCGTGCCGTGCCCGCCGCAGGCTCTACGATGGCGTGCTGGGTCAGGCCGTCGGGGTTGGGGTGGACGCTTACCACGGTGCCCACCGGCAACCCCGGCGGGAAGTGGGGGCTGTACACCGAGGTTACGAGGGTGTCTCCCGGCATAATATTGTCCGTCCCTGCGATAAAGTCCATGCGCACCAGCCCTTCCCGGGCCAGCTGGATATCCCCCCGCACAATGCCCCCCGCCTCGGCGCGTACGCTGTGGACGGCGATGCTGAACTCACTGTCCAAAATGGTAATCACTTCGGCGTGGCGGGGCCCGGCATAGCGGATAATCCCCTTCACCGCGTCCCCGGCCAGCACGGGCATGTGGGCGGCGATACCGTCACGCGCCCCGGCTTCGATAACAAAGCGGGAACGCCAATTGTTTGGGTTTATGGCAATCACCCGCGCCCCCAAGGTAAGCAACTCGGGGAAACGCTGGCGCATCTCCAGCAAATGGGTCAGGTAATAATTTTCCTCCCCGGCCAGATGCAATTGTTCAATTTCCAAGGCCAGCCGGATATTTTCCTCCCGCAAGGCGGCGTTCTCGGACAGGAGCCGCTCGTTGTCGGTCATGGCGGCGAAACGCCCCTGAAACCAGGAAATGGAACGGCTGGTGCCCTGTTGCATGGGCACCACCACCCAGGAAAGCCCCTGTGCCACCACCGTGGGCCGCACCCCGGGGAAAACCGAGAGCACCATGGCCACCACGCAAAGGCACATGCCGCCGATGAGAAAGGTTTTCTTGCGCTTTTGCAAGAACTCCACCACGTCAGAGCTTCAACTTTCTGGGGGAGATAAGTATATTTTGCAACTCCTTGATGTGCTCCAGCACCATGCCCGTGCCGATGGCCACGGCGTTAAGCGGTTCGTCCGCTACCCGCACGGGGATGCCTGTTTCCGCCGAAATAAGCATGTCCAGCCCGCGCAACAACGCGCCGCCACCCGCCAGCACAATGCCCGATTCCATCACGTCGCTGGCCAGCTCCGGCGGGGTCCGCTCCAAGGTATAGCGGATGGCGTCAATAACCGCCGCCACCGGCTCCGAGAGGGCCACCTTGGCCTCCACCTCTGACAGGACAATGGTGTGGGGCAGACCGGAAACCAAATCCCGCCCCCGCACCTGCATCTTCGCGTCCGGGTTGGGCTCGAAGGCACAGCCGATGTTGATTTTTATGTTCTCCGCGGTGCGGTCGCCGATGGCAAGGCCGAACTCCCGCCGTATATAGCTGATAATATTATTATCAAACTCATCCCCCGCCGTGCGCAAAGACCGGGACGTGACGATGCCCCCCAGGGAAATCACCGCCACCTCGCTGGTGCCGCCGCCGATGTCCACCACCATGCTTCCGGTGGGCTCCTCTACGGGAAGGCCCGCGCCGATGGCCGCCGCCATGGGCTCCTCCACCAAAAAAACCGCCCGTTCACTGGCTCCTGCGGCGGTAGTGGCCTCCCACACCGCGCGCTTCTCCACCTCCGTGACACCGGACGGTACGCACACCACAACCCTGGGCCGGCGGGAAAACAGCCGCTGGGCCCGTGCCTTCTGTATAAAATAGCGGAGCATGGCCCGGGTGGTTTCAAAATCGGCGATGACCCCGTCCTTCATGGGGCGGATGGCCACGATGTTGCCCGGCGTCCGGCCAATCATCTGCTTGGCCTCGTCCCCCACCGCCATAACCCGCTTGGTGTGGGTATTAATCGCCACCACGGAGGGCTCATTTAAAATAATGCCCCGCCCTTTGGAAAAAACCAGTGTATTCGCCGTGCCCAAGTCTATGCCCAAACTGTATGAAAACATCATTTGCCTACTCTCGTATGTGGGGTGATAACTAGTGCCCTGCCCGTCTTTAATAATCAAGGATAGACACTAGATATTATTACCATTGGAATCTATTATCACACACTTAACGGACATTTTCAAATATTTTGTCCGGTTTGGGGTTTGAAGTGTTTTGGAGGGTGGAAGTGTTTAGGCTTGAAGGATTTTTTTGAACAGGGGGCGTTTGCCCGGTTCGCCGGGTCGCATGAAGGCTATGGTCTGGTACGCGCTGTGGGCGGGGTTATGGTTGGCTTCGATTAATAGGGGGCCGGTTTCGGTGATGGCCACATCCCAGCCCGCGTAGCGTATGCCGGGGATGCGCAGGGCGGCTTTTTTCACCAAAGCCTCGGCCTGTGCGTAGAAGGGGATGTCCATTCCCTGGAAGGCGACGCCCGTATCGGGGTGGGCGGGGAAGCGCGTCCCCGCGTAGTTGAAGGCTTCGGTTATGATTTGGCCGGCTTCGTTGGTGAAGGCCACCAGGCCGCCCATATCCGTGTTGTCCACCACATTGCCAAAGGCTCCGGTACGCAGTACCCGGAAGATAATATGAACGGTACTGGCGGCGTCGCCGGCGCGGAGGGTGACGAGGCGCAACGTGTTGACGGAATGGGGGTAGAGGGCGGCAAGCTGGGGATGCTGGGTGACGCATTCCTCCACCAAAAGCTGACCCTTTGCCACCAGGCGGCCATAGAGGGCGGGAATGTCGGTTTCCTCCGTAATTTCCACTTTTTCTATGCCCTGGCCGCAGAGCTTGTCCACGGGCTTGGCTATGAGCAGGGGATATTTTTGGGCGAAGGCGATAAACGCCTCCGGGCCTGCGGTTTTCAGGCACAGCCACCCCCGGCCAATACAATCGGCGAAAATCGTATTGAACTGGGTCTTGTCCTCCAGCTTGGCATAGTCCTCCCGCCGGTTGAGCCGCCGGATGTAGTCGTTGTTCACCCCCCGGGTGACAAAGGTTTTGCGCCGCCACCCCGGCATGGACGCAAACCCCATGTTGCGGTAATCCGTATGCCCCGCGCCGTAGCGCACCGCGCACCACAGCAAATCGAGGACAATGATAAAAACGGCACGGTTGCTTTCCCGGGCGATTTCCCGGGCAGTGCGCAGAAATTTCGCGGGGCTGAGGGCGCGCAAACAACGCAGGAGAAATTTGAGTTTTTCCATGGATGTCCTCACTTTCGGGGAACAGGTTGGGGTATTTTATAAAGATAAGGAAAATTTTACAAGTTGCCCTCGATTACGCATAGCCTCATTCACTGTTCCGAATTTACATTGAAATGAATGTAGGTATAATATAACTACAGACGAAACGAGAGGAGTCTTATTATGCAAAAAACTAAAAGACAAAACACCCACCGTATTGTCAACTTCCGAATGGATAATGAGCTTCGAGAGCAATTTGACCAAACCCTTGACACAATGGGGTTGAATCTTACTTCTGCCTTTACTTTGTTCGCGAAAGCCGTTGTGCGTTCAGGTAAAATACCATTTGACATCATGGTTGACCCATTTTATAAAGCTGAAAATCAAGGTGAAATCCGCAGAAGAATTGAGCGGTACGAATCCGGTGAAACAACTATGGTTGACATGACCGGGGAATTTGATGATGAGTAATTTAAAGAAGGAACGAAAAATAATTTTTGAACCCACAGCCCGTGATGAATACAACTGGTGGAAAGCCAATGACCAAGCGGGCGTTGACCGAATAAAAGCCCTAATAAAAGATATCAAAGTGCATCCGTTTACCGGCATAGGAAAACCAGAACCATTAAAGCACCAAAGGCAAGGATATTGGAGCCGTCGTATAAACAAAATTGACCGCCTCGTCTACAAGGTGACAGACGAGGCCATTGTAGTTATTTCATGCCGTCACCACTACGCAGAATATTAATACTAAGGTGTGTCGACGCCGCGCACCGCGCTTGTTCATCCCCGCCCCCGACAATAGCAGAAACGGATAAGAAACCGCTCCCCGTTCATGCTATTATTTTTTTGCGCCGGAGGGGCGCACTACAAAGCCGGAGGTACCCCCGTGGACTACTTCGAACTCACCCAGCGCGCCATCGACTGGATTGAAGCCCGCTTGGACGAACGCGTATGTATGCATGACCTGGCCAGGGTCGCGTATTGCTCCGAGGCGCATTTCAGCCGGATTTTCCGGGCCGTGGTGGGGCGGAGCGTGATGGAGTATGTGCGGGAGCGGCGGCTGTCCCTGGCGGGCCGGGAGTTGACTTTGCCGGGGGTGAAAGTGCTGGACGTGGCCTTGAAATACGGCTACGAAACGCCGCAAGCCTTCACGAAGGCATTTCGCCGGTTCCACGGTATTTCGCCCATGGCCTGCAAGAAGCGCGGCCCGCGCAGGTATCTGGAACGGGCCTTCCCCCTGGTAGCCAAAATGAAGCTTATGGAAGGAGTAATGAACATGGACAAATTCGGAAGCCCCCTACAGCAAATCATCACCGAGCTGGGCAAGGAAAGCGACAATTTGTATTTTTGCTTCAACGCCAACGGCCGCCGCTATGCCGTTGGTGCGAGCTCCATCTGGACGGTATATCCCCCGTGGGAAATGCACATCAACACCGAAGGCAAGCTGTTCCAGCACCTGTGGGAGCGCGACCACCCGGTGGTGGGACTGGAGGAAACCGCCGGCCTTACGCAATTGGCGGAGGGGAAGCAGAATATCCTGCAATGCCGTACCCCGGAAGCAAACCGGAGCGTCAACCACGGGGAGGGTGTATTCGGGCTGATTATCGACGGCAGCCTCGTGCTGAAAATCGCCAAAGCCCTAAAGCCCGCGAAAAACCCCGCCCCGCCCTTCGCCACCCAATGCGCCAGATTTGCCGACGAAGAGTTGCCCATTTTTGACACACAGCTTTTCTGGGACAGGGAAAACCACCGCATGGCCAAGTCCTTCGATAAATCCGAAGACACCCCCGCCTTCACCCCCATGGAAACCCTTACCCCCCGGCAACGGCTGGAACGCGCCGCCTTCAATGCCGAGCTACTCTCCCGCAACGCCTCTATCGAAGCGGCCAACGGCGGCGCACTACACCGGGGTACCATGATAGTGGCCCACGAGCTGTACCAGCACGCAGTGGAAATCGCGGAAATCGCCCGGGAGCTACGGGGAAAATAATACCGGGAAGTGCTATGGTTCATGCCACAAAATATGGAGACAATTCTCTAAGCAGACGCCATTAAATGTTTACACTGCTTGCTTAGAGAATTTAATCCATTCATATGGCAACCCTATTTCTTCAGAATATTTATGGATTTCTTCTTTTTCGCTATCAGACATTTCATCATAAAAAGGACGGTCTGATACTTTCCAATATTTTTGCACTTCATCTATTTTCAACACATCACCCCACGGAGAAATATATAATTTTCCAACCTTATATTTACCCGTTTCCTTATAAAGTCTTGTCGTGTAGCAATAACCAATTTCAGTTAAATAATTTTGGATAGTTTTATGCTCATGTTTCGGAAATGATATTTCGTTAAACATTCGTTTAACCCCTAACGATGAAAATATAAATTTTTAGAGCTATATAGATTCTACTTTTCCTGCAATTTCAATTGGTTTACCAATAGCTTTAATAAACCACTCCAGTGATTTCTGTCTTTCTCTCTCTCTTTCTTCGGAAGATTGAGAGAGGTATTTAAGTGAATTTTCATCACGGATTTTTCTAATATCATCCATCGCTATACTCGTTTTCATTATAATCTCCCCTTTCTAAAAACATGGTGGGTGGCATTATGCTCATTTCTTTGTAATGAAATATTGCATTTACCACTTTCACTTTATTTATCGTCTTAAAATTTACAAGATGCTCAAAATTCCAAGATACAATAGCATCGCAATAATATATAACAGCGTGTGCGATATGCCTACAATCGGCTATGCTTTTTTCTTTAAGAACGCCATATTTAATATATTCGTTGGCTAGGCTGATTACTTCATCTGTTTCGGGCAAGATTTGAAACTTTATCAACTTTAGCTTCTCAAGTATCATGCCTTGTTTTGGTTCAGGGCATCTTTCTATCTCATCAATGACAACTTGAGAAATGTATACATCATATTTATTACTAACAAAGTCTTGCCATAGTTCATTGGTTTCGTTCATTTTATCTGGCGTATCCTCAGCAAAAAGATGGCTTATTGTTGATGTGTCAAGATATAGTCTTAGCTTTCTCATTAAAGATGCCCCTTTCAGCTAATAAAACCATTTTATCACGACATGAATATTTTTGAAATGTAACTTGTAAAATCAGCGTTATTTTCACCCTTCACAGATTACAGCTTATTACTCCTCCCCTGCGCGGCAGAGTAGGCAGGGACAGCTAAGGATAGGGCGTGGCCGGTGCCCCCCCGCGTTGTCGTCTTCAACTCCGGTGGGGCTTACCAGCCCACGAGCACCCACACATCATAGCCGAACCGGGCATTGTACCAGGCGATGAAGCCATCCGGGTTCAGGTAGCCCAGAGCCACATACCAGCCCAGAAGAAGTAATGCGCACAGGGCGATGGCGGGGAGTTTTTCCTTCCAGATGCGGGCCAGGCAGATAAAAATTACCGCCGCAAGGTAGATAATAAACCAGGCGGAAATGAGCCGGAGCCAGGTCATCCCGAAGGCGTCGATATACAGCCCCAGCCGCACAAAGCCGGAGAACAGCATCACCCCCGTAAGGGCCAGCAGACCCACCAGCAGGCCCCGCAATGCCCTGCCCCCTTTGCCGTAGTGCAGGAACACAGCGTAAATCAATAGGTTGATGGCGCACACCGCCACGGTCTGGGCGAAGCCCTGGCGGGCATATTCGTAGTAGGTCATGCCGCCGGGCAGTCCCGCCCCGGCAAAGAGATAGGTAAACATCACCGCGCAGAACAGGATATACAGCACAATTACCGTCCCCAGCACAATACCGCTTATCACGGCGTCGATGCCCTGAGTAGCGCGTAGGCCGGGGGCGGTTTTTTCCCGGGCATTGTATTGCGCGTTCCAAAGGAAGGAGTAGAAGAATCCGAAGGCGAAAATCACCACGGTGGTATGCCCCACCAAGGAGGCAAAATCCCATCGGCGGAAAAACTGCGCCATATGATAACCAAAGGCAACGTCGGCGTTGGCCAGCAGGGGCAACAAAATAAGTAGCAAAGGCAGTGTCACGCCCACGCCAATGGCCACCTTTTTCGCGGTGGATTTATTTTCGCCGGCCAGCAAGGAGCCCATCACCCCAAACAAATCGGGGATGCCGGAAAAAGGCTTGATAAACCAGCCCCGTAGCCACGCCCGCGCAATGCCGGAGGCGTCCTTCAGGGAAAATTCCCCCGCCACAAACACCACCAGGGCCATCAGCACACCGGGGATAACCGCGTGGTTGAATAAGCCGAAATACCCGTGACTTGACCCGCGCCAGAAGAAAAATCCCCACAAACACAGCGCGGCAACACACCCCGCTACATACCAGGCCACCCTATTGCGCCGGAGCTTGCGCCAAAAGAAAAGGCAGAACAAGCCCAGAAAGCACAGCCAAAACGCCCCGGCGAACAAGGGATAATACCGGGTATGCGCCAACAATGGCGCGAACATGAGCCGGTCAAACAGCACGGCAACCACCAAAGCCGCCACCAGCAGTAGCCTTTCCCCGGTGGTGTATACCCGTATTCTTTTGTTGGGTATGGGTATGTTGGCCGCGTTTTCATTGGTCGTCATGGTCCCCGCCTCCTTCCGCGTGCTCCAATATATCTCCCGGCTGGCATTTCAATTCCCTGCACAGCCTATCCAAGGTGGAAAAACGAATGGCCTTGCCCTTCCCGTTTTTCAAAATCGACAAATTCGCCTGGGACAAATCAATCCGCTCTGCCAGCTGGGCCAGCCCGATTTTCCGCTTGGCCATCATTACGTCCAAATTTATGATAATCATACGCGCCTCCCCCTAAATCGTCAGGTCGTTCTCTTCTTTGTATATAATGGCCTGGTGAAAAAGATGGGCCAAGGTAAAGGCAAAGAAGCCGCAAATCAGGAACAAAAAGGTACAGGCCATGGTCAAGAAGGTGAAGAAAGCGAAGCACTTCACCAGAAACAGGGTTGCGATGACCAGCAAAATCACCCCGCAACGCTTCAAGGCCCGGACATTGCCCATCACAAAGGGCCCCTGGGGGATGCTTCGCATCATCCCTATCATCTCCAGAATAATCCAAAGCCCCGGCACCGCCACGCACAGCACAAACACCATCAGAAAACTGCGGTATGCCGCCGACAAGGACACCGCGCCGTGAAACAGCCCAAAGTAAAAGTCAAACAAAAACGGGAATGAGACCGCTCCCACAATCCCCAGCACGAAAATAATGTACAACGCAATTTTAAGTGTCCGGCTCGCCAGCGATTCCCTCATGTGAAGCCCTCCTATTGCCCAAACCGCCTCAAAATTAGGCATGGGCTATGTGTTTTGTTGCGCGCACTTTAGCATATGAGAAATCGTTTGTCAACATTTATTTATCGTTTTTCAATAATTTAATATCGTATTCCGCGAGTGTGTGGATTTCAATTCTGTCCACGCCCTGCTGTAACATTATTCAAATTTCACTAATATAGTAATAACCATGAGCCTTTTCTTGTAAACTATTACAGCCTTTCCTTGCTTTTTCTGTGAAATCTGATAGAATACCGCCCACTTGTGGGGGCTTTACGATTCCAATGACAAATGAGGCTGATGCTGTGGAAATGAGGGTGATAAGACCCGGTGACCTTGGGGATGATAAGCTCAGAAACATTAAAGAAATGCTGGATAAAATGGACGAAAAATATAGAAAGACCAACGGCAACTTGGAAACTGCCAAAATATTTGGTGGCATAAAAAGCAGAAAGAGTGTGGGATTATATAATACAAAAGCATGTCGCTCTGTTCTTGGCGACCCTGCAAAAGGGGAAACCCATTCAGTCAAAACTGGAGAAGAGATTGATTGGTTTATCAGGAACAATCAACGGGGCGACCGTTTCCTCGTAACGGTTTTTCACAATCATAGAAACGCCACTACCTTTAGCCTGTTGGATGTCTGGCAAATGTTCCGATACAACGAAATAAGGGAAATATTCATTGATTCGGGCAACGAGGTTCGATACTTGATAAAAACAGGTAGCCAGTTATACAGCGAAGCGGACGCTGACGACATGCTCCGGCAGCTGGAGGATTTACATAGTCAAATGTTTGTATCCAGGAAAGACGATATAGATATTGCCTATGCGCAAGATGAGTCAGACGGCGGCGAGGCAATGGAGCGTGTCCTTACCGATATATATGATAAGGTGCTTGGAGAAGCAACCGTAAAAGGCATATTGGCTGTGTGCCGCGGCGCAATCGATAAAGCCCGCTTGTCAAAATATTAGCTGTATATACCCAGAAGGAGAGAGGGATAAATATGTCTAAACCCATCAGCTTCTATGAAAAATCCAGGGAACTGGAAAAAGGTGAATTTTTTGGCTATCCCCTCGAAGACGGGGTAATTCATGCCTATGGCATAACCAAAGAGGAAATCGCACCTTATATGACCCCTGATTATCACAACGTGCACTGGAAAACTATTTTCCATAAAATCATGTCCGACCGGAAGCAAAAGCAAAATACAAGCAGTACCGCGTAAAAATCAGGGCATAACGAAGGGGCTGTTTCGCGAAGGCGAGGCGGCCCCTTTCTTGTGTCGCGAGTGTGCACCGCAGGGTACATCGCATCCTTGTATTTTACAAAAATCCCGTGTATTTTTATCAAAGGAGGTGCGCTATGGCAGAGCATGACAACGCAACACCCGGCCCTACGGTGCCGGCAAAAAAGGACAATAAATGGGAATTTGAGGATTATGCCTTTACCTTCACGGGCATCTTGGTGGGGTTCCTTTTGGTGGTGCCGGAGATTTTGTATTCCCAGTTCGGTATACGCTTCCTGGGGGGGAGCATGGGCGGCGATGGGGCGGCACTGGTTGAGGGGCTGATATATGACGAATCCCCCGGCTGGACGATAGCGGACTTCCGCGCCCTGTCTCCCTTGCTTTTCCTGCTAACCACCACGCTTTGCTTTTTCAAGGACGCCTTTGACGCACGCAAGAGCGGCGGCTACAAGGGCTCTATGTTCACCCACACCTTTGAGTCACTGCTGGAAGAGGCCATTTATATGGCCATCACCACCATTATGGTCTATGCCGCGGTTTTCGCCGGGGCGATGTATATTTCGTGGCTGGCGGGGCCCATCACCTGGATTTTGTTCATGATTCTCTTCCCCCTGATACGTAAAAAAACCGGCCGCGTGGAGGAAATCAAGATACCCTGGCTGTTGCTGTGCATCTTTGTGGCGGGCCTTTTCGGAGAAGCCTTCATCGGCGGGTGGGTAGCGTTCCCGCTGTCGTGGCTGGTGATTTGCGCCTTCAAGCTGGTGGATACCTTCCGCAAGGAGGAGGATTCCATCGACAGGCTGTTTAACGCGCTATACTACCTCTTTTCCGTGGTCATGATGGCTGTGGGCGTGGGGCTCGACTTCTGGATTGCCTCCTGGGCGGCCTTCCCCATCGCCCTGCTGATATGCTGGATTCTAAGCAAATTCGGACACTATAAAAAACTCTTGTTAATTAAGTCCGGGGACAGGGATAGAGAGGAATGATTTCTGCACGTTAATATAATTCGCTACCATGGAATAATAACCCGCGTGGAGGGGTGAAGGGGGGCGAATGGCCCGCGCTGGCACTTGTTGCTAATGATTGACTCCGTGCGCGAAGTGCTTGTGTTGGTCTTGCTACGCAAGCCTCAACACCAAG
>WQSR01000036.1 GCA_009787785.1 Defluviitaleaceae bacterium
AGGCTTTTCTTAATTCGCTGAAACGCTGTGTACCCTCAAATAAAATTTCACCAATGATAAGCACTTTCCACTTGTTGTCTATAAGGGACAAAGTGATTTGCACAGGGCATGATGGCAACTCTTTTTTTAGTTTTTTCATGATAAACCCCCAATGGTTTCCTTTTGGTAACTACGGCACAAATAAGTGCCTTCTTCACAAATCTACCTCACATGCTATTGTATACTTACATCAAAAAATTTCAAGTGGAGGTAGTAAAATGCAAGATTCAGTTACAAAAAAGGAAAAATCAGCCACGGAAGCCCTAACCCAAAAAATGTTGACGATTAACGTGGCAATCGTAATTACTTACGCTTTAATCGCATTAGTTACGGGTATTTTAGTTTCATCACAAACGATTATGGCAGAGGGGATTTCCAATTTGAGTGCCGCTCCCCTTGCAATCGTAAATCTATTTGTGATTAAATTTATTAGCAAAAGAAATTCAAAAAAATATCCATTCGGCAAAGAAACATTGGAACCCTTTGTTGGCATCCCAAATAACATATTTTTGCTTGCGGTTTGTGTTGTGATTATTGTAAACAGCGTACAAATGCTATTTGCAGGAGGGAATCACGAGATACAAGTAACATCAAGTATCCTGTTTGGTGTGTTCTCTGTTATTTTTAACGTCTGCGTATATCGCTATTTTAGTTCGTTGGCGAAAAAGAACCCAAGCCCTCTTGTGATGGCGACCATTATTGCATGGAAGTTTAGCGTAATGGTCGGCGTTGGTATAGTGCTTGGGTTTAGCATTGCATGGGTATTGAACCTAACCCCCATCAGCGGAATCACCCCGTATATTGACCCTATATTAGCGGTTATCCTCATGCTGATTTTTGCCCTATCCCCTATTACTGGAATGAGGGAGTGCATGAGAGAACTAATGCAGACAAGCCCATCAGATGATATTGCTAATGCCATTACCGAAAAAATAGAGCAAATCAATAATGGTTATGATTTTTCTGATAAGGTTCTACGATTGGGGAAAGTCGGAAACAAAGTCATTGTTGAAATTGACTATGTTATTAAAGGAGGCTCACAGTTGGCTTCGCTAACAGAACAAGACCAGTTGCGGAGTCGTTTCGCACAAGCCTTTTCCGAACTTGATTATAAAATATGGCTGAATGTTTGCTTTACAAGCAATATTAAATGGACTGAACATATCCTTGACAAAGGCTAAGACTTTCCACATAGACAGCCAACGCCCATCTATATATACCCAGTGAAAGTCATTTACACATACGCCAGCTTTGCCTGAAAATGCCGCAGAATAGGTGGTTCCCAGGTGATTTTCATGCCGCGCTCGATGGTATGGGCGCGGTCTTTTATTGCGATGAGGGCCTCGGCCATGATGTCGAAATGGGCCTGGGTGTATACCCGGCGGGGGATGGCGAAGCGGGTGAACTCGAAGTCGGATTGGAGCTGGACGCCCGTGTCCGGGTCGTTGCCCAGCATGAAGCTGCCGATGTCGCAGGTGCGGATGCCGGCCTCCTTGTACAGCTCGATGGCCAGCACCTGGGCGGGAAATTCGGTATAGGGGATGTGGGGGAAAAGGGCCGCCGCGTCGATGAACAGGCCGTGGCCGCCCACGGGGCTTTGGTAGACGATGCCGGCTGTGTCCAGCTGGGCGGCCAGGTATTCGGCCTGGCCGATGCGGTAGCGCAGGAAATCCTCCTCCGTGCCCTCGTACAGGCCGATGGCCAGGGCTTCCATGTCCCGGCCGGACATGCCGCCATAGGTGTAGAAGCCTTCGTAGGAGATGCAATGGGCCTTGATGCCGGCGATGATGGGATGGGCGGCGTCCTTCACCCCAAGGATGCCGCCCATGTTGACGATGGCGTCCTTCTTGGAGGACATATGGAAAATGTCCCCGTGGCTGAACATCTCCCGGATGATGTCTTGGAGGGATTTGTCCCCGTAGCCCGGCTCGTCGCGCTTGATGAAATAGGCGTTCTCCGCGAAGCGGGCGGCGTCGATTTCCAGGGTCAGGTTATATTTTTTACATATTTGCGCGGTGGTCTTTATATTTTCCATGGAAACGGGCTGGCCCCCGGCGGAATTGTTGGTGATGGTCAGCACCACCAGCCCCACGTTTTCCGCGCCCAGCTCGTTGATGAGCTGTTCCAGCTTGGCGGTGTCCATGTTTCCTTTGAAGGGGGCGCGGACGGCGGGGTTTTTGGCCGCCTCCACCACGCAGTCGATGGCGCGGGCTCCGGCCAGCTCCACATGGGCGCGGGTGGTGTCGAAGAAGGTATTCGAAATGGCGTACTTCCCCTTGCCCAGAAATAGCGGGAAAAGCACCTTTTCTCCGGCGCGGCCCTGATGCACCGGCTGGATGAAATCATAGCCGAAGATGTCCTTCCCCGCGTCGATTAAATGATAATAGCTCTTGGAGCCGGCGTAGGCTTCGTCGCCTTGCATAATCCCCGCCCACTGGTCGGAGCTCATGGCACCCGTGCCGGAGTCGGTGAGCAAGTCGATGTACACGTCCTGCGCGTGCAAGCCAAAGAGATTATAATTCGCGGCTTGGATGCGCGCCTCCCGTTCCTGACGGGTGAGGGGCTTGATTTTTTCCACCATTTTAATGCGAAAGGGCTCGGGAACATACTTCATAGGACTTCCTCCAATTTTATTATCTGTGTAACAGTGGCGATGTCTGGGGCGATGACCCGGTCTTCCAGCATGGCGGGGACGCGCTGGCGGATTTTATTGTACAGGGCTTGTGTTGCCGCGCCCAAATGTGTGGGCAGGGCCGCGCCTTTTTGCCACTTTGGGCGTTCGCGCTCGTCCAAGCCTCCGCGCCCCACGCCTCTGCGGCGCAGGTCGATGGCTTGGGCCGCCGTCAACAGCTCCATGGCAATGACTTGGCGGGTGTTTTCCAGTATTTCCGTGGCTTTGCGTGCCGCGATGGTCCCCATGGAAACATGGTCCTCCTGGTTGTTGGAGCTGGAAATGGAATCCACGCTGGCGGGGTGCGCCAGTATTTTATTCTCGGAAACTAGAGCCGCCGCCGCATATTGTACCAACATAAAACCGGAATGCAAGCCGCCCTTTCCCTCGTCGGTGAGGTAGGGGGTCAGGCCGTTGGATAAATCCTTGTTCACCATGCGCTCCAGCCGCCGCTCGGCTATGTTGGCCAGCTCCGCAAGGGCGATGCCCAGGAAATCCATGGCCAACGCCACGGGCTGGCCGTGGAAATTGCCGCTGGAAATGGCCTCCTCGCCGATGATGAGGGGATTGTCCGTAACGGCGTTCATTTCCTTATGGATTACCGAAGCTACATAGTTGATGGCGTCCCGGCTCGCCCCGTGCACCTGGGCGACACAGCGCAGGGCGTAGGCGTCCTGCACCCGGGAATGCTTCATATCCGTGCCCAGCTCATACAAAAAGGACGACCCCGCCGTGTGGGCACGTATGCGCGCCGCGCTGATTTTCTGCCCGTCCTGGCGGCGTGTTTCGTGAATTTGGGCATCGAAGGCGTCGATGCGCCCGTTGAGGGCTTCCAAAGACAAAGCGGCGGAAAGCTCCGCCGTTTCCAATAGATATAGCGCGTCATGCACCGCCAACGCGCCGATGGCGGTCATGCACTGCGTCCCATTATTCAGGGCCAGCCCTTCCTTGGCCTCCAGCTCGATTAATGGGATGCCGGCGCGGGACATGGCTTCCTGCCCCGCCAGCAAATCCCCTTGATAATACGCCTCGCCCTTCCCCAGCATGGGAAGAATCATATGAGACAACGGGCACAAATCCCCGCTGGCCCCCAAGGAGCCCTTCTCCGGCACCAAAGGGACGACGCCCTTGTTCAGCATGGCCAGCAAAGTCTCCAAGGTGGACAGCCGAATCCCCGAATAGCCCTGGGACAGGGATTTCACCCGCAGTAGCATCATGGCCCGCACCACGTCCACGGGCAGGGGCTTGCCCACCCCGCAGGCGTGGCTTTCTATCAGGTTGCGCTGTAGCGCGTGGGTTTCCTCCGGGCCGATAGTCTTGTTATAAAAACTGCCAAAGCCCGTGGTAATGCCATAGACGATATGCCCTTCGCGTACCATCCGCTCCACCGTGGCGCGGGATTTTTCGATGACGGCAATGGTGCGGGGGTGAAGCGTTACTTTCTCGCCGTTGCGGGCTACCGCCATCAGCTCGGGCAAAGTGAGGACTTCGTCGGGGGTGATGGCTAGCATGTTATCCCTCCAAGGACGTTAAAATTTGCTCATAGATACGTGCGGAAATCGCCTGGGCCTCCTTGTCCAGCGTAGCACCCTGCTGGCCGTATCGGGCGGTGAAATCCGCGTCTTTTATACCCGCCAGATTGATTTTCACGTTCAGCCACGCGCCCATGGCTCCCGCGCCTATATTCAGCGCGGCCACGCCCAAATCCGAGGCGGCGTTGGTATTCGACTTGCCCACGGCTTCCTCCGTGAGCTTCAACGCCTCCACGCACAGCTCCATCACCTCGAAGGGGACGGCGGCGGCGGCCTTTAGTGCTGTTTGCATGGCGGCGGAGCGGGCCTTTTTTTCCTCGTCGGTATTTTTCGGCAGGGCAAACACCGCAGACACGCCGTTGTAGGCTTCCGTGTCCTTGTCTACATACGCCGTGAGCTTGTTGGCCAGCACCTCGGCCTTGGCGGAAATCTCGCCCATGAGGGCGTCGTACTGGGCGTATTTTTTCTTGCCCACGGTGAGCAAGGCCACCATGCGGGTGAGGGCGATGCCCTGAGCCGCCGTCACCGCCGCCACCGAGCCGCCGCCAGGGGCGGGAGAATCGGAGGCCACCCGATTAATAAATTCACTTACCTTTAATCCTGTCAACATGACGAACCCTCCTTGAAACGTTAATTAAATTTGTTATGGCATTGCTGTTTGCGTTCTATTGTGCTCCCGTGGGAGGGGGTGGGTGAATGCGCCGCGCTAGCACGGGAATGCTCATGAACGGCTCTGTGCGGCAAGTACTCGCGTTGGTCTTCTCCGAAGCCTCAACGCCGAGTACTAAGCCGCCCATTCGCCGTTAATTTCGCCTTCCCGCGAGACGCGCTTGCGCATTCACCCACCCCCTCCCACGGAACAAGAAATACGCAATCAACGTGACAGAGTAATTTCATTACCCACTAACGCTCGCAAGTTGCGGGGTGGGGTAGTGTGAAAGATAAATTACTCACCACATACCTGCGAGTAGGGAGCGTGGTGGGGTGAAGCGGGGTGGACGGGTAAGCGCGTCTCGCGAAGTTGCGTGATTAGTGGCGAATGGCGGAGTTACGTGGTTGGCGTTGAGGCTTGTGAAACAAGACCAACGCAACCACTTCTCCGACAGAGCCAATCATCCCGCAACGAGTGCCAGCGCGGCCCATTTACCCCGCTTCACCCCTTCCACGCGGGCTTTTACTCCATGGTGGTGAATTAAATTAACGCCCCCTCCTTGAACACTTTATGCACTTGATTGTTGCCGTAGCGGTAAAACAAGAAGTTTATGTCTGGGCAATCCCACAGCACGATGTCTGCGTCCTTGCCCGCTTCGAGGCTGCCCTTCGTGTCTGCGCAGCCGATGGCGGCGGCGGCGTTGAGGGTGGCGGCGGTAAGGGCTTCGGCGGGGGACAATTTGAGCTTCAGGCAAGCCAGGTTGAGGACAAATTGCATGTTGTAGCTGGGGCTGGAGCCGGGGTTGAAATCCGAGGCGACGGCTACGGGAATGCTTTTCTCCACCATGGCCCGCGCCCGGGCGTAGTTTTTGTCCAGATAAAAGCTGGTGGCGGGCAAAAGCACGGCAATGGTTCCGGCCTGGGCCATGGCGGACAAATCCGTATCACTGGCCTGTAAAAGATGCTCCGCGGAAACCGCTCCCATTTCCGCCGCCAGCCCCGCGCCCCCCATGGGCTCGATTTCGTCGGCGTGGATTTTGAGCTGTAGCCCGTGCCCCCGCGCCGCTTCTAATATTTTCCGGGACTGGGCAATGTCAAAGACCGATTTTTCGCAGAAAATATCGCAATACTTCGCCAGTCCGCCTTCGGCCACGGTGGGTAGCATCGCTTCAATTATATAGTCCACGTAGGCGTCCGGGTTGCCCGCGTATTCCTTGGGGACGGCGTGGGCCCCCATGAAGGTGGGCACAACGCTGTATTTTTTTTGCAAATCGTTGATGACCGCCAGTTGTTTCAGCTCGGTTTCGAGGTTTAATCCGTACCCGGATTTTATCTCTGCGGTGGTGGTGCCGTGGGCCAGCATGGCGTCCAGGAAGGCCGCGCTTTTATTATAGAGCGCGTCCCGCGTGGCGGCGCGGGTGGCCTCCACCGTGGAAAGAATGCCACCCCCCGAGCGCAAAATGTCCAAGTAAGCCATGCCCGCCAGTTTATATTCAAGCTCATGCTGGCGAAAGCCGCCGAAGACCAAATGGGTGTGGGCGTCCNCCAGCCCCGGCGTGGCCAGCCGTCCCCCCGCGTCATACTCCGCTATGCCGGCGGGCGCGTTTTCCCCGTCGCCCGCGTAGACAATTTTCCCCTTTGTCACCCCGATGACGGCATTTTTTACCAGCCGGATTTTATCTTGCCCGGCACCGCGCCGCGCACTGCTTCCCTCCGGCGTGGCCAGCAGACCGATATTCGCAATACGCAGCTCTACCATAGATGATTTTCCAAGACCTGCTTACCGTAGTCAAAATCCTCCAGCTGTAAGTAATATTCCGCGCTGTCAACGAGAGCCTTCACCGGGGCCAGGCCAATCAGCTCCGTCCCGATGACATGCACGCCGTAGCGTTTCGCTTCCGCTTTAATCAGCTCCACGGCGCGGTACAGGGGCGTCCCCTCGTAGTTGACCATGTTCATGGAAACCTGGGCAATGTTGCGTTCTTCCAGCAAAATACCGATGCCCTTGCAGTATTTCAGCCCGCCGCCGGAGCCGCGCACCACCTTGGCGATGTTATCGGCAATCTTCACATCGCTGGTGGAAAGGTTCACATTGAAGGCAATCAACGGCATCCGCGCACCCACGGCTGTCACCCCGGCGGTGGGGTGGGGGGCACAATCGCCGAAATCTGGCTTCCATTCGGCCTTGGCCAGCTTCTTCGCCATACCCTCGAATTGCCCCTTGCGAACGGTGGCCAGGTTGCGGCGGGTCTCCTTGGTGGCGGCCTCCTCGTACAAAAATACCGGGATTTTCACCTCGCGGGCAAGGGTTTCGCCCACTTCCCTGGCGATGGCGATACAATCCGCCATGGTGGCACCCTTTATCGGCACGAAGGGAATCACGTCTGTGGCACCCATCCGGGGATGCTCGCCCTCGTGCCGGGTCAAGTCAATATGCTCCGCCGCGAATTTCGCCAAAGCGATGGCGGCGGTTTTGATGCCCTCCGGGTCGCCCATCAGCGTAAACACCGAGCGGTTGTGGCTGGCGTCGGCGGAATAATCCAACAGCGTGACCCCCGCCACGCCCCGGGCAACACCGGCCAGCCCTTCAATGATTTCCTCCCGCCGCCCCTCGCTGAAATTGGGGATGCATTCGATAATCTTTACCATGTGTGACCTCCAATAATCGTCCGTACCAGCGCGTCATCCGCTGTATACGGCAAAGTGATATGCCCCTGGTTGCTGTAGTTCCGGTTATATTCCATTGCCGTGGCGATGGAATTTTCATTCCGTGCCCAGGCACGCCGGGCGATGCCGCCCATGACGTCCCACATCATGGCGGTCTTGATGATTTGTGCGGCTGTGTCTGAGCCGTCCAGCACCATGCCGAAGCCGCCGTTAATGGACTTGCCGATGCCCACGCCGCCGCCGTTGTGCAAGGCGACGAGGCTCATGCCCCGTGCGGCGTTCCCGGCGAAGCATTGGGTGGCCATATCGGCCATCACATTACTGCCGTCCTTGATATTGGATGTCTCCCGGAAGGGGGAATCCGTGCCGGACACATCATGGTGGTCGCGCCCCAGCATGATGGGGCCTACCTCGCCGTTTTTCACCATTTCATTGAAGCGCAGAGCAATCTTCGTGCGGCCCTCCGCGTCCTGGTACAGGATACGGGCCAGGGTGCCCACCACCATTTTATTTTTCTCCGCGTCCCGCACCCAGATGTAATTGTCCCGGTCCTGGGCCCGGCGGTCCGGGTCGATGCAAGCCATGGCGGCGGCGTCGGTTTTGCGCAAATCCTCGGGGTCGCCGCTCAGGCACACCCAGCGGAAAGGCCCGTAGCCGTAGTCAAACAGCTCCGGCCCCAAAATGTCCTCCACGTAGGAGGGGAAAACGAAGCCGTCCTTCTCGTCCACGCCGTTCTTCGAGATTTCCTTTACCCCGGCGTCGTACACGGCCTTCAAAAAGGCGTTCCCGTAATCGAAGAAATAAGTCCCGCGCCCGGCCAGTATTTGAATCAGCCGGATATGCGTGCGCAGGGCTTCGTCCACCAGCGCGGCGAATTTCTCCCGGTCGGAGGCCAGCATACGGGTACGCTCTTCGAAGGGAATGCGCGGGCAGTACCCGCCGGAATATACATTGTGGCAGGAGGTCTGGTCGGAGAGTAGGGGAATGTGAATGTTATTTTCCACCGCGTATTCCAGCAAGTCCACGATATTGCCGTGGTAGGCGATGGACATGGGTTCCTTCCTATTTATATGCTCCGCCGCAATGGTGAACACCTCGCCCGGGTCGCCGCTGACTTTGCGCACCCAGCCCTGGGCGTGGCGGGTCTGTATCCGGGCACCATCCACCTCCGCTACGATGGCCACGCCACCGGCAATCTCCATGGCCTTGGGTTGCGCGCCGCTCATGCCGCCCAGCCCGCTGGACACAAATAAAATACCGCTCAAATCCTGGTCTATGGAAAGCCCAAGCTTCAAGCGGCCCGCGTTCAGCAGTGTATTATATGTGCCGTGCACAATGCCCTGGGGGCCAATGTACATCCAGCCTCCGGCGGTCATCTGCCCATAATTGGCCACCCCCATCTGCTGGGCGATTTCCCAATCCCCGATATTGTCAAACATGCCCACCATCAAAGCGTTGGTAATAATCACCCGGGGCGCGTCCTTTTTCGACGGAAACAGCCCCAAGGGATGCCCGCTGGAAATCACCAAAGTCTGTGCCTCGGTCAGCACCTCCAAGTACTGCACAATCAGCCGGTACTGCATCCAATTGGCGCAGACGCTCCCCGTCTCCCCGTATGTCACCAGCTCGTAGGGGTACAAAGCCGTTTCAAAGTCCAGATTATTGTCAATCATCACCTGAAAAGCCTTGCCCGCCAGGCACCGGCCCCGATACGCCTCCACCGGCTTGCCATAAATGCGCCCCGCCGGCCGGAAGCGGTACCCGTAAATCCGGCCATAGGTGACCAGCTCCTCCATAAATTCCCGGGCCAGCACCTCATGCCAGCACGCCGGCACATATCTAAGGGCGTTTCGCAAAGCCGTTTCCGCTTGCGCGCCCGTTAGCCGAAATCCCCGGCTGGGCGCACGGTTAATCCCTTCTTCAAAAGCGGGATAGTCTGGTAACATGCCGTCCAATTTAATTTCCATTATCCACCTCCCAGGACATTATACTACGCTCTGGCAAAAAAGGTAGACACCTGCGCGCGCTTTTTCCGCAATGCTTCTGTGGTATAATTCCCCCTATGTTAAAATTGCTAACCGCCCGGGTCAGGGCCTTTGTCGATGGAAACCCCCATGCCGTAAAGTATGGCATAGACGGCCTATTGCTCATGGGTGCCATCAGCATCGCCGCGAACAACCATAATATTTTTGCCCTGCGGCTGGGGGCGGGGGCGTTTCAGCTGAGTCTGCTCCAGTTCCTGCCCCAGATAATAAATTTAGTGCTTTTGATTCCCGCGGGGCTGTTTGCGGACAGTCTGCTCAACAAGCGGCGGATGCTTTCCGGGTCACTGCTGATGGCCGCGCTATTTTTTGTGCTGGGTGGGCTGGCGGCGTTTATTCCGGTACATACGGTGTATTTCTTCCTGGGCTTCATCGCCTTGGGCAATGTGTCTACGGCGATGTACAACTTATCGTGGCAAGCTTATTTCCCCGAGGTGGTGGAAGCGGACAAGCGAAACGCGGTGCTTACCTTCCGGGCGCGCATCACCATGATTATTTCCATTTGCTTGCCGCTGGTCAGCGGGGGCATTTTGGCCGCTGTCCCCACCCATGAAGGAAAAATTCTGGTGCATCAGATTTTTTATTTGCTGGTGGGGACTTTGCTCGTAGCCAACGCCATTTTCCTGCGTCAAATCAAGGCCACCATGCCCGCTGAGCCCCGGCGCGTTTCCCTTGCTCAGTTCAAAACCGCCGTGAACCGCATGAGGCGGAGCAAGCCCTTCATCGGCTTTGTGGCGGTGGCGTTGTTTTTCCATATCTCCTGGCATTTGGACTGGACGCTGTATTTCATCGGGCAAGCCAATTACCTACATATGAACGAATTTCTGCTGGGGCTGACCGGGGTGGGGGCTACGTTGGCGCAGTTGGTTACGCTGGCCTTTTGGAGCAAGAAAAATACCCGCTATGGGGTGGAAAAGCCGGTGACTTTTGGCATTTTAGGGCTTGCGCTGTGCCCCATTGCCATGATTTTAGCCCTCAGCGTACCCACACGGATGGGGATACCCGTTTTTCTGGTGGCCAATTTTATCGGCCATATGAGCTTCGCCACCATTGTCCTCAATTTTTTCCAATGCCTGCTGAAAGTGGTGGATAAGGAGTATCGCAGTTTATCCATTTCGTTGTATACTTGCGTCATCATGGCCTCCAATGCGGTGTTCCCCGTGGCCGGGGTGGCCTTGTACCGTCTGCTGGGCGGCGATATGCCCGCCTTGCGCAATACCTTTTGGATTATATTTTTCTTGCGCATTGCCGCCGCCGGTGCCTGGTGGCTGCGAATCTATTTGCGAAAAGGAGCGGAACCGGATGAGTTATTACAAAGTGAAAGCCCTTCATGAGGGGATTTACAGCATTTGCGAGCCCGACAGGGTATTTTGTTATCTGTTGGTGGGGGAAAAAGAAGCGATACTATACGACGCCGCCTTCGGCTTCGGCCCGTTGCGGGCGTGTGTGGCTGAAATCACCAGTCTGCCCGTAACCGTGGTGCTGGGACACGGCCATTATGACCATGCTTGCGGCGCGGTACAGTTCGGCGGCGCGTTAATCCACCCCGCCGACGAGGTGCTGTGCAGGAAGCACACCTCCCGCACGGGCCGCCGCCGGGCACTGGAAAATAACGCCCAGCGCGTCCCCCCCACCCTCGACCACGAAAGCTTCATCCATTTAGGCTCCGGGGACTTGGGCCCGCTGGAAGTGGGCCGCGTCTTCGACCTGGGGGGCATGGAAGTGGAAGCCGTGGCCCTGGAAGGCCACACCGCCGGCTCCGTAGGCTTGCTCGTCCGCCAGCGGCGCGTTCTCCTGGTCAGCGACGCCCTGGGCCCCCATCAGTGGCTCTATCTGCAAGACAGCCTACCCATGGCCGACTACATCGCCATGCTGGAGCGCGTCCAAAGCCTACCCTTCGACACCTTTTACACCGGCCATTCCAACATTCCCCGCCCCAAAACGGAAATCGACCGCTACAAAGCCGTCGCCCAAAACGCCACCCCCGAAAAGGCCACGCCCTACAGCTATCTCCCCGAGCTGGGGGGAATGCTCTACGAAGAAGGGGACATCGGGATTATTTTTAACCCGGATAAAATATAGGACGTGTGCTGTGAAAGGTGTAAATAACGCTTTATGGAAAATTTATATTAACAGGGAGGAATTGCCATGTTGGAAAAAATCGAAGCAAACGAAATTATGACCACGAAGGATGCGGTAAAAAAATACCCAACGAAATATTTTATGATGGTTATAACCGAAATTGTTGACCGATGTGACAACGACCTTGGGTATGTGATTTATACTGCGGATGACCAAAGGGACTTGATGAAAGCATCTATGGATGAATATAAAGGTCAAAGAGTAGCTTCCATGTATGGTACATTAACAGAACCTTATCCGTCCATAGGAAACGTGGTGTACTATGAATAAGATTGGATTTTCGGAATTTGGAAGGGTCTATGTTCCGATAGACATAAAACCAATAAACGCTGTGACTATGTTACCTGTGCGTTTTAAAGTGGATACTGGTGCTGATACGTCAACCATTTCAAAACCGGAGTTGTGGCGTTTGGGGTATGATATGGATTGGATTCAAAAAAATGCTATCGTGTTCGAGGACAAAGATAAACCAACAACGGCCGCCGGGAATAAAATAGATGCAGGATATGTTCAGTTACCTTTAATCAATATATTTGAGTACGAAGGTAAATATTGGCCATTTCAAATTATAATGGATGAAAAGCAAGATTTCAGGAATTTATTGGGGCGTGACTTGCTGGCGGGATTCAATTATCAGTTCAGTAACGATGATGATATATTTTCAATCAAAAGAACCCAAATTTTCAAGCCACGGTACAGATTTCTACCGAATCAAGAAATTCATGAGGTAAAATTATAATGAACAGCGTACTTATGTACCACTGCAAGCGTAGTACGTGCTTAAAATTTATGTTTTGACAGAGGAGAGCGATATGGATTATCCGATTGACATGCGTAAGCCTTGGTATCACGGTTCTAATGTTGAGTTTGAAATCTTGCGAGAGGGTGAAACAATAACCCAGTGGAAAGAACTTGCTGAAGCATTTGCAACAAAGCCGACTATGCTTGAATATAACGAAATTTTTTCGCCGATTTCACACAACGGAACTGAAAAAGGACTGCTGTATCTTATAGATGAGCCGTTAGAGATGGACATTGATATATATCCACACCCACGAACAACAATGGATAAAGGGATAGAGTTTCTTACTAAACGCCCCTTGAAATTAAAGCGTGTAGTATAAGTAGTTAGTAGCGTTATTTCCACCCTTCACAGCACACGTTCTAGGTATTGTTATTTTCTGATATAATTTATCGTAATGGTAGGCAACTGGACAAAATTTATATTAGGAAGGGGTATTCAATGAATGATTCCAGCACTAAGGAACTTAAAAGCAATGTTACAGGAAATTTACTTACAATTCTTGGAGCGGCAGTAGCTGTGTTTATCCAAATAGTCTATTTCAACACTATCGGCCTTACTAATTGGGTAGATGGTATTGTCCCGGGGATTCTAGCGGGTGTCTGTATTCTTGTTGGATTCAAATTAGGAAAAGGAGCATATGGAAAAACATTTCCTGTTTTTCTTGTACTTACTGCAATTGTGGCCGTAATTCTTGGATTTGTGCTTGGCATAACTTATTTAATATACAACATAGGTGTATTTACACTGGCGGAAGCATTTCTTATATTCTTTGATGAATATCTGTTTGCAGACATTCAAGGCACTACACTTTATCATAGTCAAGGTATCATTGATTTTGGTATAGCAATTGGCATTGCAATTTTAATCGTTTGCGGAAAACACATGTATAACCATGCTTAAAAAACTGTGTGACACACACATAAATTACATTTTAGGAGGATTTATTTTATGAAGAAATTTTGCGTTAATTGTAATAAAAAACAGGGCTTTTTTAGCTTGAATCACAAACTAAAAGACGGCGTTATTTGTGATGACTGCATTTTACCTTTTGGACTAAGCCACACAGAATTAAACATGGGCGAAAAGGCGATTGCGATGAACTCTTTTGAAAATCGCACAGCAAGCGAAATAGTAGGAGCTATAAAATCAGAAAATAATGTTTTTGCTGAAATTCGTAACGAAGTATTTAATAAAGTCCCCGCAGGTGTGCTTTTTAAGTTTGATGGTGGGCTTGGTGAGCATAGTGAAGAAGTGTTTGTTTATGAGGACAAGGTTATTATTGTAGAAAAAGGTTTTGCAGGCACTGGGTTAGGAAAGAATGAAAAAACAATGTTATTCAAAGATACTGTTTCGGTTTCTTTAGATAAGGCTTTGGTCAGTAAAAAAGACTTTATTTGCTTTTCGCAGGTAGATGGTAGCACAATATCCATTGCTTATAACGGTGCTTACGAACCAATGGCAATAAAAGTAAAAGAGTTTGTAGAAAGCAATATAAGCTAAGTTCAGTTCCCGGAAGGGCGCATCGCATCGGCTTGCCGGTATATAGGTGCGCAACTTTGGTGTAAAAATTGTATAATCACGTTGGGAGGTTTGGAAAATGCATACAGAAGCAGATAGGGCAGTATGGCTAGTGCATGTGATACAGTACACAGCTGACGAGTTGCAAAAAACGGTGACAGAAACAGCACGGCTGTTAGAACAGTATGGCTTTGTGGAAAAGGTGCTGGCTGGTTATGATTCATTCCATACACAAGGTTTTGAATATATGGCGGAATTGCTAACTGCCGAATTAGCAAACGTACATGCGGCGTAATATGGAACTATACCACGGTACAACACAAATCATACATGAAATTGATTTAACCAAAGGTCGCCATCGC
This sequence comes from Defluviitaleaceae bacterium, assembly GCA_009787785.1. Lineage (GTDB taxonomy): Bacteria > Bacillota > Clostridia > Lachnospirales > WQUN01 > WQRX01. The sequence goes on from WQSR01000036.1 coordinate 14,430, forward strand.
ACAGATTTTGGGCAAGGTTTTTATTTGGGTAGCAACCTTGATGTTGCACGGCGTTGGGCGAAAAGTCGTGCGGCGTTTTCGGGTAAACCCGTTGTGATGAAATACACATTGGGCGGTAGCATATTCTCTGATGAGAATGTTAATCCGCTTATCTTCGACGAACCAACATTGGAATGGTTAAACTTCGTGCGGGATAATAGGCGAAAAGGTAAGCCTGACGACCGTTTGCGTCATACACATGGTATCGTTCGAGGCTCTATTGCAAACGACAAGGTTAATTTCGTTGTTGAGGATTATATCAGTGGGAAAATTACTGCGGAAGTAGCCATTACACGAGTGGAAGCCTTGCCCAACGTACAGCAAGTAAGTCTGCATACATCATATGCCCTAACCTATTTGGATTCTGCCGCCGTTTACTATCAAGAGCAGTTATCAAATGGCGATTGGTCAGAGTGGACTTGTTTATCTGAATAAGATAACAGGGGATACTGTGTCGCTTGATGCGCTTTTGCAAGATATGAGGATAAGCTATGAAGAATTGCAAGCGCATTAAATTTACGTTATCGTTTAAGGGTTGGAGATGTTCGTGTGATTTATGAACTTAACGCGGATGAGTGTGGTACGTGCGTAACGTTTATATTTTCGGAGGGGAAACTGCATGAGCCATTATATTAAATGGGTACGTAGCAAGGTTGGGAATGAAAGGATTTTTCTCAATTGTTCGGGTGCTTGCATTGTCAATGAACACAATGAAATTTTATTACAAAAACGAAGCAAAACAAATAATATCTGGGGAATACCTGGTGGAGTTGTTGAATTGGGCGAATCTATTGAAGAGGCGGCCATACGTGAAGTAAAAGAAGAAACGGGACTTGATATAAGGATTGAGTATTTAATTGGGATATATTCTAAATATTTTTTTGAATATCACAACGGCGATAAGGCACAAACCATATGTTATAATTTTAAGGCAAGTGTTGTGGGTGGCACGCTGTATATAGATAATAATGAAACATATGATTTGCAATACTTTCATAGAGATAATCTTCCGACATTATTTGTACAGCAACACGTAGACATGATTAATGATTTTTTCGACAACAAAGTGGGTGTCTACAGGTGAGTTTGATTATGCAGATGATGTGGACTACAATTTTACAAACTTGGCGAGTATAAATTCTATGAAGGGTGGAAATAACGCATTTTAATAATTCCATTTCTTAAATACGTTCATTTGGGAAGATTATAATAAACGGCAAGCATGACATCTTCATCTCCCCCGTCGTCATTGACGAAATAGAGAACTGTGATGAGCCCAAGCGCGGCCATATGTTCGAGCGGTTGAAGCAAATCCAAATCCAAATCCTAACAAGGACTGATGAAATTATGCGCCTAGCTGACGAATATATCGCAGGGGATGTGTTGAAGGAAAAAAGCTATGCCGACTGCTTGCATATTGCGTTTGCGGTAGTATATAACTGCGATATAATTATTTCGTGGAATTTCAGGCACCTTGTAAATTATAAGACCATCAACAAGGTGAAGATTGTGAACGCCATTAACCATTACAAGGAAATTAGTATTATGCCCCCATCAATGCTACTAGAGGAGGTTGAATTAAATGACTGAGAGTATGGCAATGTTGGAAATCCATAAAATTAAGAATGAAAATTCCCTGCGCTACCGCAAAATGTCACCCGAAGAATTAACGAAAAATTTTGACGAAACTACCAATAAATTCATCAAGCGAATGGGCAAAGATATTAAAATAATCAACTTGCCCACTACACAAGGCTAACTTTTAATGTGAATATCTGGCAATAGCGCACTTCCGTACCACAGGAGTTTGGTACATGCATAAAAAATTATGGTTTTTCATTAGGAGATAATGATGAAAGACATCCCATGTTACGATACATTTGTCAAAATTGAACCTATTACAAAGGGTGCATCAGATGACAAAAAATATCTTATTGAAACTGCAAGTGGGCAAAAGTTGCTCCTACGAATCTCCGACATCGAAGATACCGATGTAAAAGAAGCTGAGTACAGTATACTGGAGCGTGTCGCTACACTTGGCATTCCTATTTCACAGCCTATAGATTTCGGCGTATGTAACGATGGTAAAAATGTCTATCAGCTATTGAGTTGGCTTGAAGGAGAAGATTTACAATCATTATTGCCAAACATGACCGAAGCAGAGCAATATGCTCACGGTGTGAAAGCAGGCGAGTTACTGCGTCTAATCCATACTATACCTGCGCCAAGCAATGCCGAGCCTTGGGAAGTTTGGTTTATGGAATATGTACAAGAATCAATCGACTGTTACAACGACGAAGATATAAAATTTGAAGAAGTAAACGTGCTAATAAAATATATTCAAAACAATACACACCTGATTAAAGGCAGACCACAAACACTTATCCATAGTGATTTTATTGATTCAAATATTATTATATTGCCAGATAGTAACCTCGGCGTTATTGACTTCAATTGTGAAATATTTGAAAGGGACTATGGCGACCCATGGGTAGATATAATTTTTATGGAAGAGTGGGATAACGAAATAAGCCCACGCTATTCCACGGGATTTGTAAGGGGTTACTTCGGAGGAGAACCGCCGCAGGAGTTTTTCAATATGCTTGCATTTTATTTTGCCTGTGATGCGATAGCAATATTGAATGAAACTTACGAAGAAGGAAAGCCAGAGATAGGTTTGGTTGATGTTCAACGCATCCTGCGCTGGTTTGACAACATGAACAACTCTGTGCCAACGTGGTACTTAAAAGATTTTAATTACACAAAATAAGCGTTTCGACAACAAAGTGGGTGTCTACAGGTGAATTTGATTACGCCGGGAGGTATCATGCGGGCATTCATTTTAATCTTCTTCGCAGTGCTGGTGATATTTCAAATTGTAATGGCAGTCGTTAATTTTATGGGCGGGGGAGCCTCGTTTTACATAGGCACGGTGGGCTCTGCGCGGCGTGTGGCCATTGATGAGCGGAAATACCTGCGGTTTTTGGGGTGGATTCAATTGGCGGGGGCGGCATTGCTTGCGGGGGCGTGGATTTTATTTGTTACGGAAGCGGTGGAAGTTCCTTTCATAATGCCTGTTTTTATGTGGGGGACGGGGATGTTGAATGTGGCAAATTCTTATTTGCATACCCACAAGCGGTTCCGCAAGGACCCCGCCGCACCCGCCCCGGTGGGTCAGCTTTACTTTGACCTCACCGAAGGGCAGATACGCCGCCGACTCTTTGCCTGGGCGGGGGTATATACGGTGCTGAGTTCCTTTTTGCTTTTGCTTTATTTTAGCACCTAAGACGGAGGAATTTCATGCCGCCACGGGCGCACCCACAACCCGGCAACGCCCCGCCAAGAGGGGGCAACCGCTTCCAGCGGGAGCGGGAACGGCCCAAGCATTTTGTCAAGACTATTTTGCGTCTGCTGGGCTATTTCCGCGAGCAATGGTACGCCTTGCCCGTTATTTTTTTGCTTTCCGTGGGCGCGGCGGCGGCGGCCTTGGCGGGGCCCTTTCTCATTGGGCGGGTGATAGACGCCTTGGTGTACCCCTATCCCGCGCCGGAGGTGACGCGGTTCGCGTTGCCCATTTTCGGGCTGTTGGTTGTGCTGTATCTATGGGATGCCTGCACGAATTTCTTGCAGACCTGGGTGGTGGCCGGGGCAAGCCAGCGGCTGGTGCGCAGTATGCGGCAGTATCTTTTCAAGCATTTGCAAAAGTTGCCCATTAAATTTTTTGATTCCTACATGCACGGCGAGCTGATGAGCCGCCTGTCCAACGATACGGACAATATCGCGGGGATTTTGGGCATGGCCTTGGTGCAGTTGACCTCGATTCTGATAACCGTCACGGGGGTGCTGGCCATGATGCTCTGGCTTTCCCCCGCCATGACCTTTTTCGCGCTGGTAAGCGTGCCCTTATTTTTCATCGTGAGCAAGACCATCGGAGGGAAGACGCGGAAGCATTTTCGCCAGCAACAGCTCGAATTGGGTCTGCTCAACGCGAAAATTGAGGAGGATATCACGGGGATGGCGGTCATCAAGGCGTATGGCTGTGAAAAAAAGAGCGTGGAGGATTTCGCGCAAATTAACGAACGCTTGCGCGTAGCCGGTACCCACGCGCAAATCTGGTCGGGCTTTATTATGCCCGCCATGAATGTGATAAACAATTTGAGCCTTGCCGTGGTGGCCTTCGCCGGGGCCATGCTGGCCATCAACGGAAGCATCACCGTGGGTATTATCGCCTCCTTTATCGCCTACGCAAGGCAATTCGGCCGCCCCCTGAACGAACTGGCCAGTACATACAACCAGCTCCAATCCGCTTTGGCCAGCACCGAGCGGGTCTTCGAAATCCTCGACGTAGCGGAGGAAACCCCCGACCCACCTCACGCCGCCGCCCTGACCCAAGCCCGGGGGGATATCCGCTTCCAGAACGTGACATTCGGCTACAAGCCCAATTCCCCGGTCATCAGCCATTGCAATTTCCATGCCCCCAGCGGCTCGGTCATTGCCTTGGTGGGCCCCACCGGCGCGGGCAAGACCACCATTGTCAACCTCATCACCCGCTTCTACGACACAGACGCGGGGGAAATCCTCCTGGACGGCAAGCCACTGGCAAGCTACACCCGCAATTCCCTGCGCCGCGCCTTCGGCATCGTGTTGCAAGACACCTACCTCTTCACGGGAAGCATCATGGAAAACCTGCGCTACGCCAACCCCGACGCCTCCGACGCAGAAATAAAAAAAGCCGCCCAGCTGGTGGGCGCGGACCATTTCATCCGGCAGCTGCCCGAGGGCTACCATACCCCCCTTGCCGAAAACAGCCGCAACCTGAGCTCCGGCCAACGCCAGCTACTGGCCATCGTCCGTTGCGTGCTGGCCAACCCGGACATTCTCATCCTGGACGAGGCCACCTCCTCGGTAGATACCCGCACCGAGGCCAAAATCCAAGAGGCCATGACCATGCTGATGCGTGAGCGTACCAGCTTCGTCATCGCCCACCGCCTGCGCACCATAGCCGGGGCCGACCAAATTCTGGTGGTGGACAAGGGGCAAATCGCGGAGCAAGGGAACCACCAGGAACTCATGGCGCACAATGGCATATACCGCAGAATGTTCGACATGCAAATGAAGGGAATACATTGATGCGAATAATAATCCAAGACCCCAGGGGCGTAGTATGACGAATAGCCCGCACCGTCTACCCACGATAATATTCTATGTGCTGGCAGTATTCGCCATATTTGCGGCTGTGATATTTCTCACAGACAGTGAAGCGGAGTACATAAACAATGCCGAGGCACTTAGCTGTTTTGACTTTTCTGCGGGTTTGGCTCTAATTTCCCCCGATGCTTTTGACAGGCATCCCGAAGCACTTTATACGCCCAATGATTTTTTGGAAGGACGCACATCTGCGCCAACAGATGAACCAGCCGGCGGGCGGTATGCAACCTACCGCCTTGTACTTGATTTGCAAGGGGGCGTGCTTTACGGAATTACAGGACTGAGTGCCACCCATGCCATGACGCTATGGGTGGATGGGGTCATGCTTACACAAGTGGGCGTCCCCGGCGATAGCTATGAAAACATGACGGCACAAACAAACTTTTTTACCGTCTATTTTGTAGCGGGATACGCGCCCACGGAAATAATTATACAGCGTTCCGGCTTTGTGCTGGCACATGGCGGGCGGTTGAATCCGCTGTATTTTGGCGAACAGCCCCTCATCACCTCATGGAGTATCTTAGGGCACATTCGGATAAGCATACTTATCGGCGTAACGCTTATGTCTGTTCTGCTTTACCTTGGCATATATTTGTTTTTTAGAAATCAGAAGCAGTTTTTGTGGTTTTCCCTTATGTGTGTGATGATTGCGTTGCGTACACTCGGGATTGATTTCAGGATTATCGCCACGTTGCTTCCGCAAATGACATGGCAACTTGACTATCTGCTGGCATACCTGGTTACATCGGCGTTTGCGGTTGCCATGATTTTATATATTGATGCGATGTTTAATAACGGTGCAAACAGGCTGTTCAAATATGCGGCCATTGGTTTTTTTGCCGTGCATGGCATTTTTATGCTATTGACCAATCCTGCCGTGTACTCGCAGTTCAACACCCCCTATAACATCCTGATGGTGCTTTTCATCAGCGGGGTTTTGGCAAACAATATTTGGCGAACCGCAAAGAGCAAAGCCAAGTGGCAGGCAGAATACGTGCTGGTAATCATCGGCTCGCTTGTCAACATTGTGCTGGGTGTTACAGAAGTGGCAATCCGCACCGCCACCCCGGAGGCGGTGGCTAATTACACCCAAGCGGGCATCCTTGTTTTCATATTTATCAACACGATTGCACTCACCATATACTTTCGCCGCAATGAAATGGAGCTTGACGAAACAAGAAAACATGAGAAACAGCTTGCGGGAGAAAACGCTACCCTCGAAAGCCTTAACCGCATAAAAAACAACTATTTGGCAAACATGGCCCATGAAACAAAAACGCCGCTTACCCTTATATCCGTTGATATACAATTGGCGGCGGCATTGCATGAGGGAGATGACGGGGACGCAAAATTGATTTCGGAGGCACTTGGGCGTGCGCAGGAAGAAATTTTGCGGGTGTCACGCATTACAGAAAACAATCTAAAGCTGGCATCCATGCACTCAAGCGGTGAAAAAATGACGGCACTTGATTTTTCGGCACTGCTGAAAAGCGGTGCGGAAGTACGCCGAAGGCTGACAGAAAAAAATAACAACGCACTTGTTGTAAGTGTACCCGATGATTTGCCCAAGGTGTATGGCAATGCCGACCAATTAATTCAAGTGCTTTCAAACCTCATAGACAATGCCAACAGACACACAAAATACGGCAAAATTTCTATAAAGGCGAGTGTTTGTGATGGCTTTTTGGTTACAAAGGTTTTGGACAGCGGTACAGGCATTCCTGATGAATTGTTACCCCATATTTTCGTAAGGGGCGTTAGCAATTCTAACAGTACAGGCATTGGTCTTCCGATATGCAAGCAAATCGTAGAGGCCCACGGCGGCACAATTTCTGCCCAAAGCGAAGAAGGCAAGGGAACGGTTATGACCATTAAATTACCGATTTATAGCGAGGCCAGGGAGCGTGTCGAAAATGTATAATGTGCTTTTGGTGGAGGACGAAGAACGCATCTTGTTTGCGAACAAAATTATCTTGGAGCGCAAAGGGGGCTACAATGTCCAAACTGCCGTAAATCTTGCCGAGGCGCGCAAATGCGTACAAGAAAACCAGCCGGACATCATCATCCTTGACATTATGTTGCCCGACGGTAGCGGGCTGGATTTTCTCGAAGAGTTGCGGCGGGACAAAAATATCCCTGTTTTGCTTCTGACCGCGCTTTCGGAAAGTGGCGATGAATTGAAGGGAATAGCGGCAGGGGGCGATGACTATATTACCAAGCCCTATAACAATGATGTTTTGCTTGGACGCATAGAAATGGTTTTGCGCCGCACATATTCAATACCCGACACCCTCACCATTGGCGGCATTAAAATTGATATAGCCGCAAAAAAAGCCTTTTTTAACGGCGAGGACATGGGGTTTACACCCAAGGAATACTCCTTGTTTGAACGCTTTGCCGGTCAACCCGAAAAAGTAATGAGCGCGGATTACTTGTACGAAAAGGCGTGGGGGCAAAAAATGCTGGGGGATGATTCAACCCTGAGAAAAACAATATCCAGTCTGCGGACAAAACTGCTCGAATTGGATGCGGGATTCACCATCACCGTATCAAGGGGTGAAGGGTACTATTTAGAACGAACATAATAGAACGAACATAACCTAAATGACGAATGTGAAGATATGGTAACATTCGTCATTTTGCTTTTTTACGCGTGCTACACTCGGTTTATCACCTTGCGCCGACATGTTTTTTCTGCTTGTTTCGGGGCAAGTCATAGACCGGGAGGATATCAAATGCTTAACTTCAAAACCATCAAATCCAAATTTGTAGGTGCGGTGTTGGTCATTGCACTTGCGCTTACCGTAGTAATCATGGGATTTATTTATTTCGTGGTAGGCGGAATGCTTACTGATGAGGTTTACGAGAGAATAACCACAATAGCCGGACAAAGTGCCGGCCATATTGACGGTTGGTTTATCGAACAGCGGGCGGGGATTGATACGATGGCAAATGTATTCCCCACGCTTCAAGATGATACAAGCAGACGCGAGGCTTTGCTGACTTTGGGAACGTATGTGGGCTTTTCAAACAGCCACGCGATTTTTGGCTTTGACTTTACGCCGCCTGACGGCTGGTGTCCTACGGTGCGCCCTTGGTACATAAATGCGATGGAAAATCGCGGAAGCACCGTATTTACCCGGCCCTTTATTGACGCGCATACAGGCGAGTTAATTATATCGGCCTCCAGGCACATAGGCCAAATTGAAGGGCATGACGCGGTATACGCCATCGACCTCTTTTTGACAGAGGTAATAGGCTTGGTTGGCGATACATTGGTAATAGAAGGCTCTAAGGCTTTTTTGGTAGACCCAAACAATTATGTGATTATGCACACCTTTAATGAGGCACTCCTGCCCACCAGAAACGCCGACGGCACTGTAAATTTCATCAACATGCATTCCCAAGCTCCCTACCGCCAATTCCTTAGCGCGGGGGTAGGCCCCGGTGCGGTTGTCCGCGTCCGCGCCGATGACGGCAACCACTGGCATTTGTCTTATCAAAGCATAAACGAGGCAAACTGGCGTTTGTTCTTTGGCGTGCCGGAAGCATATGTTACGTCTGTACTTTTTCGGCTTATGTTAAATGCGTCCATGTTTTGGATACCCAGCATTATATTAATCATCGTTTTAATTTGGTACACCACCGACCGCGTAATAAGTAGACCCATCACTAAACTCAAACTGACAGCGCAAAATATAACAAAGGGCAATCTTAATGCGGCATTGAAGATGCGTGACAACAAAAAACTGCCAAACGATGAAATCGGACAGCTTACCCGCAATATGTATGACCTTACCGATGTAGTGCAAGCAATGACAGCGGATATGACAAAGTTCAACCACGAAACCAATGTAATCGGCGATATTGAGTACAGGGTGGATGCATCAAAATATCAAGGTGCGTACAAAGAAATATTTTCATCGCTCAATAATTTTACGGACGAATTTGTGCGGGATATGCTGGTGCTGATAAATGGATTGGGCAGCATCAGTGAAGGCGATTTTAATATGCAAATTAATAATATGCCCGGCAAAAAAATGATTTTGCCCACCACAATGCGCGCTGTTTGTGCAACCCTGGAAGAACTTTGCCAATCTGTGGTTTATTTAACGCAGAGTGCCGCTGACGGCAATTTTGAGGCGAAAGTGGATGAACAAAAATTCAAAGGAAGCTGGGCAACGCTTATCCATACCTTGAATGATTTAATGGAAACGGTTGAGACGCCCCTTTCCCAAATCGAGCAAAACATGGAGCTTATGGCGAAAGGCGATTTTACAAGGCTTGAAGGGGATTTCAAAGGAATTTTCAATAAAGTGAAGCAAGCCTGTAATTTTAATAACAAAACGACTTTATCTTACATCAGTGAAATAGCAAATGTGTTAGAAAAAATGGCCCAGGGCGATTTAACCGTTTCAATCAACAGGGAGTACATCGGCTCATACGCCGCCATAAAGACGGCACTAACCACGATTGTGGAATCGTTAAACAAAACAATGTCAAGTATCCAATCCGCAACAAATCAAGTGGTTGCGGGCGCAGGGCAAATTAACAATGGGGCCATGCAACTTGCGGACGGCTCATCAAGGCAAAGTGCATCCATACAGGAATTGACGGCTTCCATGCAGATTATAGACCAAAAGGCCAAGGAAAGTGCCGCAAACGCCGCAAACGCAAATGAGCGTGCCGCAAATTCCACCGCTTTCGCCAAGCAAGGCGATGCCTTGGTTACATCCATGCTTTCCTCCATTGATAAAGTGAAGGCATCCAGCACCGAAATTTCAAAGATTATTAAGGTTATTTCCGACATTGCTTTCCAAACAAACCTGCTGGCGTTAAATGCGGCGGTTGAAGCGGCACGGGCGGGAGAGCAGGGCAAAGGCTTTTCGGTGGTGGCAGAGGAAGTTAGAAATTTGGCGGGCAAAAGCCAGCAATCCACAGACGAAACTACGATAGTCATAGATGCAAACGGACAAAACGCCGACAATGTGCAGGACGCCGCAAAAGATGTGGCAGATTCTTTTTCTACTATCGCAAGCAATATAAACCAAATGTCTGGCATTATTACGACTATTGTAAAAATGTCTCGCGAACAAGCCGACTCGATTTCCACCGTAAACGCCAATATAGGCGAAATATCCAAAGTGGTGCAGGATAATTCGGCAACGGCACAGGAATCCGCCGCCGCAAGCGAGGAACTTAACGCCCAAGCGGAAATGCTACAACAACTGGTTTCTTTCTTTAGGCTGAAATAGGGGGGATTAAAATGGAAACCATTTTCATTGCAGATACCCCCGAGCCTATGCCCTACGGTCGCATTTTGATTGTAGATGATGTTGAAACAAATCTTTACGTGGCGATGGGGTTGCTTATGCCTTATAAACTGAAGGTGGAAACGGTAAACAGTGGCTTGGGTGCCATCAAAAAAATAACGGATGGGAACACATACGACATTGTTTTCATGGACCACATGATGCCTGTTATGGACGGCATTGAGGCAACACAAAAAATCCGCGAATTGGGATATACGGGTACCATTGTTGCACTGACGGCAAACGCGCTTGTCGGCAATGACGAAATGTTTAGGGAAAATGGGTTTGACAGTTTTATCCCGAAACCCATCGACGTAATTTTGCTAAATAAAGTGCTGAAAAAATTTGTTCGTGACAAACACCTTAATTTATTCCGACAGCGACTTTGAAGGCGTGATTGAACTGGTGGAGGCAGGGACATGGCAATAAGGAAAAGAAAAAAAATTTTCACAATAGTTTTGTTGATTGTGGCGAGCCTTGCAGTAATGCGGGTTTCGGGGCTGGCGGCAGAAAATCCCGGGGCTGAATCCGAGCGGTTTTTGGCAAATTACGCACTTACTATCTACAGCACAACATACAATAACTTCCCAAGCGATGAATCAAACGCGGTAATCCAGACCCGTGACGGTTTTATGTGGTTTGGAGGATATAACGGTTTATTCCGCTTTGACGGCGCGGGGTTTACTATTTGGAATGCTTTAACGCCCTATGGCTTTGGCAGTTCCAGTATTCGTGCTTTGTATGAGGACGCAGGCGGTGTGCTTTGGATTGGTACAAACGACAGGGGCATCGTAGCCTTTGAAAACGGAATATTTACTGTTTATGACAGAAGGCAAGGGTTGCCGTCAAATACTGTCCGTACCATTACAAGCGATGGGATGGGAAGAATATGGGGCGGCACTTCCGATGGGTTGTTTTATATTGATTATGAACGAAATATAACCCATGTTACCCTTGATACAGCGATTAGACCCTTTGTTACCGACTTGGATGTTGATAATTACGGCAATGTTTTTGCGGTGCTAAACAGCGGCGAGTTGTACATTTTGACCGCAGCAGGGCAAACCTTGCGGCACGAAAAACAAGACAGGGCAAGGTCGGTTGTGCTTACGAATGATAACCGAATTATCGTAGGCACTCATGTTGGCGATGCTATTGTTTTGCACTCGGACGGTAATTTATTTCATTCCTATGTAATCACAACCCCATTGGGAAGCATCGACGCGCTGTTTGTAGATTCAAACGCGTTTATTTGGTTGCTTGCGGCAAACGGCATCGGTTTCTTGGACACAGATGAAAATTTCCATGATGTAGGCAATCCCAACGGCGCGGGATTTTATACCGATATGTGGGAGGATTATCAAAGCGGATTTTGGTTTACGGCAACCAGGGGCGGCATTGCTAAGCTTTCGCCAAGCGCGTTTACAAGCGTGGATACCCTTATTGGCATAGACAGCGGGCCCTCCAATGCAGTGGTGATGTGGCAGGATTTAAAATTTATCGGCACAGATGCGGGCTTGATGGCCTTTGATGCTTATTGGAATCCTGTACATACCGCGTTTACGGAGTTATTTGGTGTTCGCATACGCGGGATTTTGGCGTGTTCCAGTGGGTATGTATGGCTGGCAACCCACGATGCTTGGGGCGTTGTGCGTTACAATCCTGCCGACCAAACTTGGCTCAATTGGACATCTTACGATGGCTTACTTAGCGAGCGTGTACGCTTTGTGCATGAAATTTCAAATGGCGTTATGGCTGTTGGCACAGCGGTAGGTGTGAATTTTATTATAGGCGATGATTTGGTTAGTGCCGCGGATGTTTTTGGCTCGGAAAATTTGATTAGAACACCCGATATGATGGTGCTGTCGTCCACGTATACAAGTGACGGAAGGCTGTTTCTCGGCACGGACGGCAATGGGATTTATGCTATCGGCACGCATGGGTATACGCGTTTTACAGAAGCGGATGGGCTTACGGGCGGTGTAGTGCTGCGTGTTTTGTATGACGAAGCATTGGGCGGCGTGTGGGTGGCGGCTTCCCCCGGCTTGTCGTTTATTGACTCCGGCGGAAATGTGCATGTAATTGACAAAGTGCCGCCATTTGCGTTTCTTGACATTATGCAATGCGGCGATGATTTGCTTCTTATGCATTCCGGGGCGATTATCCGTACCCATGCCGGGGCGTTGCTTGACCCGTATATTCATTTTGAATACACAGCGATTTACAGAAGTGTGGGGAGAACCCCGCTTGTAAACGCGAACGCATGGAATTTACTCACCCCTGACGGGCGATTGTTTTTTAACACAGACAGGGGCGTGAAAATTTATAATCCCGAAACCCAGCTTACGGATTTTATTCCATTCGCGGGCGTGTCTGACATTCACATTGACGGTATTCGCCACACGAATTTTGCCGAAAGAATCGTAATCCCCAGAAATGCCTATCGTTTGACTGTTGAACTGTCCTTGCTTTCCTTTGGGCTTGCGGATGATACGGTACTGCACTTCATATTACAAGGGCAAGATTCAGAAATCGGAACACTGGCGCAAGGCGATAACATGACCATTTCCTATACCAACCTACGAGGCGGCGAATATACCCTGCGCGTGTGGACAGAAGATGCCCAAGGGAATGTGGGCAATACAATTGAAATCGAATTTTACAAAGAGCTGACATTTTTTGAACATACCATGGTTTGGGTGGCTATATTCGTGTTGGGTTTTCTTGCTGTTGCGGCCATCACATTTGCCATAACCCGATACAGAACCCGTGCGTTGCAGGCTCGTCAACAGGAATACCGTGAGTTGATTGTGCAATCCCTGACGGCAATCGCCAACACCATAGACGCAAAAGACGAATACACAAGCGGGCATTCTGTGCGTGTGGCAACCTATTCTGTAGAAATCGCCCGGCGCATGGGCATGGATAAAGAGTTCACCGAAAATCTTTACTATATCGGTTTGTTGCATGATGTGGGCAAAATAGGCATACCCAACGAAATTATTAACAAGCCCGGCAAGCTGACAGAGGAAGAGTATGAATCCATGAAAACCCACACGGGCATCGGCTTTGAAATTTTGAAGGGCATAACCGCCATTCCAAATTTAACTGCCGGAGCCATCGAGCATCACGAACGCTGGGATGGTAAAGGCTACCAGAACGGCATATCCGGTGAGAATATATCAATGCAGGCCCGCATCATCGCCATTGCCGATACCTATGACGCCATGTCATCAGACCGTTCCTACCGTAAAGCCCTGCCCAAAACGGCTATTTTAGAGGAGATTAAAAAATGCGAAGGCACACAGTTTGACCCGCAAATAGCGGCTATTGCCATAGCACTTATTGAAAATGGTGACTTTGAAAGAATAGACACAGAAAAAATAACGAACAGTTTATTTTTTGGCGGGCGCAAAGCCAGCAAACCAATCACCCACAAAGGAACACTTTTACTGGTTGACAGCGACCCCGAAATAAACAATGCCACCCGTTCGGCTTTTGAGTTTAGGCATTACAGGGTTTATACTGCTGAAACATACGCAGAAGCAAAACGACTTTTGGGCGAAATAAAACCCGATATTATTTTATCGGAAGCGGTGTTGCCGGACGGCGATGGATTTACATTTTGCAAAGAAATCCGCAATGTAACATCGGCCGGTGTTGTTTTTCTTACCGCTAAAACCCATGACGACGATATGCTCCAAGGCATTAACGCAGGGTGCGTTGACTATATCAAAAAGCCTTTTAATATTGATATTTTAACTGCGCGGGTAGAGGCGATAATGCGCCGCAAGGGGATGTAATTGAAAACCGTGGGACTCCGTCCCACACCCTGCAAACTTTTTGAAAAAAGTTTGACAAAAACTACCAAAAAAGCCGCGAACGCGGCTTTTTTATTACAGTTT
>WQSR01000037.1 GCA_009787785.1 Defluviitaleaceae bacterium
TGGGTCGGAATGGCGGTTTTCCGGGGGGGAAATATTTACGTTGCGTGATGCCGGTGACTTGGCGGGGTATGCGCGATTTTACATCCAACCCGTAACAGATTATTACCGGCTGGAGATTGTGGGGCTTGGGCGAAACTGGCCAAACGGGGCATATCCGCGATACCGTGGGCGGCTTGAAATATCCCCATTTGCGGGCGGGTTTATCGTGATTAACGCGCTTGCGCTGGAGGAATATTTGTATGCCGTGGTTCCCAGCGAGATGCCCAGCTATTTTGGGCTGGAGTCTTCGAAGGTGCAGGCGATTGCGGCGCGGAGCTTTGCTTATCGGCAACTACAGCAGGGGCGATTTTTGGCCTATGGCGCGGATATTGACGATTCGGTGATTAGTCAGGTGTACAATAATTTGCCTGAAAATGAAATCTCGATGGCGGCGGTGCGGGCTACGCAGGGGATGGTGCTTACCTACGAGGGGCAGGTGATTTTGGCGAACTATTTTTCCACCTCCGGCGGGACGACGGCCAATGCGGGGGAGGTATGGCCCACCCGGGAGGGCTTTCCGGGGGAAACGCCGGGGTTTTTACGCGCCGGGGCGCAGTTTGACGCCGGATTTGCCACAGGGGACTTACGGCTGGAAGAAAATGCCGACGCGTTTTTCCGGGATATGGAGGTGCCGGGCTTTGAACGGGATTTCCCCTGGTTCCGCTGGCAGGTACGCATGAGCGCGGAAGAACTTGCCGCGAGTATCAACGCGGGCTTGCGGCAACGCGAAGGCCCCTCGGGGGGCATCGGATATGTATATAACCTGGAAATCACCCGGCGCGGGCAGGGTGGAAATGCGATGGAGCTCCTCATATCCGGCACGGATGCCACAGCACGCGTGGAAACGGAGTTCGTTATCCGCTCCTTGCTGGCCCCGCGCAACAGCCGGATTACGCTCAACAACGGCAATACGCTAAACGGTATGGCTATGATGCCCAGCGCGTTTTTTACCATGGAAATGGAGCGCGATGTGTTCGGCGCGCTGACGGCGGTGACGTTTTTCGGCGGCGGGCACGGCCATGGGGTGGGCATGAGCCAGAACGGGGTGCGGGCGTTGCTGAACAGGGGGCATTCCTACATAGCGGTGCTGGCGCATTTTTATCCGGGGACGGAGGTGGTGCGGGTGTGGTAGAATGCTTGGAGAAAGGATGATTACCATGCATTTTACGCGTTACACGGATGTGAAGGCGTTCTACCGCGACACTTATAACATCCTCATGCGCCACGAGGCGCAAAATGTTATCCCCCTGGGAAATGTAATCATCGGCAACAGGGGTGAGGACAAGGAGGGCTGGCGCGACCCGGTGAATTGGTTTATGGGAACGGTTTCAGACGCGGGGGATATCGTACTTACAGCCATTATGACGCCGCCCCATAATTTGACCCTCTACGCCACGGACAATGTGTTTAACGCCGCCGCGCTGGATTGTCTGCTGGATGAACTGATGGGCGCGGATATCCCCTTCCCCGGGGTTATGACGGAAAAATCCCTGGCGGAGCAGGTCGCCGGACGCTACGCCGCAAGGACAGGCGCGGGCTACGAAGTGGAAACCAACCTCCGCACTTACGCGTTGACTGAGGTAAATCCCGGAGTGGAAATCGGTACGGTACGCCTTGCCCGGGAGAGTGACATGGCCTTTCTGCCCTATTGGAGCGCGGGCTTTCAAAGCGAATGCTTCAACAGGCCCATGGCCGTGCCGGAGGACGTTGAAGCCTTTTATAGCGTTATCCACCGGAAGAACCGCTATATATTGGAAAACAATGGCACCCCGGTTTCCATGGCGGGCATTACCCGGGAGCTGGAAACGGTCTGTACCATCGCGGCGGTGTACACGCCGCCCTATTTCCGCAAAAAGGGCTATGCCTGTGCTTGCGTGGCCGCCGTCAGCCAAATCGGGCTGGATAAGGGATATAAAAAATGCGTGTTGTACGCCGATTTATTGAATCCGGTTTCCAACAGCATTTATATGAAGATGGGCTACAAGCCCATAGGTGATTCCTTGGCGTTAAAATGGACGCGCTAGTATAACCCCGCGAGCACCTCCTGCCGCAAAACGGCCTCCCCGGCGAACCGTCCCCGCAGGGTGTGGGTGCGGGTTTTCGCGCCTTGGGCGCGTATGCCCCGGGCGGTCATGCAACTGTGCTCGCCCTCGATGACCACCATGATATCCGGCGTGCCCAGCACTTTTTCCAGAATATAGGCGATATCGCTTCCGATACGCTCCTGCAACTGAAAACGCTTGCACACCAGGTCCACAATCCGCGCCACCTTGCTTAGGCCAATCACTTGGCCCCGGGGGATGTACGCGACGTGGGCCTTCATATTGTACATCAGGGCGAAATGATGCTCGCAGAAGCTGAAGCATCCGATATCCTTGACCAGCACCATTTCCGTGCCGGGGTCGGGGAAGGTGGTGCCGTGTATGGCGGCGATTTCGTCGTTGGTATGGCGCAAGCCCGCGAACATTTCCGCGTACATTTTCGCGGCGCGGGCGGGAGTTTCCGTCAGGCCGGGGCGTGTTGGGTCGTCCCCCAAGGCACGGATAAGCTGGGCGACGGCGGCTTCCACGGCGGATAAATCTATGGTGCTTGTGTTTTTATTTTCTTCCGGCATTTTCTATACTCCTTGCTTGTCCGGCCCCCAGATGATTTTGTGCAATTGCAATTGCAGGCGGGCGTCCTTGAGAATGGGGGTTTTGACAATCACATCGGCCAAAGCGGGCAGGTCGTACGCGCCATACACCGCGCCAATGAAAATCTGCGGCATTTCGGGCGGCGCGTCTTTTTTGGCGAAAATGGCGTTGATAAGATGCCCTTGTATCCGTTCCACCAAATGGAACATGGCGGCCAAATCCCCTTCGCCGCCCACCACGAATTTTAGCACATCCCGCCCCCGCAGGGAGAAGTAATTTGCATCCAGCATTTTTCCGCTTTCGCCGCTGGAGGGGAGCTTGTAATCCACGCTAAAGAAAAGGGATTTCGAGTCCCCCACCCTACTTCGAAAATCCGCCACATCCACGCTGCCATTGGTTTCGATATTTACCTCACATCCTTGTGCCAGCAGGGCCTTCACCAAATCCGCCGCCCCCGGTGCCAGCAACGGCTCCCCGCCGGTGAGGGTCACGCGCTTGTAAACGGGGTTGACGCGGGCCAGGATTTCCTCCAATGTGACATGCGCGCCGGATTCCGCCTCCAAGGCGTGGGCCGTGTCGCAATAACCGCACCGCAAATTGCACCCCGCCAGCCGGATAAAGGTAGCCGTCGCACCGGCACGCTTCCCCTCCCCTTCCAGGCTGTCGAAGATTTCCACCACGGAAAAGGTGGCCGGGGGTTGCGCCGCGCCGCTCATGGGGTGTCCTCGCTGATATAACTCGCGGTATTTCCCTCGCTTTCCTGCACATCGGCGCGGTAGCAAAAGGGGGCGAGCTCGTCGCAGATATACCGGGCCAAATTTTCCGCCGTGGGAGGGAAGTCAAGCACCTCGTTGAGGTTTTTATGGTCCAGCTTGCCCGAGATTTTTTCCTTGATGTCCGTGAAGTCCATAATCATGCCCGCCGGGTTCAACTCCCGGGCGCGCAGATGCACGGTGACGCGCCAGTTGTGGCCGTGGAGGGCCGCGCATTTGGAGGGATAGTCCAAAGTCAGGCTGTGCGCCGCGCTGATTTCAAAGGTTTTTTTTAGCTCGTACATAGTTCACCCACCGCCCACTGTGCCGTTTTTTTTATTATTGCCTCGTCGCTTTGCGCCAGGGCTTCGATGAGAGGCAGTAAATCCTTCCTTCCGGTGTTGGCGGCGGCGAGTATGGCTTGCGTTTTTAGGATAGTCTCATTGAGATGGGTATATTGTATGATTTCGTGGACAACGGGTTGCGTCAGCAACGCCTCCAGCCGCATGGGGGCAACCAAATCGGCAGGTGGGGGCTCTTTAGCAATTCCCGCGTTGTATGGGCATACGCGTTGGCAGTCGTCACATCCCATAACGCGCCGGCCCATTTGCCTATAGATTTCCTCCGTCATCCGTTCGGGCTCGTTCATGTACGTACGCAAGCATGTCTTTGTATCCACGCCCTCTTCTGAAATGGACTGGCGTGGACACGCCGGAATACACGCCCCGCAACCCCCGCAACCGGGAGACAAATCATGCTCGGGCCCCCGCGCATCCCCGGGGGGCGGGTTGCGTACGGCCAAGACGGTGATATACACAAAGCTTCCGTGCTCCGGCGTGATTAACAGCCCGTTCAGGCCGTGGACGCCCAGCCCGGCACGAATGGCGGCGGCCCGGTCGGGGAAAACCGCGCCCCGCTTGACTTCAAAGCCCAGTGCCTCGACTGCGTCCTCCCACGCGCTGTGCCGGCTCTTGCGCAGGGCGTTGCTCGTGTAATGCCCGTTCATTTCGCCACAGCCCTCGGGCCAGTCCACCACCAAAGGCGTAGGCGCGAAAGCCACCCACAAAGTAATTTCCGCCACAGGCCAGCCCGTAGCCACAGCGGGGTCGTGCAGGGATGACAAGCGTTCGAAATGGGTGCCCTTCACCCGGTCAAGCCATATATCAAAAGGATGCCCCGTTATGGGAACCGCGTTGACATAGCCTAGCCGGAGTGCCGCGTCGCGGATGCTCGGTTGCATGTTTCCCTCCATTCGATATAGCCCCGCCGCCGCAACGCGCAAGCCGGGCAATTGCCACAGCCCTCTCCCGCCACGCCATTGTAGCAGGTGAGGGTCTTCTCCTTTATCACGTCCAGCGCGCCCAGTTCCTGGGCCAAAGCCCACACCTGCGCCTTGTCGCGCCACATGAGGGGGGTTTCGATAACAAAAGGATTGTCCAGCCCCAGGTTGAGCGTCACATTGGCGGACTTGATGAAAATATCCCGGCAATCGGGATAGCCGCTATAATCCGCCTGGCTTACCCCCGTCACCAGCACACGGATGCCGCGTGCCTTGGCATAAATGGCGGCATAAGTAAGAAAAAGCAGGTTCCGCCCTTCTACCAAGGTAT
The DNA here is from genome assembly GCA_009787785.1 of Defluviitaleaceae bacterium. Lineage (GTDB taxonomy): Bacteria > Bacillota > Clostridia > Lachnospirales > WQUN01 > WQRX01. The sequence continues at coordinate 5,035 of WQSR01000037.1, forward strand.
TGGGGGGAGCGTTCCCATCGTGCTGGGCGTCCACGGCGATATCCGCCCGGGTGAGGGCGTTTTCCGTCAGGTCGTTCACCGCCGGAAGGGACAAAACGGCAAAGGGAATGCCCAAGCCGTCACAGATGGCCTGGGCACAGGTTAATTCTTCCACGTGCCGCTGGCCGTAGTCGAAGCCAATGGCATACACATGCTGGCGGCCATACCGGCGTATGGCCCAATACAGGCAAGTGGTGGAATCCTGCCCGCCGCTGAGGAGCACCAGGGCGGTGGGGCCCTGCCCAGCGGATATGCCTTGCTCCTGCACTATTTTGTCCCGCCCAGGCTGTCGAAGAGCCGTATCCGCGCAAACTCGGCATAGGCCGCGTCGCCGTAGTTGGCGAAGGGAATAATGGAAATCCCCCCACGGGGGGTGAAATTCCCCTTCACCTCGATATATTTCGGCTCCATGAGCTTTTTCAAATCCTTCATTATAATGTTCACACAGTCCTCGTGGAAATCCCCATGGTTGCGGAAGCTGAACAAATACAGCTTCAAGGATTTACTCTCCACCAGCCGCGGGCCGGGGATGTAGTTGATTACGATGGTGGCGAAATCCGGCTGACCCGTCTTCGGGCACAGGGAGGTAAACTCCGGGCAGTGGAGCGTGACCATGTAGTCGTTGCCGGGATGCTGATTGTCAAAGGCTTCTAATATATGGGGGGCGTAATCGGTGGGGTAGTCCTTGTGGCCAGCATTTAACAATGAAAGGCCCGGTTCGTTTTTCTTGCGTGGCAAAAAATCACTCCCTTATTTGTTTGTTTGTGATAAATAAATCCTGGCCGCACCGGCATCAATGCCACCACCGAACATACCGGGCATGTCGAGTATCGCTTGTAGTTTTGCAAGCGTCACCCATTGGATAGAGTCTGAGTCATCGCCTTTTTCTAATAATTCACCTTCGGCCTCGCACACGAAATGGAAACCGACGGATTTGTATTGCTCGCCATTCGGGCCCATCCAATTTCCTACCTTTTGGTATGCGGTAAAAGGTACAACGGTTTCAATGTCACCATCGCAGTGTGAATAGTTCTCGGTGCCGCGAATTTTCGTCACGGTTAAGCCGGTTTCCTCCAGCACTTCCCGTTTTATGGCGTCAATAATAGTTTCGCCCATTTCAATGCAACCGCCAGGAAACTCGTAGGAACCGTTTTCACCAAGGTACCGTTCTTGTTTCACGATGCGTCGCTGGATGAGCACGTATTTCACGCCATTTTCAGTTTTTTCAATTATTACGCGGGCGTTTAAGAAAACCGCTTGGGGTGTTTTCATATCCCCACCGTAATTGCGTCCCCCGTGCGGTGGGATTCAAAAGCCGCGTCGATGAGTTTCATCAGGCGCAGGGATTGCTCCGGCTTGACGATGAGCTCCTCCTTGCCCTTAATCACCGCCACGATGTTGCGGTAAATATCCACCCAGTCCCCCTTGACGGCGGGCAGGGGTAGCTTTTTTGTGGTGTATTTCGGGCGGGGAAGCATGGTGTGGGTGGGGCCGGCGTGGGTATAGATGACCGCGTCCTCCCAGTCCTGGGTGCTGGGGTCGGCCAGCTTGATGATGTGGCCGTTGCGTTCCCAGTCCAGGATAACGGCGGTGCCCTCTGTGCCGGAGATATGCCAGCGCGGCAGATTTATATAACAGTTGGTGGTGATGCTCACGTTTACGGTACAGCCGTTTTCAAAACGCAATAGCACGGTGAAGCAATCGTCCACCTCCTTGTGGTGGACATGGTGCAGGTGCGCGGCAATGGAAACCACTTTTTCGGGAATCAAATCGAGAATCTGGTCCAGCAGATGTACGCCCCAGTCCAGCAAAAGGCCGCCGCCATTGGGCTTGAAGGCCCGCCAGCCGTACAGCCTGCGCGAGCCCTGGACGCGGCTTTCTATGTGATAGACGTCGCCCAGGGTTTTCTTGGCGAGGATTTTGCGGATGGTGAGATAGTCCTTGTCCCACCTGCGGTTTTGGTTGACGGTGAAGATTTTGCCTGTTTTTTTCGCCACGGCCAGGATTTCCTGAAGCTCCGGGGCGTTGAGGGTCACGGGCTTTTCGCACAGCACATGCTTGCCCGCCTCCAGGCACGCGATGGCATAGTCCTTATGTATGTCGTTGGGGGTGGCGATGAGCACCAAATCAACGGCCTTATCCGCGTACAATGCCTCCGGGCTGGCATAAGCGCGCAAGCCCCATTCGTCGGCAACGCGGACCCGCGCCTCCTCCCGGATGTCATAGCCGCCCACCACTTCCAGGCCCTTCACACGGCTCACGTTTTCATAATGCCAGCCAGCCATGCCGCCCACGCCGATAATCGCCATTTTTATAGACATACGCCATCATCTGCCTTCATATATTTTTTACGTCACCCAGCCATTATATAGTTTGCGCTTTATTTTGCAACTGTGGTATAGTCTTGCGCGTAAAAGGCAGAATATGAATGAACGAGGAGGTTTATTTCTATGTGGGAAAAAGAACAACGCACCCAACAGGCACAACCGGGCTTCTATGAAGACACCGCCCAGCCCGTCATCGACATAGGCATGGCGGACGAGGACGCGGTCAACGCCTATATCGCGAGGGTATTTGGCTGGATGTTTATCGGCTTGCTGGTGACGGCGCTGACCACCGTGGGCATTGTCTATGGCATCGCCCAAAGCTACGCCTTCCTGGAAGCCGTTGACACCTTGATGAATATGTTCTTCTTTATCGTCATCGCCCAGCTGGGGCTGGTGTGGGCCATTTCCGGCCGTGTCACCAAAATGAACCCCACCACTTCAAAAGCACTCTTTATCCTATACGCCGCCATGAACGGGCTGACATTCGGCTTTGTGGTGGTGCTGTTCGCCTGGGAGGTTTTCTACGCCCCCATGGCAACCATTGGGATGGCCTTCGGCATCACCGCCGTGGCCTTTGGCATCATGGCCGTATACGGCCTGATAACGAGAACCGACCTCACCCGCTTCGGCAATTTGTTCTTCATGGGTCTGATTGGCTTGATTATCGCCTCCGTTGCCAACGCGTGGTTCATCGGAAGCTGGGGCTTCGATTTCCTGATTATCGTATTCGGCCTGTTCCTGTTCATGGGGCTTACGGCATATAAAACAAACGCCATCAAGCACCACTACGCGCAAATCGCCCTCAACCCCAACGCCGCCGACGCCTATGGCACCCGGGTTGACCAGGAGGGCCTGGCCAGCAACCTAGCCATCTCCGGCGCGCTGAGCCTGTACCTTTCCTTTATCAATATGTTCTGGTTCATCCTGCGCCTGTTAGCCAGAATCAGGAGATAGCAATATTTGACAGGCCCTATTCCCCAAAGTATACTAGCGTTCAGCCTGTGCAACCGGGGAAGTAGCGGCTCCCTGTCGCTTGCAATCCGCTACAGCAAGGGTGACGCCCAGCCTTCGGCTCCTTCTTTGTGGAGTCTGCCCGGGGTAAGTAGCGTTGACGGTCAGGTCCCGCGCAATAGGCACTTGTGAATCGTGTCAGGCCCGGAAGGGAGCAGCACTAAGCAAGACCGTCTATGTGCCGTGGGGGTGCTTGGCCCGAGCCAACTGCCACGGTTCCGTTCGGAAAGAAATGTCAACGGCGGGCGCACAGGCGTTTCTAGTGAAACAATTAACTAAAAGGAGGATTGCACATGTGCAACCTAAGGGAAAAATGGGACGACATGAAACTGGTTGAAAAATTCCGCGCCTATGAAAACCGCGGTATCGTGATTGGGCTTGTTATCGCCCTTCTTGTCATTGCGCTGGCCACCATCGCCATCGTAAAATACCTATGGCTGAAAAAACAATTCGACGGCCTTTGCTATGACCTGGACGATTTGTACGACGACGAAGACTTCTGCGAAGAAGAATGCTGTTGCGAGCAGGAAGAAGAAGGCTGTGGCGTAGCCAATGAAAAGGACTTGGAAAAAATATAAATAATATGTAAGCAAAACCCCTCCCCTGTATGCTATATTTGCGTACACGGGAGGGGTTTTTTGTGCGTAAAATATATGAAATGGGGGACGCGGAATGAATCGCGAACGCAGGATAAAATTAGACCACCTGGGCCAGTTTTACAGCGCGGTGAACAGCGAAGAGAACCCGGGCACCTTCAGCGTTGGGGTACACCTCAAGGAGCCGGTTTTATTGCCGGAGGTATTGCAGGAAGCGGTGAACGGCCTGGTGAAGCGGTTACCGCACCTGAATGTGCGCAGATATAGCGGTTTTTTTGACTATTACCATGAAATGCTTGCGGAGCCGTTACGCATCGAGCGGGAGGAGGAAGGCGTTGCCCCGTGCCGGTATTTCGCGAAGGGCGGCCCACTGCTCAGGGTTCTTTACGGCAAAGGGCATTTTACCCTTGAAGTGCATCACTCGGTTTGTGACGGGCGCAGTCTGGCCATGGTGGCCAGTTCCTTGTTGATTCGGTACTGTGAATTGCTGGCGGGGGAAAAGGGCGTGGACAAGGAAGGCTTTATTGATTGCGCGGGCGCGGCGCGGGGGGAAGAGTCGGAGGACGCCTATGCGCGATACGCCGATATGCGCAAAACGAAATCCGACAAGGACGAGCGTGTTTATGTGCCCATGCATCAGCCCGTAAAGGCACAGCACATTACCCATACATTTGAACTGCCTGTTATCAAAGCCAAGGCCAAGGCCCGGGGCTTGACCCTTACGGAGTATATCATGGCGCATATTTTCAGCGCGTTTAAAAAGCAACGGGAACTGGAGGGCGTTGAAAAAAGCATAACCTGCAATGTGCCCATTGATTGCAGGACATTTTTCCCCAGCAAGTCGCTACGGTGCTTTGTTTCGAGCAAAATTATACAAATGCCGGAATCTGCGGGCTTTCATGAGATGGCCCATGGCATAAAAAAGCAATTCGCCGAGATAACGCCCGGCTACATACAAGGGAGAATAAGCGAAATGGAGCGGCTGATACGCTTGGGGCGGTTTGTACCGCTATTCATCAAGAAATGGATTATACAGCGCATTGGCCATAGCGTGAGCGCGGGATGCTCTACCGGGTTTTCGAACCTGGGATTAATAAAACTGCCCAAGGCGGTGCAGGATAAAGTAGCTATGTACTCCTTTGTGCTGGGGATAGAGCCGGATATGCCCTATCAGTTCGCTTGCGTGGCCACCGGCGATATACTGACGCTAACCGCCACCATCACGGCCAAGGATACGGCCATGGTTGAGCGTATTTACAGCGCGCTTGCACAGGCCGGCGACGCATAGGGGGAAAATAAGGACGCTGATAAACTGGGAGGTGGACAGACCCATAATAAAGCCCCGGATTTCGTCGCCGCGCAGAAATTCCAGCCAAAACCGGGCAAAGCTGTACAACAGGCCATACAGGCAGACGGGCACAATCCAGTGCCTTTCTTTTTTGGTGAAAAGCCAGAGAATGGCGAAAATAAAGAGGTTCACCGCCGCTTCGTAGAGCTGTACGGGTAGGAGGGGCACGTTGTTGGGCGCGGCCAGGGATTGGGTGAAGGCGATGCCCAGCGGCGGCGGATGGGCGATGCCGTAACAACATCCCCCGGCAAAACAGCCCAGCCGCATGATGGCGTGGGCCAAGGGAAAAACGGGTACGGCCAGCTTCATGGCGGTGCCGAAGGGGAGCTTCATGAACCGGCTGTATAAAAAAATGCCCCCCACCGCTCCAAACAGGCCGCCGTAAAACACCATCCCGCCAAAACGCAGCTGGGTAAGGGCAAAGAGCAACACGCCGCCTATCAGCAACCCGATTCCGGCGAAGAGCCCGATATAGAGCGCGTCAGCGCGGGGAAGGCCGTATCGCTTTGTTCTGAATCCGGCCAACAAAACAGCGGCGAAGAAACCCACTAGGCCCAACACTACATAGGTCGGGTAGGTTCTCCCCGGGAAGGATAAGTACGGAAGCATGTTTTGGGGCTACAGGGCCGTGAAGAAAGCACACAATATAGGGCCGCAGATGGCTAAAACAATAAAGCCAAAGGCAGAAGCGATAATGCCCAGCACCAGCCCGGCTGTGGCCGTCCCACCGGTGAATCCCTTCCGCTTCGCCACAACGGCGAAAATAATGGCCAGGATACCCAGAATCGGGTCGGCGAAAACAACACCGATAATACCCAGCACCAGCGCGGCTGTCCCGAAGCCTTTACCCGGCGGCGGCATCATGGGCCCGCCGGGGCCGCCCCCGGAATAAGGGTCCGAATGAGGCATTTGCTGATTCATATTGTCCTCCCTTACGGCTATAAATTTTTTCTATCGTATCACAGGGTCAGGTAAAAAACAAATCTCCCCATACTTCTTCTGGGAGCCGGGGCGGGGCTTGCCGGTATAGCGGAATAGGATATATGTGGGCTCTGTCTCCCGGGGGATTGCCTCCGGCTCCGCTGTCGGGTCGAAGTCAAATTTGACGATGGGTAGCCGTCTGCTGGTGTTGCTTTCTTTGTACAGGCTGTTGATTTTGTCGGCATCTTCCCGGGTGGGCGCGTCCAGCCAGGGGAGATTTTTTGTGTTGCCGGCGGCGTACCAGTCGAATTTCAGGAGATTGGCGAGGACATTCGCGTCGCCGTGGGGCTGGGCGAAGGCGTGGAATATTTTGAATACGCTTGGCAGACTTTGGGAGGCGCGATGATAGCCCCGGCTTTTCCAATGGCGGCTGAAGGCTTCGTAGAGGGCAAAGGGGGTGGCGAAGAAGCCTTGTACATATTTCAGGGATTGCTTGAAATTGCCGGAGTTGTACAGCGTGTCTACCGCCTGTTCGATGGCTTTCAGGCTTTTCAGCCCATCGTAGGAAATATCGCGGGTACAGAGCACCTCGTAGGGGGGCGCGTCATTGTACAGAATGCCGAAATCACCGGCTTTTTCGCGAAGCCGGGAGCCTTTGAGCAATTTTAGAAAGCCGAGCTGGAGCATATCCGGTGCCAGGCAATACACCGCGTTGAAGGATTCCTGAAAGCGTTCGTACCCCTCGCCGGGGAGCCCGGCGATGAGGTCGAGATGGATGTGGATATTCCCCCGGGATGCAAGCTTGTTTATATTGTCTATGGCCTGGCGGGTGTGGATGTCACGGTTGATGGACTCCAGGGTTTGGGGATGTGTGGACTGAATGCCGATTTCGAACTGGAACAGCGCGTCGGGAGCGTTCCCCAGCAGTTCCAGGGCGGCGGCGTCCAGTAAGGTGGCGGCCACTTCGAAATGAAAATTGGTGTGGCCGTTGTCGTTGTCGTTGATATACCGCCATATGCGCAGGGCCCTGTCGGGGTCACAGTTGAATGTCCTGTCGGTGAATTTCACCTGGGCGACGCGGCGGGTCAGGAAGAAATCCATGTCAGCGAAGACCCGCGCCAGGGGCACGAAACGCACGGGCTTTTCGTTGTGGGAGAGGCAGAAGGCGCAGGAGAAGGGACAGCCACGAGCCGATTCATAGTAGATGATTTTATTTTCGGGCAAATTATCCGCATTATAAGGGAAGGGAAAAACGGCGAGGTCAAGCTTCCGGTGCGGGGGATTGGCTCGAACCTCCCCTGTCTCGGCGCGGTAGGTGACGCCTTTTATTTGACTTAGCGCGTGCCCGGATAAAATCTCGCGCAACACTTCCTCCCCCTCCCCCGTCACAATAATATCTGCCGGGCAATGGGTGAGCAAATCGGCGGCATCGAAGCTTACCTCCGGCCCGCCCAGGATGATTTTCACCTGGGGCAGGATTTTTTTTATGGCGCGCACCAGAGGCTCTACGAGGTGCATGTTCCAGATATAGCAGGAAAAACCCAGCACATCCGGCGCGGCCGCGTGGATTTCCGACAGAATGAAATTGAAATTGTCATTGGCGGTGAACTCCAGGGGCGTGATGGGAATGGGGCGGCAATACGCCATGAGGGAATAAATCGCGGCGTTGGCGTGGATGAATTTCGCGTTGATTGCCACCAGGACGATTTTTTCCAAGAAAATAACCCCTTTGCGATGCACCGCATATAGTTTATATGGAGGTGCATCGTGAATATCAATTACCATTATTATACCGTCAAAACCCTGGCTGTACACGCCGGGTTTACCGGGGAGACGGCCCAGTACATCGCCTACTTCTCCCAGCACATCGACGATTTTATTATGCACAGCCCCTTCACCTTGGACAGCGAGCCGCCGGATTTCTTTATAAAAAACCGGCTGGCGTGCCGGCTGGGGCGCAACCGCTGGGCCTTCTTGCCCTGCACCACAGGGATAAACATGCTACGCACCTTTTCCTCCGGGTACCGGCTCACCACATTGATGCCCTTTCATTTTATCATGTCCCAGCCCTACAACCGCCTGCACAAGAACGCGGAGCGCAGTTTGTTTCGCTGTGTCACCGCCAACCAGGGGCGGGATTTGCTGATTAACCGGCTGGCGGATGACCTGCCCCCGGGAGATTGGATGGCTATGGGTATGTATCTGCACACCTTTGCCGACACCTTCGCCCACGAAGGCTTTTCCGGCTTTCAGGGCTGGGAGAACGCGGCCTTTGTCCATGAGGGCATGGACCGGGGGGAGGCCCTCTTTCACCGGGCTTTGCCCTCCATCGGCCACGCCAATGCGGGCTCCGCGCCGGACGAATGCGGCCTGGCTATCGACATCTTCGCCAAGCGCACGGAACGGGGGGCCTTCGAATCATTCATCCGGCGGGACAACACCACCTACTTCGCGGACTGCTCCCGCCGCATCCTGGACATTCTTTGCGCCGCCAACAAAAAAACCCCCTTCGACAACCGCCAATGGAACGCCTTGCAAGCCAAGCTGGCCCAGGCCCAAAACAGCGAAGGCAAACAAGACAGGCAAGCATCCTGGGAGGAGGTTTTCCCGGAGATTGCCTATAGCTATCAGCGTGACGAATTTGTGCAAATCCAGCTGGAGCTCCTTCGCCACGACAGCAATGTGACCAGCCGGTTGCGCCTACGCGCCCATGACCTCCACGATGTCTACTCCGAAGAAAGCGACCGGGGGCGGCTGGCCGCCATTACCCTGGGGCAAAACGTGAACGACGATTTCTTCCGCTACAACGAAACCGCCTACCGCCATGTACACAAGGCAACCGGGGATTTCACCACCCACAGCAACCGCACCCAGCTGGCGGCATACTGCAACATGGCAGGGAGCAGTTGAACCATGTTTATAATCATATATATAATGTTTATCATTAATTATATATTGACAAACATTTATTAGCGTGCTAATCTACTTTCGTTCGCAGGGAAATTATGACGGAAGTGGGAAATAGCATGAAAAAAAATTGTACAGGGCAAAATTCCTGGGGCAATATCAAGGGATTTAGCAACGCACTTCACAAAGTACTTGGCATAGTAGCAATCGTATATCCGATATTTATAGTCATGCATATTTTATCTGAGCTTTGGCGGATTTTCGGCTGGAACGTTGAAGTAATAACCGTTGGCGGATGGCAACCTTTCGTTATTGATATTCAAATACTGCGCATAGGGCAATCCGCTGTCTTTATTCCGGCTACCACCTTGGGGATTCCTCTTTATGGCGCAAGCACCTACACGCCCGACGCGACTACATTGAATGTTGTGCTGACGATTGTATTATTAATACTTGCCCAAGGCTTCTTATTCGGTGCCATTCTTTATTTCAAGAAGTTATTCAAGGAACTAAAAAACGGCGCATCCCCTTTTAGCCATAAAATGGTAGGGCGCATTTTGACGCTGACTATATTCATTACTGTTTTTGCCATATTTAATATAACAGTGACGAATGTTATCTTCTTGGTGTTTGCATGGCTTATGTACTATATTTTCGATTATGGCCGCAAGCTACAAGAGGAAAGCGACACAACGCTGTAGGGGGGTGATATTATGGCGATTATATTGCGGCTTGACAGAATGATGGCAGACAGAAAAATATCACTCAACGAACTCGCCGGAAAGGTAGGCATCGCAAACGTAAACCTGTCAAATATCAAAACAGGTAAAATTAGTGCTATCCGCTTCTCCACCCTTGATGCAATATGCGATGTGCTTGACTGTCAGCCAGGGGATATATTGGAATTTAAACGCGTGGAGAAGCCGGATACACCAGGGTAGCGAAGGCCGCAATGACTGTATCGAGCTGTTCCCGGGTATGGGCCGCGCTGACCTGGCACCGCACCCTTGCTAAGCCCTTGGGCACCACGGGATAGAAGAAGCCGATGGCGTACACGCCCTTTTCCAGCAGTTTCTCCGCCATATGGGCGGCCTTTAGCTCGTCATATAGCATAACGGGGACGATGGGATGCGTCCCCTCTTTTATTTCCAGCCCGATGCCCTTGATGCCCTGGCGGAAATAGGCGGTGTTTTCCTCCAGCCGGGTCTTCAATTCCGTTGAACGGGTGATGAGCTCCAGCACCTTCAGTGTCCCCGAGGCGATGATGGGCGAGAGGGTATTCGAAAAGAGATATGTCCGGGACTTCTGCCGCAGTATGTCAATGATGGCCTTTCGTCCGGTGGTGTACCCGCCGGAGGAGCCGCCCAAAGCCTTGCCCAGCGTCCCCGTCATCACATCCACCCGGTCAATCACGCCATGGTATTCCGGCGTGCCGCGCAAGCCCGCGCCGATAACCCCTACCCCGTGGCTGTCGTCCACGATGACGATGGCGTCGTATCGCTCTGCCAAATCACAGATGGCGGGGAGATTGGCAATGGTGCCGTCCATGGAGAAGACCCCGTCGCATACAATCGCCTTGACGCGGGCATTTTGGGCCTCTTGCAAGCGGGCCTCCAGCTCTGCCATGTCATTATTTTTGTACCGGTAGCGCGCCGCCTTACACAGCCGCACCCCGTCGATGATGCTGGCGTGGTTCAACTCGTCGGAAATAATGGCGTCCTGGGCAGTGAGTATCGTCTCGAAGAGCCCGCCGTTGGCGTCATAGCAGGAGGAATACAAAATCGTATCCTCGGTGCGCAGAAATTCGCTGAGCTTGGCCTCCAATTCCTTGTGCAACGCCTGGGTGCCGCAAATAAAGCGCACGCTGGAAAGGCCATACCCCCAGCGGTCAATACCCGCTTGGGCGGCGGCCTTCACCTCGGGGTGGTCGGCCAGCCCCAGATAATTGTTGGCGCACATGTTAATTAAATCACGATGCTTATCCGTGGAGATGCAGGAAGACTGGGGCGTGGTTATCACCCGCTCGGTTTTCCACAGCCCCGATGCGCGGATGTCGGCGGCGGCTTGCGCCCAGTGCTTATAGGCTGTTTTCATAGGAAGAAACACACATCCAAAATGATGTGCCCCTTCTCATCTGGGGTGGTGAAGCGTGGGCAATTGTACCGCTCGAAGCTCCAGCCGCCGCTCACGGTTATCCCCGACTCAGCCAGCTTCTCCAGACAACGGCCTTCCTGCCCGTATACCTCGCCGTCCTTGCCCCGGACCCAGCACACACCCAGCTCCCCCGCCGGGAAATCCACATGGATAAATCCCTCCGGCGCGGCGGTGCCCTCGGGCATGAAATATCCAATATAATATTCGTGGACACCGTCATAAGTGCGTATGAGACCGATTTGCCCCTCGCCCACATCGCCCAGCTTTTCCAATTGGTCAAACCAACCCGCCCGGAACCACTCCCCCCATTTCTCGAAAATACTACTGCCTTCAAAATCAGCGTGGCTGTATTTCTTCCCGATAAAACGCGCCGCGTCTACCGACTGTCTGTAGGTCTTGATAATTTCTGTCATACGCTTCCCTCCTTTATGATAAGTTCCTTTATTTTATGCGTTGGAAACCGTCGCGCTGTCATCCACAAAGAACAGCGGGTCATCGCCCATCACCTTCTCCGCGATGTCCCACATGAGCCGCGCCGCTATTATATAGCTGACCGCCTCCAGCACCTTGCCACCCGCCAGCACATAGCTGGGCAAGATATATTTCAGCCGGTCGTACCGTTGAATCACTTTCCCGCCGTGGGCATTCCTGAAATGGTGGCGGCGAATATTTAACGTATGGGGCACGCCCTGGGCGTCGGTGCACGCGTAGTCAAAAGCATGGCGCAAAACATAGGGCACCCCTGCCAGCTCCTCCACCCCGTGCATGGAGGTATTGGGCTCTAGCCCGCACCCCAGCATGAGAATAAAGCCCTTCGCGTCCCGTAGCTTGCGCAGGGGTGAATTTTCGCCCACGGGGGTGGTGTCCTTCTCGTGGTGGGCCACCATTTCCCGGGCCCGCTTGCCCACCGCCGCCACGGAATGGGTAGGGTGCAGACTGCGCACCACCCCCGGCATCTTGCGGAAGCATTCCGATATCGCCCCCACGTCTGAAGGTGTGGCCCGCACATCAAAAACGCGCCGCTCATCCGGTAAAGCGGGGACGGACTCGTAGCTCAACGTGGGCATCATCAGCGTCCCCTCCTCCCCCAAAGCGAAGCGCAGGGTCTCGATTACCTGGGCGGGGTCTTCCACCCCCTTCCCCAGCGACTTGTACGAGGAATGCACCAGCAGACAATTCCCCGGCATCACGCCCAGGGCTTGCAAGTCCGCCAGCATTTGCTTATGCACCATGGGTATCTACCACCTTTGCTTCACGTCATATTCCTGGGCCATTTTCTCCGCCTGCGCCACGATTGACGGGTCAAATTCCATCACGTCCAGTAGCTTGATGGCGTTGCGGGTGGTGGAGGGCCCGGTCTTCAGTTTATAGTCAAACAGCACCCCGGTGGGGGTGATTTGCTCGCGGAAGTGATAATTTTCATAGCTATCGGCCAGCAGATGAGTCAGCTCGATATCATGGGACGCCGCCACGCACAGGCAACTTTGGCCGTGGAGCCAAGTCAGCACCGACGCAGAAGCGGCGATACGCTCCACGGTATTGGTTCCGCGCAGGATTTCGTCTATGTAACAGACACAGGGATGGCGGCGCACCCGGTCCAGCATCCGCCGCAGGGATTTGATTTCCACGATGAAATAGCTGTCCCCGCCGGAAAGGTCGTCCCGCATGACCATGGAAGTCATAATCCAGGAAAAGCGGGTGGAAAAATGCGCGGCGGCACAGGTGTTCAGGGTCTGGGCCAAAATACCGCCCAAGGCCAGGGATTTTATGAACGTAGACTTCCCCGAGGCGTTGGAGCCGGTGAGCAAGCTATCGTTGACGATGGCCCCGGAATTGGCCACGGGGGTGGCAATCAGGGGATGCACCAGGTCGGTGAAAGCTATCCGGGCTTCGGAAATAAATTCCGGCGTGCAATACACGGGCAGGCTCAGGCGAAAGCTTTGCACGCAGAGGGCGGTCTCCACCTCCCCCACGGCCTTAAACAGCCCGTGGATTTCGTCGTTGTGCTCCCTTATCTTTTTCATGAGCCGGTTATAATTGCGCACTTCGTACAAAAACAATATCCGCACATAGTCAACCAGAAAATCAAAATCGAGATACAGGGTCAAATTGCTTTGCCGCTTGGGCAAACGGTTTACCACGGACTTGAACAAGCCGTAATACCCCTTCACCGCATCGAAGGCGGGGAGGGAGATATTCAGCGCGCACAATTTTTTACAGCACCGCAGCATATGATTCAGGTATTCGATGGCGGGTATATCGTCCTCCAGCTTGTCCTTCACCCGGTTGTGCACAACAATGTTTACCATAAATCCGGCAAAAAGCACGATAAACCCGATGGGCACATGGACAAATAAAAAAATCGCCCCCAGCAAAGGCAACAGCGCGAGGGCATTGTACAGCCATTGGAAGCGCAGGAACCGCTCGTCGGCGTTGAACATGAGCCGCACCAAGCCGTTATAATTCTCCTTGCCCAGCCCGGCCAACGCCATCTGAATGACCAGCCGCTCCTCGGGGTTGGCGGCCAAAAATTGCACCAGCCGTTCCCGTTCCAGCAAAGGAGCGTTCCCGCGTTGCAACTCATGCAAGCAATTATATAAATACTCCTCCCCCACAGAGGACAAGCATATATTCAACCGGCCAAAAATCCTGTCCATGTCCAAATCATTCCACGTAGTCGCGTCCAACCGCCACGCGCCGGGCTCCACCTCCTCCATGTGCCCGGCATACCGGGCAATGCTTTCCAGGTTTTCCAAGCATTCGGGCTGGCCGCCCTCCCCCACTTCCGGGGGCTTGCCAAAGGCGTCCGCCAGCTTCCGGCGAAGCTCCCTATCCGCCTTCGTGCGCACAACAAAAGAGACCACAACCGTCACCAAAATGAAAATAGCAATGAAAATAATCACGGTCATGTACATGAACGAGCCTCCCCTATCTTATCCAAGCAATGCTGATGGCTTCCTTTTGCTCAATTTCATCAAATTCATGGTGGTCGGAGGTCAGCAACGTGCCGCCAGAAACCTTCGTTTGCGCCAAGGCAAAAGAGTCGGCAAAGGAAATTCTATGCCTTGCCTTTAAACGCCCGGCTTCCGTGAAAATTTCGTCTGTTATTTCGGGGTTGATTTCAATGGGGCGTTTCTTTATTTCTATTATAACCGCATCTGCTTTTTCCTTGCCGAAGGTACGGAGAAGGTCATAATACACCTCCAAAAGATTTGCCTTATGCATAATTATTTTTGCCTTATTACAATTGGCGGCGTTTAAAATATCGGCCACCATATCCGCGCCCTCTTCATCGCGTATCAACGCAAGCATCGCACAGGCATCCATAACATAGCATGTCATAAATCCAGCTCCGCATCGGCACGCATACGCGCCAGGAAATTATCAACGGACATTTCAGGATAATCTGCAAGCATCCCACGTAGCCCTATCGTGCAATCTATTTCCTCCTTCACAGGTTCAACCTGTACAACGCCATCCAACTCCGATACCCGCACCTTGTCGGTGGAAAACAGTCTATGCAAAAATTCCGGGAGCGCGTTAATCTCAATGACACTCGCGTTCATACCAATCCCTCTCCTTCACACATATCTATCCGTTAAAACCTTAAATTCCGGCCTTGTCACATAGGCGCAATAGCAAACCCTGCCGTCAAATTCCAACAGCTTCCCGAAGCGGAAGCGCATGGCGGGGGTGGTTATATATTGCATCGCTTCGGCCTTGGGAACCCACATCACTTCGCTGGTTTCATCCGAGGGCGTGGGCTGGCCGCTTGCGAAGTCGCAGATAAAATCCAGCATCACCTTGGTGGGTACGTGGGTCTCTCCATCGTAGGCCGTATGCGCCCCCACATTGGAATACACCCCAATCAAGCACCTGAGCGTGGCGGTGATGCCGCTTTCCTCCCGTATTTCACGCAGGAGACCCTCTTCGATGCTCTCGCCGATTTCAATCTGCCCGCCGGGGGTGTCCCAGCCCCGGTGGTGCGTCTTTACGAGGAGTAGATTCCCGCTTTTGTCTTCAACATACCCGGCGGCGGCTACGACATGGGTAGGCCAAGCCATTATTCCGCCTCTGCGGGAGCTTCCACTTCCGTGGGGGCTTCCACTTCCGTGGGAGTTTCCATTTCTGCAGGAGCTTCCACTTCCGCAGTTGCTTCCGCTTCCTTTTTGTACAGCTCCATGAACTCATCGCCTGTCATGGTTTCCTTGTTGAAGAGGTATTCCGCGATTTCCTTCATTTTGTGTTCATTTTCCTGGAGGAGGTTTACCGCACGGGTGTAGCATTCTTGGAGAATTTTGCCGACTTCCTTGTCCAGGTCCGCGCCGGTGGCGTCGCTTACGTTCAGCACGGCACGACCGTCCAGGTAGCGGTTGCCCACGCTTTCCAGGTTCATCATGCCGAATTTGTCGCTCATGCCGTACATACTGACCATGGAGCGGGCCATGCGGGTGGCTTTTTCGATGTCGTTGGACGCCCCGGTGGTCATTACATCGAAGTGCACCTGCTCGGCGGCGCGGCCCCCCATGGAAACGGCGATTTCCGCCAGCATCTCATCCTTGGTGGACATGAAACGCTCCTCCTCCGGGGCTTGCAGTACATAGCCAAGGGAACCCTTCGTGCGCGGAATAATCGTGATTTTCTCCACGGGCTTGGCGTCCTTGAGCAAGGCACTCACCAAAGCATGGCCTACCTCATGGTACGCCACAATGCGCTTCTCCTTCTCCGTCATGATGCGGTCCTTTTTCTCCTTGCCGGCGATGACCACTTCCACGGCCTCCATCAGGTCCTCCTGCTGGACTTCCTGACGTTTCATGCGGACGGCGTGGAGTGCCGCTTCGTTTATCATATTGGCCAGGTCGGCTCCGGCGGCCCCGGGAGTAATTTTCCCGATACGGGAGAGGTCTACCTTGTCGCTCATTTTTACTTTCTTCGCGTGGACTTTGAGGATATCCACCCGGCCCTTCAAGTCGGGGAGCTCCACATTGATGCGGCGGTCAAAACGCCCGGGCCGCAGGAGGGCCTTGTCCAGTATCTCCGGTCTGTTGGTAGCCCCCAGAATCACCACGCCCTTGGAGGAATCAAAGCCGTCCATCTCCGACAGGAGCTGGTTCAGCGTCTGCTCCCGCTCGTCGTTGGAATTGAGCTGGTTGTCCCGGCTCTTGCCGATGGCGTCGATTTCGTCTATGAAAATAATGCACGGGGCCTGTTGCGCCGCCTGTTTAAACAAATCCCGAACCCGGGACGCGCCCACCCCCACGAACATTTCCACGAAGTCAGAGCCGGAGAGGGAAAAGAACACCACGCTGGCCTCCCCCGCCACGGCCTTGGCCATGAGGGTTTTCCCCGTGCCCGGCGGCCCCACAAGGAGCGCGCCCTTGGGCTGTTGCGCGCCGATGGCCACGTATTTATCCGGGTTGTGCAGGAAATCCACGATTTCCGTCAGGCTTTCCTTAGCCTCTTCCTGCCCGGCCACATCGTTGAAGGTAACACCGGTTTTTTTCTCCATGTATACCTTGGCATTGGATTGGCCGATACCCATGATGCCGCCGCGCCCGCCCATCATGCCGCTCATGGTGCGGCGTATCAAAATAAAAAAGCCGAAAATGAGCAAGAAGGGCAGGAGAAATTGCAAAATCATCCAGAAGTAATTCACGGTTTGAATCGACGCCTTGTACTCCACGCCATGGCGTTGCAAGCGGGCCAGTAGCTCCGGGTCGGGCATTCTGCCCGTGTAAACCACGACGGCCTGGGCCGCCGCCTGGTCGGCCTGGCGGGTCATCACATTGCCCATGGCGCGGTCAAAGAAGCCGCCCCCCGGCTCTGGGGTGGGCGTCACCCGCACGGTAAAGCCCCCGGCTTCCTCCACGGGCTCGGCCAAAGTAATAATCAACCGGTCGGGCTGAACCTCCACCAAGGCCACTTCCCCGGCCTCCAGCTTCTCCAGAAATTCGTTGTATTGTATCCGCTCGGTACGGTCGCCCATCAACGCGCCAAAAATCAGTTGCAACACAATGACAATGGTAGCAATGACCAGCACCGACATCATAATGCCGCCCGGCATACGTGGCGTGGGCGGGGGAGGCCCCTTTGGGTCTTTTCGTTGATTATCGTTCACGATTCACTTCCTTCACCAAATCCAGGGTGCGTCATATTTTTATGGCCCATCATATCGCGGAAATCTTTTGAAACGAGTCCTTCAACGCCTCGTACAGCCCGGTGAAAACGGCGTAATGCTTATCATATGCGGCGGCGGTTTGGGGGCTGGGGGTGAAGGTTTCGGTGGTTTTGATAATTTTGGCACAGGCATCCTCCACCGTGGGGAACGTTCCCGCACCCACCATGGCCAATATAGCCGCGCCCAAGGCCGGGCCCTCGCCGGAGTGGATTTTCTGCACCTGCACATTCAGCACATCCGCCACGATTTGGCACCACAGGGGGCTATTGGCTCCGCCGCCGATAATGCGCGCCGTTTTCACGGTCTTTCCCAGTGCGCGGATGCGTGTCAGCACATCCCGCAGGCTAAAGGCCACGCCTTCCAGCATAGCCTGGGTCATTTCGGCGCGGGTGGTGGTCATGCTCATCCCCACAAAGGCACCCCGTGCCGCCGGGTCATTGTGGGGGGTGCGCTCGCCGGAAAGATAGGGCAGATAATATACCTTATTCTGCCCGAGGGCGGTAATTTCCTTCTCTTCTTTTTTATAGTCATCGGTTTTCAAAACCTTCCCCATCCACCATTTATTCGAACCCGCCGCCGCCAGCGTAACCCCCATCATGTGATAACGCCCGGTGGCGTGGCAGAAGGCGTGTATGGCCGCGGGGCTGGTATCCACGGCAAATTCGTCCATGGCTACGAACAGCACCCCCGACGTACCCAGGGAAACGGAGCAAGTCCCCTCCTCCACGGTACCGGTCCCGATGGCACCCACGGCCTGGTCGCCGCCGCCGATAATTACTTTTGTGGTTTCGGGCAGACCCGTTTCCTTGGCGGCTACCGCCGTTACCGTGCCCACGCTTTCATAGGATTTGAACAGCTTGGGCACCTGGGAACGCTCCAGCCCGGCGATTTCCAGCATTTTGTCCGACCAGTCCTGCTTCTTCACGTCCAGCAACAGTGTCCCCGACGCATCGGAATAATCCGTGGCCGCAACCCCCGTCAACCGGTACGCGATATAATCCTTGGGTAGCATCACCATTTTTATCTGGCCAAAAAGTGCCGGCTCGTTATTCTTCACCCACAAAATCTTGGGCAAGGTAAAGCCCGTAAGGGCGATATTAGCCGCGTTTTCCAGCAGGACTTCCCGCCCCACGGTATCGTTCAGGTACGCGCACTCAGCCACGGTACGCTGGTCATTCCACAGTATCGCCCGGCGGAGCACCTTTCCATTCCCATCCAGTGCCACCAGCCCGTGCATTTGCCCGCTGAAGCTTACCGCCGCGATGTCCTTATATTCCGCAGTGAGCTCCCGCAGGGCACAGGCAGTCATTTCCCACCAGTCCTCCGGCGATTGCTCCGAGCAACCGTCGCCAAATAAATAAAGGGGATAATCCCGCGATACCGTTCGCAGAATCTCCCCTGTTTCATTCATAACAATGCCCTTCACCGCAGAAGTGCCGATATCAATACCTATAAAAAACATAAATCCCACCCTTTTCCATTGTAATACATGCAGTATACCATAAAAAAAGCCCGTGGCGACAACCACAGGCTATGATTCGATTCAATTGCGCTACTTGGGTATGATTTGCGGGTCCGGGTTCGTGTCAAAGGCATCCGCCATTTCTTCGTGTACAGCGCGAAACGCCTCCAGCACAACTGGGTCAAAATGCGCGGGGTCGGTACGCCCGTCGCCTTTTAAAATAATGTCCAGTGATTCCTCGTGGGTGAAGCCCCGCTTATATGGCCGGGTACTGCGCAATGCGTCATACACATCGGGCAACGCCACAATCCGCGCCGCGAAGGGGATATCCTCCCCGGCCAAGCCGTCTGGGTACCCCGTACCGTCAAAGCGTTCGTGGTGGCATTCGGCAATGTCGATGGCTACCTTCAGCGGCTTCCTATGCTCCGCCACAAGGAACTCCACCATCTGGCGCAACAAATCGCCGCCGCCCCAGGTATGGCTCTTCATCAAATCAAATTCCTCACGGGTAAGCCCGCCGGATTTTTTCAACACGCTGTCGGGGATGGCCACCTTGCCTACATCGTGCAAGGGTGAGTATGTAGTAATTTGCCCGGCAAGCTCCTTGTCTAACAAATCGGGGTACATTTCGGCAATTTTATTGGTCAGTAATCGGGTTTGCGATTTTATGCGGGCGATATGCGCCCCGGTGATGCCGTCGCGGGATTCAGACAGCAAAGACATGCCCATGATAATCGCTTCGTGGGACGCGGTCAGTTGCTTGGTGCGCTCCTCAACCATGCCCGCCAAATCGTCGCGGTAGGCTTTCAGCTCGATATGGTTGCGGATTTTGATACGGATAATATTGGAGTTATAGGGCTTGCGTATGTAGTCTACCGCGCCCAGGCTCAACCCCTTCTCCTCGGAATAATCCTCCTGCTCGGCAGTGACGAAAATAACGGGGATGCGCTCCATCGCCGGGTTTTCGCGCATTTTGCTCAACATCTCAAAGCCGTCCATTTGAGGCATATTGAGGTCAAGCAAAACCAAGTCGGGTTGATTTTCGGCCATCAGGGCCAACGCCTGCGCGCCCGAGGTTACGGCGGTTACGTCGTATTCCGTATCGAGGATTGCCGCAAGTATGTCCAAATTAAGCTGTACATCGTCAACAGCCACAATTTTGTAAGCCATATATGTCCTCCCAAGAGAAATTCCCATACGCTAGTTGCATTGTATATGAAAACGAATGAATTGGGAAGGGCTTTTTCCAAATAAGAACCCCCATTTTTTGGGGGTGACTTCGGTGTGCGCAGGGTTTACATATTCGCGTCTATTGTTTTATCCACAGAGCCCAGCCCGATGGTACGTTGCTTTAACGCCTTAAAGCCCAGAACCAGCAGAATCAAACGCTCAACGATGTTGAGCAAGGTCTGGGTGATGGTGATGACGCGGTTTACGTCCGTCAGGTTTACGCTTTGCCTGAAAAGTAAAATGAAATTATTGACAAGTGAAGTGGAATTGCTGGCCATGGCAAGCAACGAGGATAAAATGGCGAAGAACAAAACGATGCCCACGGCACGTATCGCGGCTTTTTTGAGCCACAAGTCCTCCTCCACCACAAAAACATAGCCCGCGATAAGCAACAGGGGGGTCATGGTTGTGAGCCCAACAAAGTATATCGCCGCCGCAAACAAACCCACCGAGATGCCCAATTTCGTTTTCTGCATCTTACGTACCTCCCCTCTACGCGGCATTATAAAGCGGTGTAGAGATACAGTCAAGACAAATGGTAATTTTAGCCTATTTCTCTCTGTCTAATAATTGCAATTGATTATAGCCCGCCATTTTTTTATTAATTACACGCTGCAAGGCACGCTCGGCTTCCGGGTGGGCGAAGCCGCACAGCAAATCAGCCAGCTTGTTAATCCCTTTATTTTCTTCAACCAAGGCAAGGGCCAGCGCGTTTTCATAGGGCAGGTTCGTATTAATTTCCGTTTCGCTGGGCGTAAAGCTATGGTTGAAATATTTTTCCAGCATCCCATGGTAGCACTCGATTTGCGTATTACATTGCTGAGAAAACGCGATAAAAAATTCAGACGCACCGGTGTGAGGCGCGACCGTGGCTACATGGGCGTAAAATACATGGGCGTTGCGTGCGTCCTGAAGCAAGCCTTCCAGCATCTTTAGGCTTTCCGGGGGAATGTCCGGGGGAATGTCTGTGGGGATGCGCGGAGGGGATGACAACGCGGGGGGTGGCGATTGGGGCTGTGCCGATGGGGGCGCGGGTATGCTAGGTGCATGAGGTTGCGGCGACAGGGGCGCAC
>WQSR01000038.1 GCA_009787785.1 Defluviitaleaceae bacterium
TGTTGGTACCCCCCCCCACGTTGGTAGTTGCGGAAGGCGGCGCGGCGCGGTTGGCCGCAGTGTGGCCGTGTATCGCGGCGTTTTGCACCAAAGTGTTTACGCGGAAATCGAAGGTACCCGCTTGCGCGTCCGGGTTGGTGGTGACGGTGATACCCCGGTGCAGGGCACTGTTGGGGTCGGCTATGCCGCTCATGGTCACAGACGTTTCCCATGCCCGGAAGGTGGCGGCGCGCATGATATTATTTGTGCGCCCGACTTGGCTCAGGTGTTCGTCACGGAATGTGCGCAGGTTGGTGGCGATGTCGCGGAACTGCTCCTGCCGCCACATGGCCAATTGCCTGCGGCGGGTCATCCTGTCCATACGCATGGATTCCGCACGCATGAGCTGTTGCACGATGGTTTGCGTATCCATCCCGGAGGACATTCCGGTGAAGCGAATCTGATTACCAAACATGTTAGTCACCTCATATAAAAATCTCACATTATTGTAGTTTCTCAACTGATTATCGGCATTTTGTGCGCGGGATTTAACACTTTCGCGGTGTTGGGGTATAATCCAGGGAAGGAAGGGTGTTTACGATGAACGCGAAAGCCTTGCATACCTTGGAATTTTATAAAATAACGCAAATGCTCGCCGCCCGGGCGGTTTCGCCCATGGGGAAGAAAATGGCGGCGGAGCTGGTACCCATGAAGGACTTGACGGACATTACCATTGCCCAAAGGGAGACCACGGCGGCGGCCGGATTTATTTTGCGCAAGGGGACATTGCCCCTGGGGGGGATTGCGGATATCCGCAAGTCCATTGCCCGGGCGGTGGCCGGGGGGATGCTCTACATTGAAGATTTGCTTCAGGTGTGTGATTTCTTGTATGTCTGCGGCAAGGTGATTACCTATGGAAATGAAAAAGGGGAGGCTACCTGCCTGGCCCCTTATTTTGATGGGGTGATGACGGCGGACGCGGTGGAGCGCGAAATCGGGCGTTGCATTAAAAACGCCACGGAGATTGCCGACAGCGCGTCTCCCAAGCTGGCGGATATCCGCCGCAATATCCGCGTGTCCCACGATAAAATCCGCGACCAATTACAAAGCGTCATCCGCAGTGAGGCGTACAAAAATATGTTGCAGGACCCCATCGTCACCTTGCGGGGGGATAGGTTTTGTGTACCGGTGAAGGCGGAGCACCGGGGTGCCTTCCCCGGCATGGTCCATGACCAGAGCGCGTCGGGGGCGACGCTGTTTATGGAGCCCCTCTCCGTGGTACAGCAAAACAATAAAATAAAAGAGCTCCACTTCGAGGAGAAGCGGGAGGAAGAACGGATTCTGATGAAATTGAGCACCCTTGTAGCCGATGAAGGGGAATTGCTGAGTGCCAATACGCGCCAGCTTACCCACCTCGATTTTGTTTTCGCCAAGGGGGAGCTGGCCCTGGCCATGAAGGCCACAGAGCCCGTTTTCAACAATCAGGGCTATGTACACATCCGCAAGGGGCGGCATCCTTTGCTCAACGCCGACCGGGTGGTGCCCACGGATATTTACCTGGGCAGGGATTTTACTTTACTGCTCATCACCGGGCCCAATACCGGGGGCAAAACCGTGACATTGAAGACCATCGGCCTGTTTACCTGCATGGGACAGGCGGGCTTGCACATTCCGGCCTTTGACAATAGCGCGCTTTCTGTTTTCGATGAAGTCTTCGCCGACATCGGCGACGAGCAGAGCATCGAGCAGAGCCTGAGCACCTTCTCCTCCCATATGAGCAATATCGTGGGGATACTGGGGCAGATTGGCACCGGCATGAACGCGCTGGTTTTGCTGGACGAGCTGGGCGCGGGCACCGACCCCACCGAGGGGGCGGCGTTGGCCATCGCCATCTTGCAATATCTGAAATCCCACGGCATACCCACGGTGATAACCACCCACTACAGCGAGCTGAAGCTCTACGCGCTGTCCACCCCCGGCGTGGAAAACGCAAGCTGTGAGTTCGATGTGGAGACCTTGCGGCCCACCTACCGTTTGCTCATCGGCATCCCCGGCAAATCCAACGCCTTCGCCATCGCCCAGCGGCTGGGCTTGCAAGAGGATATCATCGACGACGCCAGAAATGTCCTCTCCCAGAAGGACGCCCGCTTCGAGGACTTAATCACCGACCTGGAGGCGGGGAAAAAGCAAGCCATTCTGGAGCAGGAGCGGGCGGAGTCCTATCGCCGGGAGGCGGAGACCCTCCGGGCCGAAACCGAGCGACAAAAGGAAAAGCTGACTACCCAGCGGGAAAAAATCCTGGCCACCGCCCGCGCCGAAGCCCAGGAGACCCTGCGCAAGGCCAAGCTGGACGCGGAGGCTTTGCTTTCGGAAATGCGCAGGAGCATTTCCACGGCCAAGGACCTCGAAGCCGCAAGGCAGAGCGTCCGGGATACTTTGGGCACCATGGAGGCCGAAATGGAGGCCGCCCTGGGCAAGGCCGAAAAGCCCCACCGCACCCCACCCGCCAATTTGCGCAAGGGGGACAGGGTGCACATCCATTCCTTCAACCAGGATGGGACCGTTCTCGTTGTGCCCAACGCCGCCGGGGAGGTGCTGGTACAGGCGGGCATCATGCAGATGAAGGTACCCCTGGCCGACCTCTCCCTGGCCCCGGAAAGCCCGGAAAAGGATTTTGGCAGATTCGGCACGGCAGGGCATTCCGGCTCCCGGATGACGAAGTCCTTGCACATTTCACCGGAAATGGACTTGCGCGGCATGACCCCCGAGGAAGCCGTGGAAAAAGCGGACAAATATCTGGACGACGCCTTCCTGGCCAGCCTATCCACCGTGACCCTCATCCACGGCAAGGGGACAGGCGCGGTACGCGCCGCCATCCACGCCCAGCTAAAACGGCACCCCCATGTAAAGGAGTACCGCTTGGGCAAATATGGCGAAGGAGAAACAGGGGTAACAGTAGTAACGCTTAAATAGCTTTCAGTTTGATGGAGCCCACCCCACTGCTGGCGCGCAGGGTATGGGGCGAATGGGGGTTGCCCGTCAATTCGTTGCTGAGGGAGCCGATGCCGGGCTTCCGGGCGTCGATGCGGCAGTTTACGTCCATAGGTAAAAATATTTTCACAATGCCCGCCGCAGTGGAGATATCCACATCCCCCGCTACCTCGTAGGCGGTGATTTCCGCAGAGCCCGCCGCAGTGGAAATTTTCGTTTCCCCGCTTAGGCGGGTTATTTTTGCGTCCACGTTGCCGGCGGCGGAATCCAGCTTCAGGCGGCCTGTTTCCTCGGCGATGATTCGCGCATTGCCCGCCGCCGTGGAAATGCGCACGTCTTCGATACACTGGCCCGCCATGTTTACGGTAGCGTTCCCGGCGGCAGTGGAAATGCGCATTTCCTTGCCCTTGTGGTTCTCCACGTTTATATTCCCCGCAGCGGTTTCGAGGTTGAGCTGGCCGCTGATGTCGGTGGCAGAAATATCCCCCAGGGCCGAACGGACCTTGATTTTCCCCGCAAACTGGCCGGGGACGTACACCGTCGTCACCAAAGTGGACTTAAAGCGGAACAGCTCGAAGCGGATTACAGGCTTCTCCTCGCGCACCGTCAGCGTGCCGCCTTCGTTTTCCACGGTGAAGCCATAGTACCGGCAACGCCCACGGATGGTAACGCGGCACATGCCGTCAGCCGCCGGGACGAGACGGATTTTGCTCCCCGCCATTTTAACGCTAATGCGACTGATGTCCGGGAAGGACTGGTCGATGTCGATGTCGTGGCCGGTATCCCCCGTGCCGGTAAACTGCCGGGCAATGCCGCTAATCGCGTTGCCAATACCCTCGAAAACCTGCTCGAAGCCGCTTGCCTCCTCGCCGTTTTGGCGGGTTTCCCCGTATTCCTCCAATACCTGGGCGGCGATGGTGCCGGGCTGGCCCAAATTGCGGCACACCTCCTCCTCGGTCATCCCTTGGGAAATCGCCTCGGTGAAATGCTCGCTGATGTCGGCCAAAATCTCCTCCCGAATGTGGGCGGGCGCATGGGAGAGCTCCCGCTTCAGCTCACTGATAAATTCCTGTTTTCTCATGAAATTCTTCCTCTCAATTGGGCGCGTTTTGCGCCAAAATATTTTCGATGCCCTTTACGATGCTTTTCCATTCGGCTTCCAGGGTCTTCAATGTGGTGCGCCCATAGTCGGTAATCCGGTAATATTTCCGGGGCGGGCCCTCCGAGGATTCCTGCAAATAGGTGCTGACGTAGCCCTCGTCCTTGATGCGCTTCAGCAGGGGGTAAATCGTGCCTTCGGAAATAACGATTTCCGCCGATATGGCCCCAACCAGCTCGAAGCCGTAGCGGTCAGCCTTCGACAACAAACTCAACACACATAGCTCCAGGGTGCCTTTCTTCAATTGGATACTCAATGCTTCACCTCCTTTGATGGTTCCCGGCGTTGTTATGTACATATTATCACACGGTATAATTTTATGCAAGGTACTTGGAGAAAAAATTTTGTGCCATCCAATTGACATAGGACGCGGGGCTGGGGCAATGCCCGCGCTCGTACTCGTCGCTTGATGATTGGATGGCCATATTTTTTGACGCCAAAGATTATTTGCGGTAGCATGTTCCGTGGTATGGGGCTGTCTTGTGAAGAAAAAGATAGTTTTTGTCAAACTTTTTTCAAAAAGTTTGCAGGGTGTGGGACGGAGTCCCACGGTTTTCATCTTCACAGGACGCCCACATGAATAATATTTCCCCGTACGAAAACCCTACAGGAATAAGGAGCGATTCACATGGTATTAGCAAACCTGCAACCCCAAGCCTTCTTCACCCACTTCGAGGCCATCAGCCAAATCCCCCGGGGCTCGGGCAACGAGAAAGCCGTAAGCGATTTCGTGGCCGGCTTCGCCCGCAACCTGGGCTACAAAGTGGTACAGGATTCGTTGCAAAACCTGATTATCTACAAGCCCGCCAGCCCGGGGCACGAAAGCCGCCCGGCGGTTATTTTGCAGGGCCATCTGGACATGGTGTGCGAAAAGAACGCGGGAACGGCCCATGATTTTATGACGGACCCGCTGAAGCTGGTGGTGGACGGCGATTTTGTCCGTGCCGAAGGCACCACCTTGGGCGCGGACAACGGCACGGCGGTGGCCCTGTGCATGGCAATTCTGGAGGACAAGAGCCTCCAGCACCCCCCGCTGGAAATGGTGCTCACCGTGGAAGAGGAAACCGGCATGGCCGGCGCGGAAGGGCTGGACGCGAAGCTTTTCTCCGCCACGCGGATGCTCAATTTGGATTCCAGCAAGGAGCGTACCATTACTATCGGTTGCGCGGCGGGGGTGACGGTGGAATACGACCTGCCCCTGTCCTTCGAAGCCGTGCCCCAGGATATGGCCGCCTTCACCCTCACCATAAAGGGCCTGCACGGCGGGCACTCCGGCGCGGACATCCACAAGGGCCGGGGCAACGCCTTGGTGATTTTGGGCTGTGTGCTGGCCGCGCTGGAAAAGGATTGTAAAATCCGCTTGGCCAAGGCCCATGGAGGCATGAAGCTGAACGCCATCCCCCGGGAGGCTCTCGCGGAGATTCTCGTGCCCCAGGCGCACGCCTCGGCCATGCTGGCCCAGGTGGAGGAATGCTTCCGCTCTTTCAAAGATATGTACAAGGCCACCGAGCCGGGGCTGAAAATTACCTGCGAAAGCGCGCCCTTGCCCGCCCGCCTTTTCGCCGCCAACAGCTCGGATAAACTCATCGCCTCTTTGCTACTGTTGCCCAACGGCGTGCAGTCCATGAGCCAGGAGATGCCGGGCGTGGTGGCGGCCTCCTGCAACCTGGGCGTGCTGGAAACCCAAAAGGACGCGGTGCGGATTTCCTGCTTCCCCCGTGGAGCCACGCAAAATCACCTGAGCCGCATGGAACAGCAAATCCGGGCACTGGCCAGCCGCACCGAAGCGCGAACCCGCTTCATCCAGCGCAGTCCCGCCTGGGCCTTCAACCCGGACTCGGAACTGCTGAAAACCGTAGTGGCTTGCTACGAGAAGCAAAACGGCGAAAAGCCCACGGTCACGGCCCTTCACGTGGGGCTGGAGTGCGGCATTCTGGCCGAAAAACTGCCGGGGCTGGACGTCGTATCCCTGGGGCCGGATACCTTCGACCTGCACACACCGGACGAACGGCTCTCCATCTCCTCCACACAACGGGTATGGACATTTTTATTGCGCTTGTTAGAGGCGTTGTAAAAGTATAGCCGATTAAATTGGAAGCCTACTGCCCGGCCCGCGTACCGTGCGAAGCGAACCGCCGGGAAGCTTCCGTCATCGCTTGTACACGAAATTCGCCCGAATGGGGCCAGCGGCGGCGCAGTGCGCCACAAATGCGCGGGAACTTCCCGCACAACGATTGTGAGCGAAGCGAACACCAGTGACGCGGGAACGTTCCCGCTTGCATTGGTGGCACGACTGCGCTACGCCGCCGCTGGCCCCATTCGGGCGAATTTCGCGCAATCGCTCCGACGGAACTTCCCACGGTTCATTTCATACAGTGCGCGGGCCAGGCAGTCGGCTTCCGCTTTAATCGGCTTCACTTTATTGCAACAGAACCCGCAAGCCAATCAAAATCAGTATCAGCCCCCCTGCCACGGTGGCCTTTGTTTTGAACCTTTCGCCGAAGACGCTGCCGATTTTCACCCCCACGGCGGAAACGCCAAAGGTAATCACGCCAATCAGTATTACGGCGACCGTTATGTTTACGTATAGAAACGCGAAGGAAATCCCCACTGCCAGGGCGTCGATGCTGGTAGCCAAGGCAAAGGGGAGCATGATGTGTGGCGACAGGGTATCCGCACGTGTGTCGGGGTCGCTTTTGAAGGCGGAATATATCATCTTGCCGCCGAGGAAAGCAAGCAACGCGAACACGACATACCGGTCAAAGGCCATGATGTATTGGGCGAAGCTACGCGCCGCGAAAAAGCCAATCAGCGGCATCAGGGCTTGGAAAAAGCCGAAATACGCGCCCACCACCACAGACCTGCGCAAGGTCCCCCCGCCCGACGCCCCGCCATGGATACCCAGCCCCAGCGTCACCGCCACGGCGAAGGCATCCATGGAAAGGCCCACCGCCAGCAAAACCAGTTGAGCAAGGGGCATGGCTACACCATCCGCCCCGGGAAAACGTCCAAATCCCAGCCGTCCCCCGGCAACATGGTATGCCCCCGCGCCGCTATCATGGCGGCGTTGTCGGTGCAAAGCACCGGCGGCGGCATATGCAAGCGTAGGTGATTCACTTCACAAGCCGCTTCCATTGCGGTGCGCAAAGCCCGGTTGCACGCCACCCCCCCGGCCAGGGCGATATTTGTGTATCTTAGTTCCCGCGCCGCCTTCACGGCCCCCGCCACCAGCACATCCACCACAGCTTGCTGGAAGGAAGCGGCCACATCCGCTATATCGCAATCCGGGTGCTTCGCCATATACTGCATCACTGCGGTTTTCAATCCGCTAAAGCTAAACTCAAAGGCACCTACCCTTGCCCGGGGAAAGGCAATGGCCAGCGGATTCCCGCCCCGCGCCACCTTGTCCACCTCCGGCCCACCGGGAAAGGGCAGCCCCAGCACCCGGGCCACCTTGTCAAAGGCTTCCCCCGCCGCGTCGTCCAGGGTTCCCCCCAGCACGCGGAAGACATTATAATCCTCCACCGCCAACAATATCGTATGCCCCCCGGATACCACCAGCGACAAAAAGGGCGGGGAGAGCGGGGGCTCTGTCAAATAATTCGCGCATACATGGGCCTCGATGTGATGCACCCCCACCAGGGGCTTTTTTTGGGCGAAGGCCAGCCCCTTGGCGTAGTTCACCCCCACCAGCAACGCGCCCACCAGCCCCGGCCCGTTGGCCACGGCGTAGGCGTCTATGTCCTTCAGCTCCACCCCGGCTTGGGCCAGGGCCTCGTCCACTATGTAGCCCACCGCTTCGATATGCCGCCGTGCGGCCAGTTCCGGCACCACGCCGCCAAAGGGCGCGTGGAGCTCAACCTGGGAAGCGATGACATTAGAAAGAATCCGCCGACCGTTTTCTACCACGGCGGCGGACGTTTCATCACAACTGGTTTCGATACCCAAAATTTTCATGCGTTGACGCTCTTGTGCCCTGTGCCTTCCCCGCGATGCAAGCCATAGAGCAAGGCGGCGATAAGGGCGGCGAATACCAGAGCCGCAATGCCCAGCCCCGAATTAATCAGCGCGTGGGTAATTTCCACTTGCCCCAGCCACGCCGATACATCCCCAAAGAAGGCAACCATGGCGGTAAAGGCGTATTGCACCGCCGTGCCCTCCAGCCAATGGGGATTGAGGGCGAAGAGCAAAGCCACACCCATCACGATGCCGCTCAGCCCCCAGAGTATGCGAAGCACCGCGTTTCCGGCGGCGGGAGCGTAGGCGGGAAGGGCGCGCACCTGCGCCATTACCTCCTGGGTGAAGCACTCCGGGGCCTCCTGGGCTGGGGCGGCCAGCATGTCCGCCGAGTCGTCCAGCACAAGGTACAGCTCCCGGCAGGGGGGGCACCCCATCACATGCAAGGCCAAATCCCGGGCATCCGTGGGCTTCAAGGTTTTTTCGATATAGTGCATCATGGCGGTTTCTGCTTTTAGGCAGTCCATAATGTCCTCCTTATATGCTTTCACGGCCGGGCCGTCAGCATTTCCTTCAGCAATTTACGCCCCCTGAAGATGCGGTTCTTCACCTTCGAAAGGGGCTCGCCGATAACCTCGGCAATTTCCTGGTAGCTCATATCCTGCTGGTGGTACAGCACCACGGGCACCCGGTACATTTCGGGCAGGTCGGCCACAATTTTTTGCACGCGCTCGGCT
Source organism: Defluviitaleaceae bacterium (assembly GCA_009787785.1). GTDB lineage: Bacteria > Bacillota > Clostridia > Lachnospirales > WQUN01 > WQRX01. Next base: position 8,824 of record WQSR01000038.1, read on the forward strand.
TGCTCGCGTTGCAGGTATTGCGTCTCGGGGGAAGCCTCCCGGGGCTGGCCCGCGCCCTCGGCCATGTGCGGCTCAAAGGGGACGGTTTCGGCCTTCTTTTTCCGGTGCTGGTCGATGATATGGTTGCCGGTGATACGCATGACCCAGGTACTGAATTTGAAGGCCGGGGTATAACTGCGCAGATTCCTGTACACCTTGAGGAACACATCCTGGGCATAATCGTTGGCCTCTTCCGTGTCCCGGGTTTGCCGGAGGATAATGGAATAGACCAAGTTCTTGTACCGATTCACAAGCTCGGTAAAGTCATCTTGGTTTCCGGCCAGGCAGGATTCGATTAGCTCCATGTCGGTGCGCAGGTCTTTTTCCGGCATCGGCTACTCCTCAAATTTCAAGGTCTTGGTCATACGGTCCTTCCCCGTAAGGCTGTTGGGGAAAATAGCTGTGGCGTGGGAAAGGTAGTTCCACGGGTCGGGGACGGCGGGGCTGAAATGGGTCAGCCACAGCTCCCGTGCGTTGGCCTTGCGGGCGATTTTTGCGGCCTCCCGGAAGGTCATGTGCATATGGGCGGCGGCCTTTTGTTGCTTTTCGGGGTCGCCGTAGAGCCCCTCGCAGATAAGCAAATCCGCGTCCCGGGCGAAATCCGGCAAGGCCGCCACCGGGCGCGTGTCGGTGCAGAAAACCAGCTTCAACCCCTTGCGGGGCGCGCCCAGCACCATGTCGCTGGTGTAGCGTTTATTTTCATATACGATGTCCGCGTCATTTTGTCTTTGCAAGGGCCCCCAAAGCTGTAGCGGAATATTTTGGGCCCGGGCCCGCTCCGGGTCAAATTTGCCCCGCCGGAGCAACGCCACGCTGTAGGCGAAGCAGGGAGCGCGGTGGTTGAGGGGCAGGGCATCCATGCGTAGCATGTCTTCATTATATATATGGGGGGTGCGGGGGTTCAACTCGTGGAACTCCAGCTTGAAGGGCAAATCCTGGGCGATTACGCACAGATGCCCCACGATTTTCGCCAGCCCCGCCGGGCCAAAAAGCATCAGCGGCTCGGTACGCTCGGCGTTGGCCATGGTCAGCAACAGCCCCGGCAACCCGGATATATGGTCGCCGTGGAAGTGGGTGAAGCAAATCATGTCAATTTGTTTGAACCCCCAGCCCAGCATCCGCAAAGAAACCTGGGTGCCCTCGCCGCAGTCAAAGAGCATCATGCGCCCGTTGACCCGGCAAATCATGGAGGATAAAAAGCGGCCCGGCAAAGGCATCATGCCTCCGGTGCCCACTAAGGCGACGTCAATCATATACGGAGTATACTATATTATTGGGCGTCCAGCCACGCCACCGCCGCGTCTGCCACGGTTTTTACATTGTCCGGCACGAAGGGGCTGGGCAACCCGGCGTCGGCAAGCAACTCCAAAAATGTCTTCGTCCCCGCAAAGCCCACCAGCCTGCGGTATTTCGCCCAGGCCGCCTCCCTATCCTTTTGCGCCTGGGCCCAGAAGGACAGAGCCATAATCTGCGCAAGGCAGTAATCAATATAATAGAAGGGCATCCTATAAATATGGCCCTGGGCTTGCCAACGGCGGCCCTCGCCATAGAAGGGCATATCGTCCATATCCAGCCAGGGGCGGTACCTGGCCTCCAGCTCCAGCCACAGGGCGTTGCGCGCCGCGGGGGTCATCCCGGGCTTGTCATATATATGGTGCTGAAATTCGTCCACCATGGTGCCATAGGGGATGAAGGTCAGCGCGCTACCCAGATGGGACTGGTAGTATTTTTTCGTGGCGTCGCCGAAGAAGCCCTCCATCCAGGGCCAGGTAAAAAATTCCATGGCCATGGAATGGATTTCCGCGGTTTCCATGGAATAGCGCATCAAAATGGACGGATAAATGTCCTTGGCCAGATATACGGCAAAGGCATGGCCCGCTTCATGGGTCAGCACATCAATATCCGCCGATGTCCCGTTGAAATTGGCAAAAATAAAGGGTGCCTTATGGCGGGGGATATAGGAGCAATACCCGCCGGCGCGCTTGCCGGGGCGGGTCAGCACGTCAAACAATTCATTTTCCAGCATGAAATCAATAAACTCCGCCGTCTCCCCGGATAGCTCGTGGTACATTTTCTTCCCATGGGCGAAGATATCCTGGGGGGTGCCCACGGGCTTGGCATTGCCCTCCAGATATTCGATATCGTCGTCATATATTTTCAAATCCGACAGGCCGATACGCCGGGCTTGCTCCTTCTTGAGCCGCTGTGCCACGGGCACGATGTATTGGATTACCCCTTCCCGGAACTTGGCCACCTGCTCCGTGCCGTAGCAGTTGCGTTGCATCCGGTAATAGCCCACCTGGGTGAAGGACTCGTGGCCCAGCTTCTTGGCGATGCGGGTACGGATTTTCACCAGCTCGTCGAAAATACTGTCCAGCTTTTCCGTGTTGGCCATATACCAATTGCCCGTGGCCATGATGGCGGCCTTGCGAACTTCCCGGTCGGGGCTCTCGCTGTAGGGGCGTATCTGGGCCAAGGTCAGCACCTTGCCGTCAAATTCAATTTGCGCCGAGGCGATAAGCTTGTCGTACTCGCTACGCAGTTTATTCTCCTCCTGCAAGTCTGGCACGATTTCCGGCTTGAAGGTCTTGAGCGCGATTTCCGCGTTGTCAAAAAGGAGGGTCCCCCACGCCTTTTCCAGCTCGGCGCGGAAGGGGGAATCCAACAACGCCTGGGTAAATGCCTGGGTCATGGGCTGTAGCTTGGGGAGCATCTCGTTGAAATACGCCTTCTCCGCGTCATAGAAGGCGTCGTTTGCGTCCAAAGTGTGCCGGATGTTGCTGATGGAGAACAAAGACATAAACTCCCTGTCGGCGGCATCATACTCCTTGTACACCGCAAAGGCTTCATCCGCGCTTTTCGCTTGCTTAAAGCGTTGCAACAAATCCTCCAGCTTGGCCTGTGTGGCCTCGTATTCGGGCCGGGTGTAGGACATTTGAGAAAATTTCATGGGAATCTTCCTTTCCAGAATGGATGATGAATGGGTGCTACGTGCCATAATACAGTGAAACTTTTCCGGTTTTGCGGGTTCGTTCCATGTCGATTACGCGCTGGTTGGTGGAGCCGCGGAACTTCAGCCCTATTTCGCGTTTTTCGTGGATATAGGGCCCGTCAACGAGATAGTCCGTATGCTTCAGCAGGGCCTGGATGTCCGGGTCCTCGCGTTCAAGCAATTCCTCGTAGGTATAGCCGGTGAAGGTGCAGACATCCCAGCCAGTGCGCTTGGCCTCAATGGCAATTTGCGCCAGCTCCCCCGCTTGCAGGAAGGGCTCGCCGCCGGAAAAGGTAACGCCCCGGATACGCTTGCGCCCGGGGCCCGGCTTTTTCACCATTTTAATGAGCTCACGCACGGAATATTCCTGTCCGCCGTCCAGGGGCCAGCTTTCGGGGTTGTGGCAATGCTTACAGGCGCAAAGACAGCCCTGCACGAAAAGTACCACCCGTATGCCCGGCCCGTCCACAATGCTTTCATACGTAAAGCCCGATAAACGCATATATGCTTATACCTCGTGCTTCTCCCGGTTTTGTTCTTCTGCCTTCTTGCTGTCGTTGAAGCGGTCCAAAGTGGACAGATAGCCCGTAATGCGCCGCACCCGGCTGATGTTGACACTGCCGCAACGGGTGCATTTCTCGTCGTTGAGCAAACCGCTTTGGCCGCATTCCTTGCAGATGTCCACGGGGAAATTGATGGCGGTATAGCCCATGTCCGCCTCGCCCATGGCGCGGAGCAAATCCTCAAAGACCTCGATGTTCATATCCGGCGCGCTCACCAGCTCCACATAGGAGATGTGCCCCGCGTTGCAATACTTGTGATAGGGTCCCTCGGTGGCTATTTTCTCCAGGGCGGTAATTTTATATTCCACCGGCACGTGGAAGGAGTTGGTGTACCATTTCTTGTCGGTGACGCCGGGGATTTTGCCAAACCGCTCCTCGTCGGAACGGATAAGCCGCCCGGTGGTTTCTTCTGCGGGGGTGGCCAGCAAAGTGATGTTCATGGAATGCTTCTGGCTGGCCTCGTCACAGCGGCGTCGCATGTGGCTGATAATGGAAATCCCCAACGCCTGGGAGCCGGGGTTCTCTCCATGGTGCTTCCCCGTAAGGGCCACAAGGCATTCCGCCAAGCCCACGAAGCCCACACTCAACGTACCGTGCTTCGCCGCGCTTTCGATGGCGTCGTCCGGGCCCAGCTTATCGCTGTCCATATACAGCTTCTGCCCCATGAGGAAGGGGAAGTCCTTCACCCGAAGGTTCTTCTGCATTTCATACCGGGTCAATAGCTGCTTGATGATAAAATCCAGCACCTCGTCCAGCCGCCGCCAAAAGTCCGGCATGTCCTGCTTGGCGCGGATGCCCAGCCGGGGCAAATTAATGGTGGAGAAGCTCAAATTCCCCCGCCCGTCGGTTTCCGCCGGGCCGTTGATGTTGGCGATAACCCGGGTGCGGCACCCCATATACCCCACTTCCTCCTTGCCATATATGGCGTTGAAGCTGGCATCCTGGAAGGAGAAGGTGGGCATAAGCCGCTTACAGGCCGTCAGCATGGCCTGCTGGAACAAATCGTAATTCGGGTCCGCCGGGTCAAAGTTCACCCCGTCCTTAATTTTGAAGCAGATATTGGGGAACATGGGGGTTTCGCCACGCCCCAGCCCGTTCTCATACGCCTTCAAGAAGCACTCGGTAATCATACGCCCGCCCCGGCTGGTGTCCGTCCCCAGGTTGATGCTGGAAAAGGGCACCTGGGCCCCGGCACGCGAATGCATGGTATTCAAATTATAAATGAAGCCCTCCATGGCCTGGAAGGTTTCCTCGTAGGTGCACTTTTCAATCAGCTCCTCCATGTCCCCCTCGTCGCTGGCGGAGAGGTTCAACGCGTGCAAAGCCGAGCGAAGCATCCGCTCCTGCCGCGCAAATTCCACCTCGACGAAATGGGCCAAGTCCCGGTCGAAATAGGCGAAGCTCTGGCCGCCGTGCATATCGTTCTGGTTGCTTTGCAAGATAATGGCCGCCAAGGCCGCCGCCGTCCGTATGCTCTTGGGCGTCTTGATATAACCATGGCCGTTGCTAAACCCGGCGCGAAGCATCCGCCCCAGAGGAATCTGCACACAGGTCAGCGTCTTACCATACCAGGACAAATCATGGATATGGATATCCCCCTCTATATGCGCCTGGGCTTGCTCGGGGGGCAATACCCGGTTCAAATAATAATTCTTGCTGGCCGCCTCGGAAATCTGCAATACCTTGGCAGAGGGCGAATGCCCCACGTTGGCGTTGGAGCGGCTGGTCTCCTTCACGATTTCCGCCACCGCGTCCATGAGCTCCGACCGCGCCTCCCGTATATGGGTCCGCTTGTTCCGGTACAAAATATACGCCTTGGCCGCCTTGGAAAATCCGCCCTCTATCAGCACCTCTTCCACCAGGTCCTGCACATTCTCCACATTAAAGTCCCTGCCGCCATATACCGCGTCCAGCTTCTTCAGCACCTCCAGCGTAAGGGTAATGGGCAAAAGCCTGTCCACCCCCGCTTCGCCGTTAATCGCCGCGAAAACCTTCTCAATACAAGCCGTAATCTTATGCTCGTCAAAAAGCACCTCTCGATTGTCCCGCTTGATTATGTATCGCATCTTTTCATCTCCCATGTATTTTGCTGTGGTAAATTATAGTCCTTGAAAGACATGCCGTCAAACAAGAAAGATGGCGAAAATACAGATATATAGCCGAAACATATTGGCACCCGGGTTACGGAAATGGCAGTGCCGCGCGCAATGCCCAGAAAACAACCGGACAAATTCTCAGACATTTTCTGAACAAATGTCCGGTTGCTTTGTTGTACTATACGCCCAAGCCAAGAGGGCACCCCCCTCGGGCAACATAGGATTTTCATGCCTTGGACTTGTAAAAACCAAGCCGGTACCGCGTATATTCACACGCGTGGCGGTGGCGGTGCGGTTTGTCCCTTTCAAAGCCAAGCCCCTTGATTATCCACCCGGAACCGCCGATTTGCCGTTCATGCACTACACGGGGATTTCCACGGCCAAAAAGCCGCTTGTACAGACGTGTATACCATGAAGGGTCCCGGTAGAGAGGCCAACCGTGGGCAACACCAACACCGCAAGATTATGATTTTATTTCAAGCACGTCCTTGTGTGTCCATTCAAGGCGTGCTTTTTTTGCAGAAAATACGAAACCCATATGTGACAAACTAAAAAGGCTGAACGTAGAATTGACACCCTACATGAGCATCTTCGCCACAGCGACAATTTCAAGAAATACCGTAAACACAAGCGTAAATACGAGAGCCTGTATTCCGAATATGAAGCCGCCAAAAATCCACAGACTTCGGTGCAGAACGCAAGGCGAACAAGGCACTCTCCGCCGTTAATGAGTATCACGAAATTTACCGCTCCGAGCTTGCCCAATTCGCCAATGCCGAGAAATGTTTGCGCGATGTCTTGCAAGACCGTTTCGACCCGAAAAAGCTACCGCCGATTACAAAATGGCAAAATGAGCTTTCCGATAAAACCCCCGAGAAAGATACGCTTTATCGGGAATATTACAATATCCTACCTCCTTTCCTTTCCAGTTTACAGGTTGTTTTTCTGTCCGGCAAACTGGGAAGGGGGGCACCAAAGTAACCCAAGTGGATAAATTCCGTTTGCGGGTTTATGATGTTATTCGGAAAAAGCATCAGAGAGAGCGACCTACGCATAAGTGGGCACAATCAACCGAGAGATAAGCCAACCAATGGTTTATCTCTCACCCCTCTTGGATTCATAGTTTTACATTAGAAGCCGACACCTTTTCATTTCTTGCATCAATAAGCACAATATCCTTATTCCCACTCAATCCCAGTTCATTGATTATTGATGTTGCACGAGCATACTCGGCATCAGAAAAATACAGAATCACCTTGATTGCGTAATTTGTTGCATTAGCTTTTTGGTAAATTTCTACTTGTTTCGCAAGGTTGTTTTTAAGTTTTGAATTTGATGCTAACTTAAATTCTACAAGTGAAACATCTTTTGAACCCTTGGAAATTTTGAAATCAACCGGACCTCTACCATTATTTACTTCACGATTGACATCGAAGTCAGAAGCAAACCATACCAAACGATACATTACTTGTAAGTCGGCCTCACGCTTCACAGGTTTTCCGTCAACATAAAACAGCCTATATCCGTCCATATCTTCAATTACACGTTTGAGGAATATTACACGGTTATATGTGGCTTCATGCGAACTCACTTGCTCCGAATAAAAGTCTGTATTTTTATGCAATAACGATACTAATGCTTGAAGTTGCTTATTAAACAACAATGTAACTGTGCGGACGGCTTCTGTACTAATGGAAGTCGCTTCATGTTCATTATCCTCTTTATATTTCAAATAATAATCAATTAGTTCGGGAAACTGCATGATGAGCCGAATTGCGGCATCGTTTTTTTCTTTTTTTGGGATTTCTTTTGTTTTTCGCGTTAAAACATTCATAAAATAATTGTTTAACTCAAAACGCAATGTTGCATCTTCAACAGATGGTGCAATGTTTTCGAGATTTCGTATCATATCTGCACGATTGATAAATGTATCATCTCTTGTAAGCATGTCTCTCGGAGTCAAAAGTACGAAGTCACCGTTAAAATACGGCAATGTAAATTTTTTAGTATGCCATTTTCCCATTTGGTAATCAAAACATACTTTGGGGATTGAGAACTCTTTGCATTGAGATTGCTCCAAGTACAGCTTTGCAAAATTTTGATTGTAATTCAATAAATACTCTTTTGCAAAGTTTGTTGTAAAATCACTTATTTTATCCCTGCCGACTAATGGACTTATAAGACAAAGTTTTTCAAGGTGGGGGCTTTTCGGCACAGATTCATTTCCGAAATCACTAAATGTAGTTCTTAAACCGTGATATAAGTTGTCTGCAAAATCATCACCCAAACCATGCCCAGAATTTCCAGATAAGCTGAACCCTAACCATGTCTGCCTTACTTCTGGAAAATGATACCATGCACGGAGCATACCCTTTGGGATTTCGTAACTTTCACCCGCTGTTTTTTTCAAAAAAAGCAAATACCTAATAATGGACTGGTGGATATTCTTGTATTCTTCCTTATCACTATTAAACAATAAAAACGGGTCAATAAACAAAGGCAGGTCGTTAATTAACGAAATATTGACTGCACCATAACTTTCTACAACGTCCTCGTCAATGTCGAAAAAGTCTGAAAAATACACCTTCATTTCACTCAATTAAATCCCACCCTCTAAAAATTAACTTATTGTATTCTTGCGATTTACCACAAAGCGTAAGATGAAATTATAAACCATTATAGTTCTCCCATCGCCAACGTAAAAACTCTCGGCTTGTAAAATCGGGCAAGTAAATTCGTGGCGGCACGGTTGCTCCATAATCCAATCTTGCCCGATTTGATAATTCAATTTGCCCCTCAACAGAAATCCGCAAATGCCCTGCATCGAACAACAAATGAATATCCATACGCATGGGAAAACCATTTGCCACGGTATCTTCTCCATTGTATTTATAAGGTTTGATGTGTGCAGCTTCAAGCACTTCGGGCATCATTACATTAGTAATAACGCAACGCTCATAAGCCGCAAGAACTTCTTTGCGGAAACGTGCTTGGTTAGGTCTACTTCTGCGGGAGCTTTCGACGCGCTTTCTCTCAATATCTGATGCAACATCAGCAACACGAATACGGTCAACAGCTTGTTGCAATGATTCGTCTTTGGGTTGTTCAGCAAGAATAGCGGTAATTTCAGCATCTAACTCGTCATTATAAAGATACTGCTCGTCCATTCGGGTGTTTTGTTCTATGCGATTTATATAACCGTAGTGCGATAAAAATAGCAAATACTCCCTCGCAATACGGAGGTCATTTGCGCCGGGCGTACAATCAGGCCAACCAATTAAAGTTATGATTTTAGCCCGAAACCATAAAATGAAATTGACATAATCTGAAACTTCCGCTTTGCACCCCGATAACGGAATAATTATTCTAACGAGTTCCTCTGTCGTGATATAACCCTGCCCATTTTCGTTTAATTCACGAAGAATCGAGAGTAATAAACGAAGGGGATAGAACGAAAGACCATTGTCAGCCCATAACTTACGTTCATCAGTATTATGGATTTTTGCGTTGGGTAGTTTGAATGTCTGTACTGTTATAGCCGCAAACTCCGTTTGCGAAACATCATGTTCTGCTACTCGCCGCCCAAAATCAGTAAGTCGAATCTCACCTCTTGTGTCAGCAAGTAATCCTACTGCTTTCCAATATTGTCCAGAATTACGGATAAGATTTCGTTCTGGGGTTCGTTCCAAATTTATGCTGTTTCCATTGTAATCTACAATTCCAGAATCTTTTATATCTTTTGAGAGTTCACGCATTTCTTGTGCAAATTCATCAGAGCTAAATCTTACCCTTAATGGCTCTAATTTGTGCATACGAAAAAGCACACCCAACAAAACAACAGGGTCGTTTAGTCCCTCCGAGGGTGCAAAACTTGCCCATTTCCATTTGAAATCGGGAAACGGTTTTTTCGGAATGAAATTTTGAGCCAACATATAATCTTATTCTCCAATCACTGCATCGAATTGTTTTGCCACGGCATAAGCCAACAACGGCGGAACAGCATTGCCGATTTGCCGATACACCGATGAACGATTGCCCATAAATGCAAAGTCAGTTGGGAAACTTTGAACAGTTGCAAGTTCACGGCATGACATACGCCGTTGGTTGCTTGGGTGATGAAGAACAACAACGCCGCCTTTATCATCACCACGAGCCGTAACGGTCGGTGCAGGCTTTAATGGGTCAATCGTCCTATGTCCGATATAGCCATTAAAACGCAATTTATACTTTGAATAATCATGGTTTGGAACAGTATGGGGCTTGTCGGGGTCGGGTAAATCGGATAACGCATCACCAACACTAACCCATTTCCGCAAGCCATCAGAGCCAGTAGCATTATACATTGGGGTTGGATATTCAAATGAAAAGTTTACATCATTGCGAACGCCGATAAAAAACACTCTATGCCGAAGTTGTGGAACACCATAGTCTGCCGCATTAAGTACCCTTGCCTGTACTTTGTAGCCCATGCTTTCAAAATCAGCAAGTATCATTTTCAGAACCTCGCCTTTTGCAAGGCTAAAAATGCCTTTAACATTTTCGGCAAGGAAATATTTTGGTTGCTTTGCGTTGATTATTCGCATCAGTTCCTTGTATAGCTGATTGCGCTCGTCATTGATATTTCGTTTTGTATTGGCAACAGAAAACCCTTGACATGGAAACCCCCCGATTACTATATTGCAATCGGGTACTTCGTTTATATCAATGGAAAAAATGTCTTTGCATACAATATGGTTTCCTAAATTCACTTTATAAGTTTCAACCGCATCACTATAAAGGTCGTTTGCCCATATTATTTCATGTCCTGCCATTTTGAAGCCGAGGTCAAGTCCTCCTGCTCCGCTGAATAGTGACACTACTTTCATATCCTATCACGCTCCAGTCTTGTTAATTCTTCACCGAGAAATTTTGCAAATTTTACAGGCACAGCATTTCCGATTTGACGGTAACAAGAGTTCATTTGCCCGATAAATTCATAGTCATCGGGGAATGTTTGTATTGCCGCACTTTCCCGAATCGTAAGTCTGCGTTGCCCATTGTAATGCGGAATAGCGCACACGCCGCCTTTGCCATTTCCTCTTGCAAGAATTGTTGGAGAAGGCTTGTCGGGGTCGGTGATACGATGCCCTGTAAAATTGCGATACGCAAGTTTATATGCCGAATATATGTGGTTCATGTATTCGTTTGGCTCATCGGGATTTGGGTAACGGTCAAGGGCGTTCTTAATTGAAATCCATGCCTTTGGAACGCCATTTTTCCCGTGGGTTTTTTCGGGAAAACGGAACAGCATATCACCATTCAAATTCTTGCGTTGCCCAATGATAAAAACCCTTTGCCGTGTTTGTGGAACGCCAAAGTCAGCAACATTCACAAGAGTGACGGACGCGATATACCCCGCATTTTCAAAATCATACACGATTTGTTTTATCGCATTGCCGCCGTCCAAACTAAGTATACCACGAACATTCTCTGCAATGAAAAACTTAGGTTGATTTTTTTTCACCGCATCATAAAAGAATTTATATAGCTGATTACGTTCATCATCAACAGTTCTCCGCAGATTGGCTTGTGAAAACCCTTGGCACGGAAAACCACCGACAATGACATCGGCTATCGGAATAGTCGAAGTATCAACATCTTTTATGTCTGCACAAACAATATGGTCACTTATATTTTTGGTGTATGTAGCAACGGCATCTTTATCAATGTCATTCGCCCATATGACTTCATGTCCTGCTTGAATTAACCCCAAATCAAGACCACCCGCACCGCTAAATAAGGAAACAATTTTCATTTGTCGCTCCCTCCTTGAAGTGCGGTTTTGATTGTATCGGCAGTTTTTGCATCTCGTGTTCTGCCGTCAATCGGTTTTGGTGTTCCTGTCGGGATTACCCATATATGACCGAGTCTTTTAACATTCGCAACTTTTCCACCGTCACATAAAGCCTGAACACGCCTAACCTTTATACCCCATAAGCTGGCGGCTTCTTGTGTTGTCATATATTCCAAAACAGCACCTCCAACGACATTGCTTAATTATACACCGCATCAACGCACAATACAAGGCAAAACTGCAAAATTACTAAAATATTTTCGGCATATCCAATTTGGGGCTTGACAACACTCCACGAAGGAAGATGTAACAAATCAATTGCAATCAGCAGAATTTTTTCCCGGAGAGGTGCAAAAATATCTCGAACAGCAATTGGATGAGAATATATAAAAATATGATTTCCACCCTTGACAACTCCAAGCGGAAGGTTATATAATTAATTAAATTGAAAACCATCTAAAGTTATGGTATTATTAATGCATGGCATATAGTGTAGATTTAAGGAAAAAAGTAACGGACTATAGTCATTCAATTTGAAAGCAGTCCACAAGAGCGTCATCGAAATTGGTGAACAAATGCAGAACACTCCTAAGTTTTCGCTTGAGCCACGCCCAAAATTTCTCAATTGGGTTAAGGTCGGGCGAATATGGGGGAAGAAACAGGATTTCGCAATTCGCCTTCGCCGCCATTTCTTGCAACACAGCTTTTCTGTGGAAAGATGCGTTATCCATGACGAAAATGGAGTATGCGGGAGCGACTTTAAGAAGCATGTTTTCAAACCAGCATTCAAAAAGGACGCTGTCTGTCGAACCTTTATAAGTAAGTGGCGCGACTATTTTGTCGCAACGCTTGGCAGCCACGATATTGGTGCGCTTATACTTTTTACCGCTGACAGTTGTTGATACAGCTTCGCCTCTTGGCGAATATGCGTACGCTCTATGCAAAAACTCGTCTATGCCGCACTCGTCAACGAAATAAAGCTTGTATTGTGGATAACTTTCAATGATTTCAATAAATTCCGTCCTTTTTGCAGGACACTTTTCCACATAACTTAGCGTTTTTTTTACGCGTTATTTTCAAACGCTTCAATGCGTAGAAAATTGCTTGTTCTGTGCATCCAAACTTTTCGGCGGCTTCACGCAAATAGCTGTCAGGATTTTCATTCATGTAGGCTTTCAACTTTACAGGGCATACCTTCTTGTGTCCTCGTTTAAGTGGACGCTTCTCTAGTGTTCCCTGCTCGTTTAATAGCTTTCTCCACTCCTTTATCGTTGTTGTGCCTACTTTGAAAATCTCATGAGCTTCTTGTATTGTGTGTCCCTCGTCGATGTAGTCCGTTACTTTTCTCCTTAAATCTACACTATATGCCATGCATTAATAATACCATAACCTTAGATGGCTTTCAATTTAATTAACTATAATCATGACATCCTACTTAATATATACTCTTCCAATCGTAAAAAAGCGGCACGCTCTCCCGGGCTCATGGACACTAAATTAGTTACAAAATTATTATTATGGTTCAAATTTCGGGTAAGGAATCGTTCAAGCCCAAAGGATGAAAATAAGTCAATAATTTCATTGCGGGCATTCATGTCACCAGAATTTGCTAGTTCCGCTTTAAGGTTAAACATGCGGCTTTTTGCGGTACGTGCTAGAGATTGTTGCACTACTTCATCCGACAACTGGAAAAGACGAAGTGCCTCAGCTCTCTCTGCGTCATTTGTAGCCTTATCTGCTAAAACGCCTTGAAGTTCATGAAATTTAATGTTTTGCGAACCGGCTACAGCAAACTTCAATATACCGTTTTTACCCACTTTTGCTGAAATTTGCTGTTGCACTCCATTTAAGGTTACATTCATATTACTCACTCGACTCACTCCTTTTTTAATTGCACGAGCTTGTTGTACTGTAATCACTCCCTGTTGAACTACTATAATCGGATTTGATTGCAATTCCATCTGTGCTTTTTTCGCTATCAGCAAAAGCCTGTAAAGCATCTTTGAACGAAGTATCGTTTTTTATTGCTTGTCGTTCTTTTTCCAAATAATATTGCCTAAGCTCACTTGAATTTCTCACCATGCGCATCAACGATTCGTGTGGGCATATCATGGGGAAATTAGATTTCATTTATAAATCACACTCCTTATTTGGCTTTCGTATCCATGCGAATATATTCATCTTAACTGTGTTGGTGGTGGTAATAGTTTGTTATAGTTTTATTGGTTGACAGCATTTGTTCATATTGGTTAGCCACGCTTTGCGGTGTTTGCCCCTGTGTGCCTAAATTAATCAAAGCATCTTTAAGGGATTGGTCGAAGCGGTTAATGATACTTGACATGAATGCGATTTTCGCTTGGTGTGCCAATTCTCGTTGGTTAATCGTTTCCTCCGTGGATTCGATTGGCGTTTGGTCTGAAAAATAGGATTCTTTGCTCACGCTTCTTATATTTTCTGGATGTCTAATGGGCGGTATAAAAGGTACATAATTGGGGATGGCATCGGGAAAATCAAGAAGGCGATTTTTTATCCATTCCATAGCCAGCGTACCCTCTTTTGCTTCGGCTTTGAGGTCTAACAAAATACTGCCTTGCAAGTTGTGCAGTGATTGGCGAAGTTGCTCTGCCATATTATATTCGCCGTAAAAACTTGCTTCACTGATAGCCGCAAATAATTCAATAGGAATAGGGGCAAAAGATTTGCGCCCCATAATACGGTCAACAATATCCTTGGCGTTCCAACCGCTGGGGTTGTTACCGCTTGGATTGACCGAAGTTGCGTTGACGTAGGAGGGGATGTAGTCTGCCTTGCTTGCGGATAGATGTAAAATGTTCATTGGGTATTTCCTCCTGTTTGTTCGCATCCGTGCTTATATTTTATTTCCCTTGTATTTATAATGCTTGGTTTTGTTGCGGTTTTCCAAAGACAAGATTCTTCAAAACATAAGCTACAAGGCAATAAATCATGTGAACGATTGCTATAGCGTTAAGTTTATATGCCGACAATTTGAATAGCATTATGCCGAACAAAGTTGTGAATACGATAATGCCCGCACCCAGCGATAAAATTTGAAAAATTTGATATAAATAAAGGGTTGGCACTTGAGCCGTCAAAACCATATTGTACGCTATATCAAGCTCTCTCATGTTCATAAGGCGTGGAGCAATTAGCAATGCAAAATACATACCTACTACTATTGATGTTCGCTTAAATGCGTATACTAAAAAAGTTGCGAGTGCGCTAAGTGCGAGTAATATAATGATTTGAACGCCAAAAATGCTAAACATCTCAAGCCAAAATCCTTGCGATATACTGCCCAAACCCCTTAAACTTGTACTCAAAGCCACAGACCATACCGTAAAAGTCACTGTAAAAATTATGCCAAGTGCCGAGCTTAACACCAAATGCGATAAATATATCTTTGTTCGAGAAAATTTTGAAGTCAATTCTTTTTGAAACGTGCTATCAGCAAACATTGCACCGGATACGAGAATTGCAAGCGGCAATTTCAAGTAAACCATATTACTCATGCCGATTAAGATATGTCGTAAAGTTTCTGCCCCGGTATAAGCACGGCTTATTCCCACCGAGGCTTCGGTTGTCACAATCAATGTGCTAACCATAAAAAGCACAAACATGGTAACGTAAATACCCATTGTGCTAAACAGCCTACCTAAACTTTTAATTAGTAAATCCCGCATTTTTTTGTTCCTCCTTGTTAAATTACAGTAAGATGATTTACCGAAAAATTTGGGCTTAACAATGCCCTGTTATATCAAGCCTAGTGGATTGCTAAATTCAAGCGTGGGGTCTTGCAATTTATTTATTAAATCATTGAAAACGTGGAAGTTACTCAAAAAATCACGGAAATGATTGTTGGTTGGATTGTCGCCCCAAAAATCCAGCAAGTTAAAACGATTGCCGCCAAACTCACCTTCTCGGGTGACTTTTTGCCCGCCAATCATTAACATGCGCCGAAGCGTAACCTCCCCGGTTACGGTATAAAAACGTGGTGATGTGCGTACCTTTCCAACCTCATGAAAATGCCCGAAGAAAAAGCTAAACCCCCGCGGTGGCGAAATACGGACATCAAACATTTCCATTTGCAAAGGCGGGGCATTTAATTTCCATCTTGTGTTTGCTCTTACAAAGGCTCTATTCCAATGACCGGCGAAAGAGAGTTGGTTCGCATTTGTACTGTGCCACCGACCTTCAATATTCGATTCATCACCGACTTGCTCCCGAAAAAAATCATCCGCTATGTTTAACATCATTGCTCTTAAATCTTCAAAAAGAAAATAGAAATCGGCATTAAAATGAACCCAATTTATAAACTGCCCTCCTTCTTGAAAATTATTAAGAAAACCATGTTGCCG
>WQSR01000039.1 GCA_009787785.1 Defluviitaleaceae bacterium
GGCGACGCAGCGTGCTGGCGGCACGCAAGGCGGCACTGACGCAGGATTGCGGCAAAAAGACCACAAGCGGCAGACTGTTTTCGGTTTAATCAACTATAATCCCCTGCCAGCAACACATCCGCCAGGATGCGCGCCAGGGGATGCATGGCGTTTTTGGCTTCTTGGAGGGTATTGTACTGGTTGCCCACCTCCACGAAAATGGAGCGGGGATGCATATGCAGGCTGAAGCGGTAGGCCCGCAGGTATATGCGCCGGTTTAGGCCGGGGAACAGTTGGTTGGCGGCGAGCTGCGCCTGAAAGCTGAATTGCAGGTTCTCCCGCTGGAAGGGATTGGGCAGCCAGGCCGTGGGCACGGGCTGCCCGTTTACGTTGCGGCGGGAAAGGCCGTTAAAAAACATGAGCTGTGCCGTGGGGAGGCCATCGACATAGCGGGTGAAGGGGCCTACCCCGTCACGCACGCCGTCCCGGTGCAAATCAATGACCAGCTGGATTTCCGGGTTTTCTGCCAGCAAGGCGGTGATGACCGGCTCCATGCGGCAATAGGCCCCCATAACCTGGGGGCGGCCATCGGGCATGTCGAAGCTTCCCGTATAGTGCAAAACCTCCAGGCCGTAGTGCTCGGACAAAACATGGGCCAGATACCGCCCCACCACCACTATGCCCGTGGCGGGGTTGTACCGCTCCGTGTCGATGAACCATTCCGTGCTATGGGTATGGAAAATCAGCACATGGGGGCCGGGGGCGGTAGGGTCGATGCGCAAATCCGCGTGGATAAATTCATAGACGTCGATGTCACCGGGGAGTAGCATGGTGGAAGGGTCCTCCAGGAAAATCCGGGTCCGTACATAGGTAAAGTCCATGAGCTGTTCCAGATATTGGGGGGTGACGCGGGCGCGGCTGTTTATTTCCGGGGGAATATGGTCGGGAGGGGGGAGCAAAATCACGTCCTGGAGGCGCGTGAAGCCGGATTCCGGGTCTTGGATAAAGCCGTCATCGCGAAAAGTGGAGCCCACTCTTTCATGGGGGCCGCGCTCGGCTACGGGCAGGCCGTTGTCGTATTCGTAGCCGAAAAGGGGAATGTCCCCGGCGGGGCGGGCCAGCATCCCTGCCGACAAAACCACGCACAAAAGCATCAGCCCCAGAATCATGCGCTGGCGGGCGACGCGCTTCGCGGTTTTCTTCATGCCCCACCCCTTCAAATAATGCACTTATATTTTATGCCTGGGGCCGGCGCGCTAGACGTGGATAAGGTGTATAATAACAGAACGGCTTCGAAAGGGTGTGGGTGCGTATGCTGGCAGATTTATTGTTTAGCCTGGGGATTGTCGCGCCCCTGTTTTTACTGTTGTTTCTGGGCTATGGCCTGAAGCGGAGCGGCTTCATTAGTGAAGCTTTTTCCGCCAATGGCAACAAGCTGATGTTTTACATAGGGCTTCCGGCCATTATTTTCTTTAGCATTTACCGGGCGGATTTGCGGGAGGTGTTCGACCCGGATTTCGTCCTGGCCATGATAGGGATAACCGTGACCACGGCACTGGCGATTTGGCTCATCGCCACCCTTTTTATTAAGGACAAGGCCGTGCGGGGGGCCTTTGTGCTGTGCTCCTTCCGGGGGAACCAAGCCTTCCTGGGCATCCCCCTGATGATGAATTTGGCCGGGGACGCGGGGCTCATGCGCGCTACCATGGTGATTACCTTTGTGTTGCCCTTCGCGAATATTATATCCATTCTGGTGATGGTTTTTAACGGGGATAAACGCAAAAAAATAAGCCCCTGGGGCGTTGGGCTGGCGATTTTAAAAAATCCTATTATTATCGCCACTTTGGCGGGGCTTGGGATGACCTTCCTTGGGGTCCGGTTGCCTTCTGTGCCGTACACCTCCCTGGCCTATGTGGCCCAAATGGCCACGCCGCTGGCCTTGCTGTGCATCGGTGCCAGTATGCGCTTCCACGGCTTCGACAAAAAGTTCGGCCGCGCACTGACGGCAAGCCTGGTCAAGGTGCTTGCCTTGCCCCTGGCCTTCGCCGCCACGGGGTATCTGCTGGGCTTTCGCGGGTATGATTTGGCCGCCATGGCCATCATGGGCGGGGTACCCACCGCCATCGTAAGCTATGCCCAGGTGGTGGAAATGGGCGGCGACGGCTACGTGGCCAACACCATCGTAGTGATGAGTACCCTCCTCTCGACATTTACCCTGACCTTGATTATCTACGCGACCCGGGTGCTAGGTTGAACCCTCGGTGCGGTCATGCCCGCCGCGTTCCATGGCCACCAGCACCCCCATGAGCGCGAAGAGTCCCAGGCTCATCATGAAGGGAATGCGGCGGCTGATTTCCGACATGGCCCCTACGATATACCCGAAGGGGCTGGAGATGCCCAGCATAATGACCACGAGCAAGGCCATAATCCGTGCGCGTTCGTGGGGGTCTACGTTGAGCACCAGCAAAGAATCCCGCCGGGGCAGGAAGAGGGCGGCGGCGCAGGCGTCGATGGCAGTGAAGGCCACCAGGGGTGCCAGGGCCACCAGCGCGAAGGGCGTCGGCGCGTAATAGTCGTATGGGATGGGCGAAATCATTAATAACAGCACGTGCCCGGCGATGTAAGCCCCCAGCCCCCCAAGCATCACCGCATATAGGGGGAAGCGGTTCAGACGGCTCTGGATACCCAGGAAAAACGCCAGCATAATCCCCGCCCGCAGGATGGGGAACAGGGCCAAAAATTGCTCCGGCACGCCCAAGTCCTGGACGATGTAGAGGGAGAAGAAATTGTTGCTGGCGATTTGCTGGATGTTCACCAAGGTAATCAAAAATAATATCCGCACCGTGGCGGGGGTTTTGACAATTTGAAGGAACACGTCCTTGCACTGCAACGCCAGCTGTGCCAGGGAGGTGTTTTTTGTTTCCTCCAGCCGCACCCGGCCCTGGCCGGTTTCTTCGCCGTATTTGTACAGGATAATAAATTTCAATGTCATGGAAACACAGGCGAAGGCCAGCAGTACGCGCATCACGGGCACCAGGCTGTAGGCCCCGATGAAATACCAGGAAATGGGCGCGAAAAAGACCGCTATCAGTCCCGCGATATAGACCCACTGATAGAGCTTGACGATTTTTTCGGCCTCCACGTCCTCCACCAGCAAGCAGCCCCAGGAGGTTTCGCTTACCCGCCAGATGGAGTTGAAAATCGCCGCCACCAAAAACCAGCGGAAATCCTGAGCCATGGCCCAGAGTGCGGTGGGGATGCTCCAGGAGAGCACATCCGCTACCACGGTGGTGCGCCGCCGCCCGAATTTGTCTGTGGCCACCCCGCCCAGAAAGGCCGTAATCATTTGCAGGAAAAAGCCCACGGAAATAATGAGCCCGATGTCGGAATCCCCCAGACCCAAGGTGTGCATGTACAACGGAAAAAAGGGTATGTACAGGTTGTGGGGAACCCCCCACATAGGCTCGGTCAAAACGCATAGCCGGGGGTTCTTCTTCAAAGCCATGATGGGTTTGAGCATTATTCCTCGTCAGTTCCCTCCGGGTAGCTGTAATCCGGTTCCTCATCGTTGCCGGGGGGCTCGTAGATTTGCACCTCAAGGCTGGGGGCCGGGCCCACCGCCCGCAAGCCGGAGGGTAAAATCACCTGTAGCGGTACGCGATGGATGCCGATGGGTAGATTGCGCAGGTTCAAATGCAGGGTAATGTCGGCGGCAGTCAGGGTTTGCATGATGGAGGTGGGCCCGCTGACGCGCACCGTTACGTGGGCTAAATCGCTGAGCACGGAATACTGCATGTAGCCGAATACGCCGATGCTCCCACGGGAAATGGTAAAGGCCCGCTCCTGTATCGGCTCGATGGCCACCTCCAAATGGGCTCCGGTGGGCACGCCCTGTGCCAGAGAGACCCCCTCCGGGAGCCAGTCCGTCAGGGCGAAGAAATGGTCGAAATCCCGGTTGGCCTGGTCCAAGTCAAAACTCGGCACAAGGGCGTCGATTTCCGCAAGCCGCTCCGGCGGGCCCACCAAGTCGATTTCCGCCGGGTTGACTTCAAAGCCGGCCACCGCAAAGCCCAGGGCGGGTGTCCCCGTTATTTCCGGCTGGATGGCTATTCGCTGTATGGGGAAAAGCTCGATGTGCAAAGTGGTTTCCGTCACGCTCAGCTCCAAATAGCTCTTCATGTCATAGCCGAAGGCGTCGTACACCATCAGCCGCGCTATGCGCGAGGCACTCTCCGTCAGGCCGTGGATTTCCGCCACCACCTGCACCCGCACCACCCGGTCTATAATCGAGCGCGGGCCCGTTAGGGTGACAAAGGAATTGTCGATGCGCACGCGTTGCAATTCCGCCCCGGCACCCGCCACACCGGTTTGTATGACCTCCACAGGGAAGGGCACCCGCACCCGGGCGTCCACCCACACATAAATCTCCGAGGGGTACACATGATGCAAAACAAAGCCGCCCGGCAGGTTGACGCTTACGGGCAGGGCCATTTCCATGGGGGCGGCGGCGGCGTGCACCTCCCGCCCGCTGACTGCCCGGAAGTCGATGCTGGGGCGCATTTCCATTTCCGCCGCCAGGGTATGCAGGCTCGCCGCGGCGCGCACCCCGATAATGATATTTTCAGACAGGGCGTCGGCATTGAGCAAAACCACGTCCTCGTTCTCCAAGATTTCCAGGTTATCCAGCACCAGCGGCCGGGGATAGGAATGGTTTTGCTCCGGGTCGAACATGGCCATGCTCACCAGCCAAAGAAGAACCGACAGGCCCAAGGCCAGCAGTTTCCATTGCAAGTCCGTGTAGAAAAACGCCAAAACCCTTTTAATCATAGGACGTCCTCTGGGAAGCCGCTTCCTCGCAGAAGGGCTCTATATACGCCCGGGCGAACCGCTCCCGGTCTTTTTGGCAAAACATATCCTTTAGCATCTTGTCGCAGATATATACCTGGTCGCACACTTGCTGTTGCGCCGCTTCGTCCAGTTTGTATTCCTCGGCCAGGCCGTCGTATACCTTGTTGCATATCACCAGCATGTCGGTATTGTCGTCGTGTACGAAGCGGGAGATAATCCGGTTCGCCACGGCACCCAGCACGGCACCCAGCACCCCCGCGCCCACCATTCCCGCCAGCAAAAGCAAGATGGCGTTCTCCAGCAGTATACCCCCCACACGGCTCCCCACATTCCAGCCGATGGTGCCGCCCACCACCAGCATCACCGCCAAAGTCACGTCGATGATATATTGCTTCAGGGAAATTCGCTTGCGCACAAAGCTCACCGTATCAATGGAGAGCAACACAATGGCCGAAAGTATGCGGGTGATGATATTGGCCCGCAACAATTCAAAGGCGGAGCGCAGAATCAGCCGGGGCCCCACCCGCAGGGCGTTGTACACCATGGAGGCGGTCTTGGGGGCGGCCATTTTAGCGATACTGCGTATATTGCCCAGGTTTTTCTTCTTCTTCGCCGTCAGGCGGAGGGTGCAGTTTTCCTTCATATCATTTCCCTTTGCGGCGAAACAGGTTGAACCGTTGCCGGGTGGGCCGGCCCCAGGTGAGCATTTCCCGTATACCTACTTCGTTGACATTTCGCGTCATTTCCCCGGCCAAGGCCACAGAGATTTGCCCCGTTTCCTCGGAGACCACCACCACCCGGGCGTCGGAGGCTTCGCTGATGCCGATGGCGGCGCGGTGGCGCGTCCCCAGCTCGCTGTCCAGATGCTCTGCCGTCAAAGGCAAAATACACGACGCCGCCGCCACCCGGTCCCCCCGGATAATCACCGCGCCGTCGTGGAGTGGGGTGTTGCGCTCAAAAATATTTAATAAAAGTTGCGCGCTTACCTGGGCGTCCAGGGGGATGCCCTCGCGCTCATAGTCCCGCAAGTCGATGTCCTGCTCCAGTACGATTAGGGCCCCGGTGCTGGTCTTCGCCAGGGTCTGCACCGCCTTGATGATTTCGTCCACGGTATTGTATCCGGCGTAGCTCCGGTGCTCGGTTTCGCCCTTAAACGTGGAAAAATACTTCCCCCGTCCGATTTGCTCCAGGGCCTTGCGCAGCTCGGGCTGGAAGAGGATGACGATGACCACCAGCCCCATGGCGTAGGCGTTTTGCACCAGCCACATGAGGGCGTACAGGCTGAACACATTGGCTACGATGGCCAGCACCACGATGAAAATAATGCCCCGCAATAAAACCCAGGCGTGGGTGCGGCGTATCCAGCGCAAAATCATATACAAAACAAAGGCCACGATAAGGATATCAATGACCTCTAAGGGGCCTATGTGGGGGATGGTAATAGGCGGCAGATGGGTATACTCAACGAGCCAGCGGGTGATGGCGTCGGACATACGCTATTCCTCCGGGCGGGGTGGTCTGGGTCTGGGGGCGGGCCTTTCGGCGGGCTCTTCGGGGCGGATACGTTTTACCGTGCGCTTGGGGCGGGTCAGGATAACCTTGGGCACGATACGGACATGGTAATAATTATTGTCGTCCTCAAACTGCACCGATTCGGCCCGCTGATAATCCAGCACCGAGTCGAAGAACCGTACCAGCAGGGCAATCACCCCGCTGACCAAGGTCCACAATATCACCGAGCCGATGCCGATGGTGTCATCCACCACCAGCACCGACATAATAAAGCCGAACACCAGCATCACACAGCCCAAGGCAATGGCGATTTCCTTGGCGAAGTCGATGGCCTGGCGGCTGGCCACATGCACCAAAATAATCACCAAAGCGAAGATGACCGCCGTTATCAGCCATTCCGAAAGGGCCAGGCTGGACAACAGCGTGGCGTACACCTCGCCGAATATCTCGGGTAGCATGGCGGGCAAATCCGCCAGCTCCACGTCCACCAAGGTGGCCTGGGGGGTCATGAGCCTGTCGATTACGGGTATCTTCGCGTTCAAAAATACGCCCAATGTCACGGGGATAATCGCCGTCGCCGGGAAATACAGCCCCACCAGCAACGGTATCAAATAAGGTACGTTAAACCGGAAGGCAATCATCACAAACACGATGAGAAAGCTTTCCTTGGGTGCCATCCGGGCATAAAACAAAAATACGAACAGCAAAAAGATAAATACCACGGCGGCCAGCTCCACCGTGGCGGAGAGCTGTATGGTAATGGTGACGATAATCAACAGCCAGCTCAAATTGATGGGCATAACCGTGAAAAGCAAGGCAAAGAGCCAGGCCACCAAGGTAGAGGTCAATTGCTGTGCGTATTCGGCCAAAGCGGGATGCACGTGGCCAATCCCCAGCAGGCCGGTGAAAATATACAGCCCAAGGACAAACTTGAGCACCGGCTGGGCAAAAACCTCCAGCCTTTTATAAATCCTGACGAGTATCTCGCGGGTGAGCAGTATCTGTTCCATCGGGTTCGCTCGCGCTCCTTTGTGGGGGGAAGGGGTTTTTGTATAGCAAAGAGGGAATGCGACGGGTTTCGCCCAGGTCTTCCTCTGTTTCCCGGGGGTATGGGCGTGTGGGGCGTGTGGGACGGGTTATGGCCGCTTCTTCCTCTGCTTCCTCGGCGGCCTTTTCCTCGGCGGTTTTCTTGGCGCGTTCATTAATGCGCTCCAGCTGGCGCACCAGCGCGTGGTAGCGGGTGAGACGCTTCTGCACCAAATAATATTCGCGGGTGCCTTGAATGGTGCCAATCAAAGAATATACCGCAAGGAGGGCCAGAATAAAAAAAATAGAATCCGTAAGATGGGTGGCGAAGTCGATTTCAAAGATATCCGTGCCGTCGAGCAAAATATTGCGCGCCCAATACAGGCCAAGCATAATAAACCCGCCGAAGCCCACGGCAAAGCGGGTTCCCAGGTTCTTGCGGTAGATATAGTCGTGGCGGAAATAGTCGTTGGCGATTTGGTCCGTTGCGCCTTCATGCTTGTCGTAGAGGGCCAACTGGGTCATGGTGATGATTTTTTGTTGCATAATGCCTCCCCAAGGGAAACAGGGTTTGAATATTATACCAGACGGCGCAAAGCCTTGCAAAAGTCTATTTTATAGTGATAGACTGCCCCGAAAGTGCTTGCGAAGGAGTGGCGACCATGATTGACCGTAAGCGGGGCCAGATATTTCTGGCCTTCCTCCGAAGCGGGATGCTGTGCTGGGGGGGCGGGCCCGCGTCCATCCCCTTTGTGCGGCGGGAGGTAGTGGTACGCTACGCCTGGATGAACGACGAGGAATTTGCCGAGGTGGCGGCGGTGGGGAATGCCCTGCCGGGGCCCATCAATACCAAGATGGCGGGGTATATCGGTTACAAAATTGGCGGTATACCGGGGCTTGCTTTGGCCATGGTGGGGATGGTGGTGCCTACGGCGGTGCTGATGGTGGTGCTTCTGACCACCCTTGCCCATTTTGCCGACCAGCCCTGGGCCCAGGGGATGACCCGGGCCATGGTCCCCGTCGTGGGGGCCATGATGGCGGTGATGGCATGGCAGTTCATTTCCATTGCGGCCAAGGGGATGGGCTGGATGGCCACCTTGGCTCAAGGCGCGGTGGTTTTTGCCCTTTTCTGGTTTTTGGGCCTGCATCCGGCCATTGTGCTGGCCGGGCTTTTTGTTTGGGCCTTCGTTGGGGAAAAAATACGGGGCATATTCCGGCGCAAGCCCCCTTCGGAAGCAACGCCTCCGCCCGGTGACGCGCCATGATTTACCTTGAGTTGCTCTGGGTATTTTTTTATGCCAATTTCATGGGCTATGGCGGCGGCCCCGCCATCATCCCCCTCATTGAGCGCGAAGCGGTGACGGCCTTTGGCTGGCTCACCCCAGCCGAATTTGCCGAGGTGCTGGCCATGGGGAACGCCCTGCCCGGCCCCATCGCCCCCAAGATGGCGGCCTTTATCGGTTTTTCCCAAGCGGGGCTGGGCGGCGCGGGGGTAGCCCTCTTCGCCACCATCGCGCCGTCGCTGGTGATGATGCTGGCCCTTATGGGCCTCCTCACCCGCTACAAGGATGCCCCCCAAATAAAAAAGCTGACCCAATACATCCGGCCGACTTTGGCGGTGCTGCTCCTGGACATCGCCCTGCGGAACTTTATATCCTCCTGGCAGGGCATTGGCTGGGTGCACCTATGCATTCTCGGCGTTGCCAGCTTGCTGTGCCTGACCAAGCTGAAAATCCATCCCGCGCTGATGGTGCTGGGGGCGTTGGTGTACGGGGCATTGCTACTGGGGTAAATCCAGCTCCACGGTATACACATGGCTTTTGCAGGTATTGAAATTAAGGAAGGCATAAAACACCTTGGCGGCTTCGCTGGGGTTGCTGTGCGCCCGCTCCAGGAAGGCATTGTACGCCTCCATGGTTTCCCACAACGAATAGTCTGCCCAGGCATCGCCTTCCGCCAATAGCTTGAAGGAAAGGCATCCCGCCTCCCGCGTAAAGGTTTCCTGCACCAGCCGCGCTACCGCCGCCTTGAACGCCGGGACATCCGCGCCCTTTTTTAATTTGTAGGTGTTGACGTACATAACCTTGGCCATAAGGCACCTCGCTTCTTTATGTGTATAATACAACAAGCTACTGGAGGGGGACAATGGATGCAATTTGGGTTTCATATAAAATACCTGGCGGCAACTGTTGTTTTGCTCGCCGCCATTGTTGCTATCGCGCTGTTTATCGAGGGCGGGTTTATTCGCAACCATTTTGGCGATGTTTTAATTGTGGTCTTTATTTATACCTTCATCCGCATTTTTGTGCGCAGCCGCTGGCCATGGCTGTGGCTTGGGATATTCGGGTTCGCGGCCTTCGTTGAGGTGATGCAGTACTTCGGGCTGGTGTATTTGCTGGGGCTTGGGGACATGGGGCTGGCGCGGGTGGCCATTGGCACCACCTTTGATGTGTGGGATATGGTTATGTATTTCGTGGGGGCGTTGGTGGTATTTGGATGTGAGAGAATAAAACGAAACGAGGATAAGCCATGAAAGCCCTGACCCTTCCCCACGGTAGCGTCCCGCTTCCCGCTTTTTTCCCTGACGGCACCCGGGGCGTGGTGCGCTGTGTGGATTCCGCCGATTTGGAAGGCGCGGGCGTGCCCGGCATCGTCATGAATACCTACCACCTTATGACCAAGCCCGGCGCGGCTACGATAAGGGCATTGGGCGGCTTGCATAGCTTTTGCAACTGGCAACGGCCCATCATCACCGATTCCGGCGGCTTCCAGGTTTTCTCCCTCCTGCGGGAAAATCCCTCCTTCGGCGAAATCCGCCGGGACGGCATCATTTTTCGCCGGGAGGGGAAAAAAGTCCTCCTCTCCCCGGAAAAATGCATCCAGTCCCAGCTGGCCTACGGTTCCGACGTCCTCATGGCCCTGGACTACTGCACCCATCCCGCCGACCCCTATGAAAAACAGGCCCTGGCCGTGGAAACCACCATCCGCTGGGGTCGCCAGTCCATGAAAGCCTTTGGCAAGCATAATTCCCCCCGCCAATTGTTCGGGATTATTCAAGGGGGCGACGAGAAATCCCTCCGCAAAGAATGCGCCGATGCCCTCATCCAGCAGGGTTTCTCCGGCTTCGGCTTCGGCGGCTGGCCCCTGGACGCCAAAGGCCGCCTCACCGAGGACATCCTCGCCTACACCGCGTCCCTCATGCCCGGCGACAAAATCAAATACGCCATGGGCATCGGCCGCCCGGAAAATATCGTAGCCTGTGTGGCCATGGGCTACACCCTTTTCGACTGCGTCATCCCCACCCGGGAAGCCCGCCACCACCGCCTTTATGTATTCAACCCGGAATTTGAAAAGCCCGGGCAAATAGACCTGTCCCGTCCCTTCTACAAGTTCCATTATATTTTGGACGACATACACCGCCGGGATAAACGGCCCGTCTCACCCCTGTGCGACTGCCACGCCTGTACCCATTATTCCCGCGCCTATTTGCGGCATCTAATAAGCATCGGGGACAGCCTGGGAAGCCGGCTGGCCACCATCCACAATCTACGCTTCTATACCATGCTCATGGAGTTGTTGCGATATGTCTGACATTGACATTATCCTTTCCCGCCGCCATAGCCAGGGCGCGGACTATTGGATCACCCCGGACAAACGCCTGATGAAGGGCTCCCCCTTTTCCGCGTTTGATTGTGCCTTGATGCTGTTGGAGCTGGGGCTTGCGCCTACCGACCCCATTTTGGTGGCGGTGGCGGATTTGTTTTTCAGTGGGTGGCGAAAGGACGGGCGGTTTAAAATATCCCCCAGCGGGGGCATATTGCCCTGCCATACAGCATATGTTGTCCTTTTATTGTGCCGGTTGGGCTATGTGGAGGACGAGCGGATACAGATAACCCTGAAGCATTTTTTGCAAACCCCCTACACCGACGGCGGCTGGCGATGCAACAAATTTTCCTATGGGCGCGGGCCGGAAACGGAATATTCGAATCCCCTGCCCACCCTCAATGTGCTGGACGCCTTCCGGCATAGCGCGTATTTGAACAAGGAGCCCGCGCTGGATAGAGCCGTAGAATTTTTGCTGGCGCACTGGCGTATCCGCACCCCCATCGGGCCGTGCCAGTATGGCATGGGGAGCCGGTTTATGCAGCTGGAATATCCGGCCTGGGGCTGGTACAGTTTGTTCTCATATGTATATGTGTTATCATTCTACAAAAAGGCGCGGAGGGATGAGCGATTCAAGGAAGCCTTTCACGCGCTTCAAGGTAAATTGCTTGATGGCTTGCTGGTGATGGAGCGCAACTCCCCCCGGTTAAAGGATTTATCCTTTTGCAAGAAGGGACAACCCAGCGCGCTGGCCACCCGGCATTTTCATGAAATTCAAAATAATATCCGAGAGGATGATTCACTATGAGCAAAGCGTACAAGGAAAAGGCCCGCGCACTCATCGCCCAGATGACCGTGGAGGAAAAGGTTTCCCAGATGCTGCACACCGCCCCCGCCATCGAGCGGCTGGACATCCCGGCCTACAATTGGTGGAACGAGGCGTTGCACGGGGTGGCCCGGAGCGGGACGGCCACGGTCTTTCCCCAGGCGGTGGGACTTGCCGCGGCATTTGACCCGCAACTGCTGAAGGAAATCGCGTCCATTATTGCCGAGGAGGCCCGGGCGAAGTTCCACGCCTACCAAAAGGAAGGGGACACGGATATCTACAAGGGGCTGACCTTCTGGTCCCCCAACATTAACATCTTCCGCGACCCGCGCTGGGGGCGGGGCCACGAGACCTACGGGGAGGACCCCTATCTCACCTCCCGGCTGGGGGTTGCGTTTATTCAGGGCTTGCAGGGCGACGACCCGGATTGCTTGAAGGCCGCCGCCTGTGCCAAGCATTATGCCGTTCACTCCGGCCCGGAGGAAGAGCGGCATTCCTTTGACGCCATCTGCGACGATTACGATTTGTGGAATACTTATTTGCCCCACTTCGAGGCGGCGGTGAAGGAAGGCAATGTGGAAGCCTTCATGGGCGCGTACAACCGGACCTTGGGCGAGCCCTGCTGTGGCTCCCAATTGCTGATGGTGGATATTCTGCGGGGCAAATGGGGCTTCGAAGGGCATTTCGTCAGCGATTGCTGGGCGGTGGAGGATTTCTACAAGCACCACAAAATCGTGGAGGGGCCGGTGGAATCCGTGGTGCTGGCCATCGAGAAGGGCTGTGATTTGTGTTGCGGCCATGTCTTCGAGGTGGCGGTGACGGCGGTGGAATTGGGCAAGCTTAAAGAGGAATTGCTTGACCGCGCTTTGGAGCGGCTGTTCGTGTGCCGGATGAAGCTGGGTCTGCTGGGTGGCAAGGAAAACCCCGCCTATGTAAGCGTCCCTTATGATAAGTTGGACTGCGCCGAGCATAAAGCATTAAACCTTGAAGTGGCCAAGCGCACCACGGTGCTCTTGAAAAACGACGGCGCGTTGCCCTTGGATTTCAAGCAACTGAAATCCATTGCCGTAGTCGGCCCCAACGCCGCAAGTATTCGTGCTTTAGAGGGGAACTACAACGGCACGGCAAGCCAGTATGTCACCGTGCTGGACGGTATCCGCGAGGTAGCGGAAGAAACCGGGACACAGGTGCGCTACGCCCTGGGTTGCCATCTGTACAAGGCGCGGGTCTCCAATTTGTCCGTGCCCGACGACCGTATCGCCGAAGCCCTGGCCGCCGTGCGCAACTCCGACGCGGCCATCCTTTGCCTGGGGCTGGACGCGGACATCGAGGGCGAGCAGGGCGACACGGGGAACGAATACTCCAGCGGCGACAAGGCCCATCTCGACCTGCCCGGCCGCCAGCAATTCCTGCTGGAAAAAGTCACGGAGGCCGCCGCGGGCAAGCCCGTTATCGTGGTGCTTATCTCCGGCTCGGCTCTGGCCGTCAACTGGGCGGATGCGCATACCAACGGTGTCATCCAAGCCTTTTATCCCGGTGCCCTGGGAGGCCGCGCCATCGCGCAGATTATCGCGGGCAAGGCCAACCCCTCGGGGAAGCTACCCGTCACCTTTTATCGTACGCTGGAAGATTTGCCCGCATTTACCGACTACAACATGGCCAACCGCACCTACCGCTATTTCAAAGGGGAGCCCCTGTATCCCTTCGGATTTGGCCTATGCTATGGCAAATTCGACCTGGCCGTCCTTTCCCACAGCAAAGAAAAATGCACGGTAAAAATCACCAACACCGGCTCGGTAGCCGGGCGTGAAACCGTGCAAATCTATGTCACCTCCCCCGGGCAGAAGGAACAATACAGCCTTTGCGGCGTCGGGAACGCCTACCTCAGCCTCGGCGAAAGCAAGGAGCTCACCATCCCCCTCAACCCCACGGCCTTCTCCCGCTACGACGCGAAGGGGGATTTGTACGAAGTGCCCGGCCCCCATACCCTCCATATCGGCTTCACCCAGCCGGATGCGCGAAGCGTGGCCCTGTATGGCATGACGCCTGTAGTGGTAACGGGGGTATAACGGCTACGCCCCGCGTATTTGTCTGGCCATGAACATGGCTTTTTCCTCATCCACGGTCTTGAGCTCCCGGTTTCTCATGAGTATTTGACCGTCCACGATAACGTCCCGCACATCCGCGCCCTGGGCGGCGTAGGCCAAGGCCGCCGTCACATCACCCAGGGGGCAGAGGTGGGGGACGTTTGCGTCCAATAGCACCACATCGGCCTTGTAGCCCGGCGCGAGCCGTCCGCATTGCGCAAAGCCCAATGCCTTCGCGCCGTTCAGGGTGGCCATTTCGAAGACGTCCTTGGCGGATAGGCATTGGGCGTCTTTGTTTACGCCCTTGTGCAAAATGGCGGCCAAATGCATTTCCTCGAAGAGATTCAGATTATTATTGCTGGCACAGCCGTCGGTGCCCAGGCATACCGTTATCCCGGCCTTTGCCATCTTGTCTATGGGGGCGATGCCGTTGCCCAGCTTCAGGTTGCTTGTGGGGTTGTGGGCGACATAGACCTCCTTTGCGGCCAGGAGTTGGATGTCCTCATCGTTCAACTGCACGCAATGGGCGAAAAGGACGGGTACATCCAGTATATTCAAATCCAGGCAGACCTGGGCGGGGGTCTTGCCATACTTTTCGAAAATCATTTCCTGCTCGGCCACGCTTTCGGAGAGGTGCATATGAATAGGCAGGCTCAAGGATTGTGCCAAGGCCGCCGCGCCCAGCAAAGCCTCCTTGTCGTACAGGAACAAGGAATGGATTTCCACATAGGTTTTGATTCTGCCGTTGGCGGAATGGTTCCAGGCGTCGATATAGGCGCGACAGCCGGCTTCGTCTATGATTTGCCCGTCTCCGCGCACCGCGGAAATGATGGGCCCATAGCATAGATTCGCCCGGATGCCCGTATCCACCACGGCCTGTGCCACCTTCCCCATATGGGGCTGAAGGTACATGTCCGCAAAGCAGGTAGTGCCGGAGCGAAGCATCTCGGCAACGGCAAGCATGGTGCCCCAGTACACATCCTCCCCGGAAAGCTTGTTCTCAAAGGGAATCACCTTTTCAAAGAGCCATTGCGAAAAGGCGCAATCGTCCGCCAGGTTCCGTTGCAAGGTGGTGGCGGCGTGGGTGTGGGCGTTTACCAGGCCGGGTATGGCGATGCAACCGGAGGCGTCAATGGTTTCGTCAGCCACAAAATCGCCGGGGCCCGCCCCCACAAAAAGGATGGCATTGCCTTCAATGCCGATATCGCAAATGCCCTGCTCCGGGGTGTTTGCGTTTTTGATTAGTATTTTCATAGGGTACCCCCGCCTTCGTTCAGATTTGTGATGGCCTCCAATAGCAGGTTCCGTACCTTTTCGGCGTTTTGCTTCATGGTGTTCATGACCATCTCGTAGGTAACGGGCTCTGTCCCTTCCTTCCAGCAGTCATAATCCGTAACCATGGCAATGGATTGGTAGGGGATTTCCAGCTCCTTCGCCAAGGGTGCCTCGGGTACGGTAGTCATATTGATGACATCCGCCCCCAAAGTGCGGAACATGTGGGACTCCGCCCGGGTGGAGAACCGGGGGCCTTCAATGGTAATCATGGTGCCTTTTGTGTGGTGGGAGAGGCCCAGCTTTTTCGCCGCGCTGATTAATACTGCGCGCAGATGGGCGTCAAAGGGCGTAGCCATTTCGGTATGGACGACCTTGTCCTCGAAGAAGCTCAATTTCCGTAGCTTGGTCCAGTCGATAAACTGGTCGATGAAAACCAAGTCCCCCGGGGCCAACGCCTCCCGCAAGGAGCCACAGGCCGTGGTAGCCAGTATATGGGTACAGCCCGCGTCCTTTAACGCCCAAATATTGGCCCGGAAGGGCACCTGGCTGGGGGAAATGGTGTGGCCCTTGGCGTGGCGGGCCAGTATCACCACCTCCGCATTGTGGATGGTACCGCTGATAAGCTTGTCCGACGGCTTGCCGTAAGGCGTGTCCGCTTCGATTCTCACCGCGTTGTCTACGGGCATGATTTCACCCATGCCGCTTCCGCCGATGAGCCCTATTTTAATCGCCATTGGGATGTCCTCCTGTGTATCTTGCTATTTTTTCCATAATAAAACAAGGATGCCTGTTCCCGCAAGTGCCGCCGCACCGGCGAAAATCTTTAACAGCGTAAGGGTAAAGAAGCGCAGTGCCTCCCAGGGTGAGGAGGGCACGGGGGGGTCGGCGGTATTTTCCGGGTTGGGCGCGGGTACCCCTTCCGTCACGGGCAGGAAGATAACGCCGGAGCTGTTTTGCGTGGAATTGCCGGTGCTTTCTTCCCGGGGCTGGGCGGCGGCGGGCAGGGGCACTTCGGCCAACAGCGCGAAGCCATGGCTCAGCAAAGTAATGGTATCCGCAAAGGTAGCCTCCCGGTATTCGGTGTAGAGCACCGTTACAATCAGACCCCGCCCGTCCTGCACGGAATAGGTGGTGAGGGTATTGCGGGCGGCGCGAATCCAGCCCGTTTTGCCGCCCACCACCCATTCGGTATGTAAATCATCCCCGTAGCGCACCAGCCGGTTGGTGTTGCGCAGGGTGCGCCCCTGGGGGTGGCGTTGGGAGGGGGGGAAATCGAAGAAGGCCGTGCTTATCACCTGGAGGAAAACCGGATGGGTCACAGCCTGGCGCATAATCAAAGAAACATCGTAGGCCGTGGTGTGCTGACCCTCCCCCGGCAGACCACAGGCGTTGACAAAATAGGTATTCACCGCCCCCAGCTCATGAGCGCGGCGGTTCATCTTCTCAATGAAATCCTCAACACTGCCCGCCACATGCTCGGCCAGGGCGTTGGCCACCTCGTTGGCCGAGGGCAACATAATGCCGTGCAAGGCTTCCCAAAGGGTCATTGCATCCCCCTCCAGCAAGCCCATATTGGCCGCGTACCAGGGCAAAGCCACCGCCCGCTCGGACAAAGTAACGATTTCATTTAAATCCGTAGTATTCTCCAGCACGATGAGGGCGGTCATCACCTTGACGATGCTGGCGGGATAATGCAGCCGGTGCTGGTTGGCTTCGTAAAGAACCAGACCCGTAGCCGCGCACATGACACTGACCGCGCCGGCAATATACTCCGGGGGCCGGCGGGCATAAGAAGGCAAGGGCGCGAAAACAAACCACGCCGCTAAAGAAAAAGTCGCGACTGCGCGCAAAAGCTTCATCTACGCCCCCTTTCTTCGATGGGGCCATTATAATATATTTTATGCGGCGCGTGGTATAATAAATTAGTAAACGCTCAGCAAAAATGGGAGGAAAGAAGTATGTCGTACTTAGAAAAAGCCATTAAAGACGGTTACGCACACATCATGGGAGCAGAAGGGAAACGGCAAATCACTTATGTTTTTTCCAACAATCATAAGGAACGTTATGAAAACCCGGAAGAAAAAGTTCGAGCCGAGGTTTGGGCCGAGCTTATCTATCATTACGAATACCCGGTAAACCGCATAAAAATAGAAGTAACCATTCCCGATCGTTTGCCCACCGACAGAGCGGACATTGTAGTGTTTCATGATGACGCATGTAAGCGTCCCTATGCTGTAGTGGAATGTAAAAAGGATGGGGTTAGCGACGCTGAGTTTAACCAAGCCATCGAACAGGGTGTGGGCAACGCCACATGGATAAAACTCCGTGCGGAATATGTACTGATAGTCGCAGGTGCGACACGGCGGGTGCTTGACGTGTCTGATACATATGGAGCGTTGGAACGTGATTTAAACATCTTAGCCGACCTTCCCAAAGCCTATGGAAAACCACAGGTTTTCCGTTTCTATAAAGGCGATAAAATAAATGATATACAGCCTGTTACAAATGGTACGCTTATCGTGGCGATAAATAAATGCCACCAAACCCTTTGGGGCGGGGGGAAGCTGTCGCCACCTACGGCGTTTGGCGAACTGTGCAAATTAATATTCGTAAAAATCAGCGATGAAAAGAAACCCCGCAAAAAAGGGGAACCCTATGAATTTCAAATTAAAACACACGAACCGCCGACAAAGCTTGCGGATAGAATAAATAAACTTTATGAACAACAAAAAACCCGAGATCCTGAAGTATTTACGGATTCTATTAAAGTTGACGCACATATACTGCGTAATGTGGTGTCCCACCTGGAAAGCATAAATCTCAACAAAACCGACCTCAATGTTAAAGGGGTGGCCTTTGAGCGTTTTATGGACAGCTTTTTTAAAGGTAATTTCGGACAATATTTCACACCGCGCCCCATCATTGAATTTACTATAAATATGTTGCAACTGGATCATAACGATTTTGTGCTTGACACGTCCTGTGGTTCGGGTGGGTTCCTATTGTATGCGATGAACTATATCCGCGAGCAAGCGGAAGAATTTTTTCATGACGACCCCCAAGGTTCATATAAATACTGGCATGAGTTTGCCGAAAAACGTTTGTTTGGTATTGAAATTAATGATGAAATTGCCCGCGTAGCTAAAATGAATATGATTGTCCATGACGATGGGCATACCCATGTCATCTGCTTTGATGCACTTGACAGTATCGGCAAAATGAAAGCGTACGATAAAAACTTTAGGAAAGATAGATTTGATTTGGTACTGACCAACCCACCTTTCGGCGCGCAAGTCAACGCCACAGAACGACCCTATCTCAGCACATTTATTCTTGGCAATACATACGACAAGAATGGTAAGGCCAAAGTCAGGAAAAATCAAAATACCGAAGTTTTATTCATCGAACGGATTTGGGAATTTCTTAAACCCGGTACGGGCAGAGCGGCTATAATCTTACCCGATGGAATATTGGCAAATGGCAGTATGCAATATGTCCGTGATTTTATTTTGGAAAAATTTCAATTGCTTGCGTTGGTGGGGTTGCCGCCGGTGGCATTCACACATTTTGGAGCTGGCGTAAAAGCCTCAGTGCTCTTTGTTCGTAAACGAGACGATATGGAAATGCCAGGCGACGATGAAGTAATTTTCATGGCCACACCCAGTGAAATCGGTTACGACGCCACTGGTCGCGAAAACAATCATTCTCAACTGCCGGAAGTAGTGCAACGATTTAAGCAATTTCAAAATAATATGTTAATATGCACAAACCCCAATGCGTCAGGATTAAACGTATTTTCATTAAAACGTAATGAAATTGGCAAAAGATTGGATGTGTATGCCAACCAGCCCAAATTTACCCAGTATTTTCAGACGGTAAGAAAAAAATTCATAACATATAAACTCGTTGATATATCAAAAAATATTTTTTCCGGTATCACACCAAAAGCGGGGGGAGATGCATACACGGACGCAACAACAGGCATTCCATTTATAAGAAGCGGTAACATCAATGTCGACGGCTCAATAAGTAATGCGGATATTTGGATAAAACCGGAAATTCATAACAAAATCATGAAAAATTCCCATATCAAGTATAACGATTTATTAATTGCTATCGTGGGTGCTACGATAGGGCGGGTTGGTTTATACAAAAGTGGTGAGCAAGCCAACATAAATCAAGCGATTGCCGTAGTTCGGATTGAAGACGAACGTTTTATGCCGGAATATATACTTTATTATTTGCAATCACCCGCAGGCCAAATTTTTCTTGACTATTTAAAGCGTCCCGTAGCCAGAGCGAACATAAACCTTGAGGAGATAGGTAGCATTGAAGTACCGCTCATTCCGCTCCATGCGCAAGCCAGAATGGTTTCTGATATATCTGCCGCTGCTGCACAGCGCAGTGCGAAGCTCCGCGAGGCAGAAGAAGAATGGGTTGCGGCAAGAAATCGGTTTGAAGCAGAAATTTTGCAAATGGCGAAATAAAAAGACTGCCCAACAGTTTGCGTATGGGCAGTCCCTTTTATTTACGCTCTATGAGAAGCTTACCGAGGGTAAATTTCCCAGATTATTGCCTTCTGTGGCATCGGGCAGGGATTTCAGGTACTCACTGCCGTCGCGCTCGGAGATGCCCACCCCTTGGATGCCGCCCTGCTTGGCCAAGGCCACGCCTTCTTCCTTGGTCACGGTTTGGCCGCTGGAAAGCTGGTAGCCCACCACGTGGCCGCCTTCCTTCACCAGTCCCGTTACGGTGGCCGCGTTGGCGTTGGGGGTGGGGATTTCTTTCATGGCCATCATGGGCAATGCAGACGCATTTTGATTATTGTTCATTGTTCATCGCTCCTTTTCGTTTTATAACGATTCAGTTGCTCTCGCTCGTTAGTGTTCCCAATTCCGTGCAGAAAATGTATACTTCCCCCATGAAACCTATAATCCAATTGGAACAACGCTTAATCGACAAAATCGCCGCCGGGGAAGTGGTGGAGCGGCCCTTGTCCGTGGTGAAGGAGCTGACGGAAAACGCCATCGACGCGGGCGCGGGGGTAGTTACCGTGGAGATTACCGACGGCGGCTTGACGATGATTCGCGTCACGGACAATGGCGTGGGGATTCGTGCCGAGGAACTGCCCTTGGCCTTTGCCCGCCACGCAACCAGCAAGATTGCCAAGGCGGAGGATTTGTTTTCGGTGCTGACCTTGGGCTTCCGGGGGGAGGCCCTCTCCAGCATCGCCGCCGTTTCCCAGGTGGAAATGCTCACCAAGCCCCAGGGCGCGGTTATGGGGGTGCGCGCAGAGGTGCATGGCGGGCACTTTGTCAGCCGCCAGCACATCGGTTGCGCCAACGGCACCACGGTGATTGTTTCCCATTTATTCTACAATGTGCCCGCACGGCGCAAGTTCCTGAAAAAGCCCGCCACCGAAGCGGGCTATATTTCTGACTGTCTGCAAAAGCTGGCCTTGGGCAACCCGGGCCTGTGCATCCGCTATATCAGCAACGGTCAGCGGATTTTCCAAACCAGCGGCAACGGGGACTTGCGCACCGCTATGCTTAATATTTATGGCCGGGATGTGGCAAGCAAGCTCATCGGCGTGGACGCGGGGGTGGGGGATGGGGAAGGCCCCGTGCGGCTATATGGCTTGCTGGGCAAGCCCGAGCTGGCCCGGGGCAACCGCAGTCACGGTACGTTTTTTATTAACGGGCGGTATGTGCAAAGCCGTCTGCTTAGCACCGCTGTGGAAGCGGCCTTCAAAACGCTGTTGCCCGGCGGGAAATTCCCCCTGTACGTACTATATTTGACGCTACCCGCCCAATTGCTGGATGTAAACGTCCACCCCACCAAGATGGACGTGCGCTTCGCCGAGGAGGAAGCCGTGCGCGAATTTGTACAGGGCGCGCTGGCGGAAGCCCTGGGGGGCCACATTTTAATTCCCACAGCGCGGATAGCGCGGGGGAGCGACGAGGTAAAGGAACGGGAGCCCATGTATTACCCGATGGAAACCGCTCCCGCTCCCGCTGAAAATTTGTCTGTGCGGGAAAGGGAAGACCCGCGCACCGAAGGCCCGCGCACCGAAAGCGCGCCGCCCCCGCCTGTATTCACACAGCTCCATAGGGTTGCCCCCTCCGAAAGCCCTCCGTTCTTTCATCACTACCGGATGCTTGGCTTGCTTTTCAATACCTATTGGCTCGTCGCCCAAGGGGAATCCCTGTTCCTGGTAGACCAGCACGCCGCCCACGAGCGCGTATTATATGAAGAAATCCTACGCAGTGCCGCCTCCGGGGAGGTGCATTCCCAGCCCTTGCTCAGCCCCATTCCCCTGCGGCTGACCCCCCGGGAAAGCCAAACCCTGCGCGACAACGAAGCCCATTTCCACCGTCTTGGCTTCGGGTTGCGATGGGATGACACCGCCGAGCTCACCGCCGTGCCCTTCCTGTTCAAGGGCCCTGTGGCCAGCGGATTTTTTATGGAACTGTTGGACAAACTGGATGAAAACGCTCCCGGCGGCGATATTTACGCCAATAAAACCGAGCTCATCGCCATAGCCGCCTGTAAAGCGGCGGTCAAGGGTGGGGATGCCTTATCGGAAGCGGAGGCCCACGACCTGCTCAAACAGCTTTTTGAGATGAAAAATCCCTTCACCTGCCCCCACGGACGCCCCACCATCATTGAAATCACGCGGCGCGAGCTGGAACGCCGTTTCAAGCGGGCGTAGATGCTTTACGTAATCGCGGGGCCCACCGCCAGCGGAAAAACGGCGGTAGCCGTCGCCCTGGCCCACATGGTAAAGGGCGAAGTGGTGAACGCGGACTCCATGCAGGTGTACAAGGGCATGGACATCGGCACCGCCAAGCCCACCCTTGAAGAGCGGGGGGGCATCCCCCATCATGTGCTGGACGTGGCAAGTCCTGGCGAGCCCTTCTCGGCGGCACGGTATAAGGCACTGGCTCAGGAAGCCATCGCTAGGATACACCAGCGGGGGAACGTTCCCATTTTGGCAGGGGGCACTGGCTTTTATATCAATGCCGTGGTATATGACACCGATTTTTCCGGCGAAACGGGGAGCGGTACCGCCCTGCGCAATCAGTATACCCGCCTCGCCATGGAGAAGGGCGGGGATTATCTCCACGATTTACTAAGCCAACGGGATGCCCAGGCCGCCGCCGCCATCCATCCCCACAATATAAAACGGGTGGCACGGGCCCTGGCCTTTTGCGAAAGCACGGGCACCCTTTTCTCCGCCCACAACGCACAGCAACGGGAGAAGAAGCACCGGGACATCCCCCGGGATACGGTCTTCGTGATACTGGACATCCCCCGGGATGAGCTATACAGCCGCATCAATAAACGCACAGAAGAAATGCTCGCCGCGGGGCTGGAGCGGGAGGTGGCGGGCTTGCTGGAGGCGGGCTTTTCTCCCAACCTCCCCGCCATGCAGGGAATCGGGTACAAGCAAATAGCCCAAAGGGCAACGCGCCCCCCTATCCTGAGCCAAATCCAACAGGCCACCCGCAACTACGCCAAGCGGCAAATCACGTGGTTCAAGCACAACGCCCCCCACGCCCGCTGGATTGACGCGTCCAGCGGCGACGCACAAGCCATAGCAAGAGAAATTCTACACGCAAAGGAGCGGTAAAAATGACACAGAATTACCAGGATACTTTACTCAGCGCGGTGCGCAAGGAAAACATGCCCGTCACCATTTTCCTTACCAACGGCTTTCAAATCCGTGGGCAAATCAAGGCATTTGACGCCTATGTCATCATCGTGGAGGCGGACGGCAAACAGCAAATGGTGTACAAGCACGCCATTTCCACCATTGCCCCCCTCAAAGCCGTGTTGAAATTGCAGGTGGTGGACCGCATCGCCGTCACCGAAGCCAACACGCCGGAAACCGCCGCCGAGGGTGAAAGCAAACCATGTTTTACCACCGCCTAGTACAGCAGGGTATCGCTCCCGGGGCGGCTGACTTCGTCGCCGGGGTTGAAACCGCTCCCGGTGTAGTCCAGGCTTATGCCCGCGCCCAGGAAACCGCAGCGGCAAACCAGCTCAAAGTCCTTCACGCCATGCAAGGCAACCGCCTTAGCGACGCCCATTTCACAGACAGTACGGGCTATGGCTACCACGATGTGGGGCGGCAGGTGCTGGAGGATATTTTCGCGGAGATTTTTCAGGGGGAGGCGGCCTTGGTGCGGCCTCAGCTGATTTCCGGCACCCACGCCCTCGCGGTGGCCTTGTTCGGCAACCTTCGGCCGGGGGATGTGCTGTATTCCCCGGTGGGCGCGCCCTATGACACCCTGGAAGGCGTCATCGGCATACGGCCCGCCGCCGGTTCCCTGGCGGAATTTGGCATCGCTTATCGCCAGAGCGAACTCACGGAATCCGGCGATTTTGACTATCCGGCCATACGCCGCGCATTAAATGAGCCTTCCCCGGTAACAATGGTAACGATACAGCGTTCCAAGGGCTATTCCTGGCGGCCGTCCTTTACCATTGCGCAAATCGGGGCCCTCATCGCCGAAATCCGCCGTGTCCGGCCCGATATATGTATTTTGGTGGACAATTGCTACGGGGAATTTGTGGAGGAGCGGGAGCCCCTTGAAGTGGGCGCGGATATTATCGCCGGCTCTTTGATAAAAAACCCCGGCGGCGGTATCGCTCCCGGCGGCGGTTATATCGCGGGCAAGCGCGAATATATAAAACGCGCCGCCACCCGCCTCACCGCCCCCGGCATCGGCGGGG
>WQSR01000040.1 GCA_009787785.1 Defluviitaleaceae bacterium
GGGAAACTTTTTTGAAAAAAAGTTTCCCCCAAGCCCAAGCCCCCTTCAAAAAACTTTAATTTTAACAAATTCAACCGCAAGCCGCGCCAGGGCTCTTCGTCGTAGGCGGCAAGGAAGGCGGGAAAATCCGCCCCCAGCTGCTTGCGCATCTGGGCAAGGTAGGATTCGGGTAGATGACAGGAGCTGGGGGTCGGCAAGGGTATCACCTGTGTGTGGGGATTATTTAAATCTGTGCTTCAATAGTTCATATTCCTGGGCGATTTTATTCTCCATGTCGTGTCCGCTGACTACTTTGTAAACGACCCTGTGGATTACAATACTTAGCCCGAAGGCGAGCATCGGCCACATGGGCCAAAAATAACCCCCCGGGTCCGTCAGGATATAAATTACCGTTAGGAAGCAACTCAAAACCAGTACGATGGAGCAGTGTAGCTTATAGGCAAACCGTGCGTATACCCGTCGCTTGGCAAGCTTCAGCAGTTCATCGTCCGCTGAGGCACCAGACGCTGTGGGCTCATCCAGATTTTCCATGCCCGGCGCAAAGCGTATGGCACTTTGGCTTTCATCAACCCATGACGCCCTTTGCTGTTTTACAAGCTGCCGCGCTCTTCGTACATAGGTTACGCCTATTTTGTTTTCGCTGGAATCGTATAAAGCAACCCTTCCTTCCATAAAAACCTCCATTCAAATAATAATTAATGCGCCAAACTGTTTTTGCATGGGCAACCGGCCCGATGCCTTTGGGTGCCTTCCCCTGCGCCGATTATATATACGGTTATTGCTTATACATTTCCTCCCGTACCCGGTGTAAATATCCCCGCATTCCGTCTTCCTCGTCCTGCCGGTATGTAAAAGAAAACCGCGCCGACACAGCCGTCGCCGTGGTGTGGAATAAATCGCACATCGTCATAATAGCCGCCCACAGGTCGTAATAGTCGTTCATGCAGAAGGTGGCGGTGTATTGGGCGTACATCTGTGCAGGCAGATACCGTTTAAAATATTTTCCGTTTTTACCCGCAAAAATGGCGAAATCATATTGTACCCCGATGTACCATTCCAGCATCTCATGTAAATTACCCCGCACCTCGTGGAGCATTTCCATGGCGTAGGGCAGTTCGTCCCGGGCGATGCCCTTGGCCGCATTCTGCAAGCACCACCAGAAATTGCTGGTGGCAGAGCGGTAGTCCAGCGGTGTGGGGGGCTTGATGTGCCAGTATTTTTCATCCACTTCAATGGGCGGAAAGAAGCCCTTCCCCCCGTCCTTGTCCAACAGCACCACCACAGGCTCGCCGTCGTCGGCATACGCCTCATCGAATATAAAACTCAAATCAATGCGTATGTCGTCTGGGAAAAGCATGAGATAAAAAAAATTGCCGTCATTGGCCGCGCCCCGCAGGGTCTCGGGCATCTGCATAATCAACGGCTTGCCGAATTGTTCCTCCACCCATGCGGGATTGTTATAAAACGGTGCCATATCGGTGACGGCAAAGGCGATGTCATAATCTTGATATTTATCCTTGGGTGCGCCGGGGTTGGCTCGGGAACCCGCCAGCAACACGCCGCGAATGCGTTCGTCGGCATGGGCGATGGAGCGGATTTTATCTAAGGTGGGGTCATTCATAAGCATCTCTTTTTCCAGTCCACTTTTCAAAAAACGCCTCCTTCGTTATGGCAAATGTCAGGGCGTCGTACTTTTGCCCGCGCACTTCCCGGTGGTCTATGATTCGCCGCACCTCGGTGAAGCCCATTTTCTCCGCCAGCTTAACCATGGGGAGATTCCCCGACCATGTTTGGGTATATAGGGTGGCTTCCTTCTCAAACAAGTGCGCCATGTAAAGGGACAGGGCCTGCGCGCCATAGCCCTGTCCCCTGTCGCCCACGGCGGGGATGTTCAGCCCCACGGCGGTAACGGTTGCATCGTTGACATCCGTATCATAACAGGATACCCAACCGATGTGCCGCCCGTGGCGGGTCTCTATTTCCAGCTTGCTGTAAAAACCTTGTTTTTTTGCAAGCAGTTTCTGTTGCATTTCAAGGAAATCGTCTTCATCCTCTTCCCAAGGCGCGTCCCAGTCGCACCATTCGGTTTCCGTGGTGGTCCATGTTACATAGTCGGCTATGTCGTTTTCTTTAATGTAACGGAGTTTAATGCTTTCGTTTTGCATTAAAAATCCGACTCCTTTTTCCACTTTTCAATTAGCGTGGCCAAATCCCGCGCCCCTTCATCGCCGTTTTCGCGGCTACGTAGCGACACTTTATTTTCCTCCACTTCCTTGTCGCCCAGGACGAGCATACGGGGGATTTTTTGCAATTGAGCTTCCCTTATTTTAAAGCCCATTTTTTCGCTCCGGTCGTCCAGCTCGGCGCGGATGCCCGCGGCCTCCAGTTGCTCCAGCACTTTTCGTGCCGCTTCGTGGTGCCGTTCGGAAATGGGGATGATTACGGTCTGCACCGGGGTGAGCCAGAAGGGGAACCAGCCGGCGCAGTGCTCGGTGAGCACGCCCAAAAAGCGGTCCAGGGAGCCGAAGCAGGTACGGTGAATCATAACGGGGCGGTGCTTGGCACTGTCGGGGCCGATATAGGTCAAATCAAAACGCTCGGGGAGTTGCATGTCGCATTGGATTGTCCCGCATTGCCAGCTTCTCCCCAGGCTGTCGCGGATTTGGAAATCTATTTTCGGGCCGTAGAAGGCACCGTCCCCTTCGTTGATTACATAGGGGCGATTCATTTCCTCCAGGGCTTCGCGCAGTGCCGTGGTGGCCTTTTCCCAGCCCTCGTCAGAGCCGATGGATTTCTCCGGCCGGGTAGACAATTCAAAGGAAAAATCCTCCAGGCCAAAGGCGGCGTACATGT
This sequence comes from Defluviitaleaceae bacterium, assembly GCA_009787785.1. Lineage (GTDB taxonomy): Bacteria > Bacillota > Clostridia > Lachnospirales > WQUN01 > WQRX01. The sequence goes on from WQSR01000040.1 coordinate 2,854, forward strand.
CCTCGTACAGGCGGATGACGGCTTTGATTTCGTCCTTTAGCTGGGATTCCATCATATAGATATGGGCGTCGTCCTGGGTAAATTGGCGCAGACGCATAAGGCCGTGGAGCGCGCCGCTCAGCTCGTTGCGGTGGATGAGCCCCAGCTCCGCCACCCGCAGGGGAAATTCCTTGTAGCTGTGCAGTTCGCTATTGTACGCCAGCATCCCGCCGGGGCAGTTCATGGGCTTGACGAAATAAGTGGTGTCGTCAATGACCGACGAGAACATGCCGTCCATGTAATAATCCGTGTGGCCGGAGCGGTCCCAGAGCTTGCTCATCATGATTTGCGGGGTTTGGATTTCCTGGTAGTTGTATTTTCTATGCACCTTGCGCCAGTATTCCACCAGGCGGTTTTTGAGAATCAGCCCCTTGGGCAGGTAAAAGGGCATCCCCGGCGCGTCCTCCATGAAGGCGAAGAGCTTCATCTCCCGCCCCAGCTTGCGGTGGTCGCGTTTCTTCGCTTCCTCGATGCGCTCCAGGTGGGCGGCCAGTTCTTCCTTGGTAAAGAAGGCCGTGCCGTAAATCCGGGACAGCATGGGGCGTTTCTCGTCCCCCCGCCAATAGGCCCCGGCGGTGCTGGTCAGCCTAAACGCCTTGATGCGCCCGGTCTTGTCCAAATGGGGGCCGGCGCACAAGTCCACAAATTCCCCCTGCTTATAAAAGGAAAAATCCACGGCGGGAGTCTTTGCTGGGTCGGCGGGGTTGAGCAGGTCTTCTATCAATTCCCTTTTGTACGGCTCCCCCTGCTCATCCACATAGGCCAAAGCCCCCGCGCCGTCGTGGGAGAACGCCTCCAGCGGCAGATTCTCCTTGATGATTTTCTTCATCTCTTTTTCGATGGCGGCAACGTCCTCCGGTGTGAAGGGCTTGTCCGTGTCAAAGTCATAATAAAACCCGTCTGCAATAGCCGGGCCAATGGCCAGCTTCACAGACGGGTATAAACGCTTTACCGCTTGGGCAAGTACGTGGGCCGTGGTATGCCGCAGGGCGTTAAGGTCATGGTCTTGGTTGTGCATGGGAACAACTCCTTAAAGTTAGTTGGTTTCGGTTTCTGGATAGTAACACAAACCCCACAAACACGCTAACCTTTACCCCTTCCCTCCCGTGTCGAGCAGATACAGCCTGTGCAAGGCGCGGGTGCAGATTAAATAGAGTAGCCGGCCTCCGATTTGGCCGTATTCCGGGCAGAGTACTGCGTCAAATTCCAGGCCCTTGGCGAAGGGCACGGCCATTACCATAATGCCGGGGGCAAAACGGTTCTCGGGGCTGTCGATGAGCTGGATGGGCTTGGCATGGTCATAAGGGCTGGTGCGCATTTGCCGGTGGAGGGCGCGGGCCTTTTGCGTGTCGGAGAGGAGTATGCCTATGGTTTTGTATTCCCCGGGGAGCTGATGTAGGATTTCATGGATTTTTTGCACCGGGTCGGGGGCTTGGATGATTTCGGGCTCCTCCCCGTGGCGCATATATAAAGAAGCGTCAGCGTCGCCGGGGGATACATCCACCAGTACGCTTTTGGCAAAGCGGCTGATTTCGTAGGTGGAGCGGTAGCTTTTGGTGAGGGGGATAATCTGCGCCTTGGGGTACAAAGCCGCGATGTCCTCATTTTTTTGTATATTAATATCCGGGTACAGGGCTTGGTTTACGTCGGCCAGCACGGTGAAATGGCTGGCGGGATACAATTTTTGCAATATCCGGTGTTGCAGGGGGCAACAATCCTGTGCCTCGTCCAGCAGGATATGCTTTACGCTTTTGTCCGGTGGGGTGCGCCCGGTGAGGATGCTTACGTACAGCAAAGCCAGCGCGTCCTCAAAGCAGAGGGCCTCGGCGCGGAGGGATTCGTGGATGTATTGCATGGAGGCTTTGTCCGGCCATGTCTTTAAGGCTTTCTCGTAGAGTTTTTGCGGCTTGGGTGAGAGGCGGTTGCGCAAATCGGCAACGACGATGTTCCGCTCCTCCTCGAAACGCTGGCGGGCCTCCTCGTCTGTTAAGTCGTCCCCGGAAATGGACTCGAAAAAGGCGGTGATGGCCTTCTTGTTGGATTTGTAGTATTCGGCGAAGCACTGGTGCAGATAATCCAGCACCCGGGCGGTCTTCCCCGCCAAAGTGGACGCAGTGGTTCGGTCAGCGTAGAGGTCGGCCAGACGGGCCTTGTCGCAAATTTTGTCCCGGTAGAAATACACATCCTCAGCAAAGGAGGGGGTGTGGCTACGCACGGTATTTTCCAAGTGCGCCAGGAAGGCCGGGGAATATTTGCGCGCCAGCCAGGCGCGGCGGGGGTCCTCCGGGGGGCTGTGGGAAATATGGTCAATCAATTCGTAGCCGTCCTTGAAGGGCTTGGCGGAACGGGCTTCAATCAGCCCGGCGAAATCCAGATGCGCCACATCGTCCTCCCCCAAATCGGGGATGATGCCTTCAATGTAGGAGGCGAAAATGGCGTTGGGGGAAAAGATGCGTACCCGCCCGGAGGATAGGGTTTCCCGGTGGCGGTACAAGAGATAGGCCAAGCGGTGCAAGCCCACGGAGGTTTTGCCGCTGCCCGCCGGCCCGAAGACCAGCACGGATTCCGCTTCAGCGCGGATGGCCTTGTTCTGCTCGTGCTGGATGGAATGGATAATCGTTTTTATTTTCGCGTCGCTTACCTTGGAGAGCTCCTTGCGCAGGATATCGTCCTCCACGGCCAGGTCGGAATCGAAGAAATAAATCAGCTTCCCCTTTTCGATTTGGTATTGCCGCTTGAGCAGGATTTCCCCGTGGATGCGGGGGCATTCCTTTACCGGCACGGCAAAGGAAGCGCGCCCCACCCCGTAATCGTAATACAAAGAGGAAATGGGTGCGCGCCAGTCATATACATGGAAGGTCTGGTTTTTTTCGTCGAAGAGGGAATGCCGCCCGATGTAGATTTCCTCCCGGTCGCCATACCCTTCCTCGACAAAATCCAGCCGGGCGAAATAGGGCGTATCCAAAATCCGGGTAAGCCGCGCCAGCTCCTTGCCGGTTTCGCCATAGGCGGCTTCGGTGGCGGATACCTCCTGGGCATATAAAGTGAGCAATGCCACATCGTCAAAGTCCCGCACCACGTGGGTGGCCTTGTACATCAGGCGGCGGGCCTCCAGCACCCCCTCCCGGCGGGCACGCAGTCCCTCGGTTCTGTGGTTGATTTGTGCCAGGATTTCCTCCCCCACCACAGACAATTTTCGCGCTTCGTATTCCTGGGTCATGTTTTCCATAGCGCACCTCGTTATTTAGCACTAATATTTCCCACGCATTATGTCGATACAGAGCCGAAGGAGTCTGTCTATTGCATGGAGGCGTTCGTTATGTTGACCAGTGTATTCTATTACAACCTGTACAAACCCTATATCGTGAGCAACGCCAACAACCGGGGCGGCGAGCATTTCTCCCCCCGGCGCAGCCGCATAGCCGACAAGCGGGACGCGCCGGAAACCTCGGGGCCTATCTTCGTGTTAAACAAATCCCTGAAAAATGAGGTCATCCGCTATGCCCGCTCCGTGTCCCACGGGGTGGTGGACTTGCGCGTCGCAACCCACCGCACCGCCAACGACATGCAGGATTTTAACCGGACGGCGCACCTGGAAGGCTGGGAGACCGCCGTGGGCAACCTGGTGGAGAACCTCACGTCCTTTGCGCACAATTATAACCGAAGTGCCGGCTTTATGCAGGCCCAGGACCACAGCGCGGGGCTTCGCGCCTTTTCCTACGAGGTGGCGGATAATGTGTTCTATAACCGGAGCCGGCTGGAAATGCTGGGGCTCTCCCTCTCGGAGAACGGACATTTCACCTTCGATTCCGAGCAGGTACGGGCCATGTCCTTCGAGGAGGTCAATGTGGCCATCGGTGAAAATATAGAGATTTTCTCCGGCTTACAGTCCTTCACCCAACAACTCCTCTCCGAGCCGCTGGTGGAGCATATGCGCTTCCAAGGGCTGAGCTACCACTACAACTATCAGCGCGGCCAGATGGAAACCGATGGCTTCAGTTTACTGGAAATGGGTATGCTGGTGGATAGGGTAGTCTAGCACAATAATATTTCCTGTGGGGTGAGATGCCGCCATTGGCCCTTGGGCAAATCGCCCAGCTTTAGGGTGCCGATGGCGGTTCTTTTTAACGAAAGCACGGGATGGCCTATGGCCTCGCACATCTTCCGCACCTGACGGTTGCGCCCCTCGTGTAGCGTGATACGCACCACGCTGTTGGGGGCTTTTTTTATGAGGGCGATTTCGCAGGGGGCGGTGCGCCGCCCGTCGATAAACAGCCCCGTGCGAAAGGCGGCCAAAGCCGCTTCCCCCGGCTGGCCGCTAATGCGGGCAAGGTAGTCCTTTTTTACCTGGTGGCCGGGGTGGGTCAGGCGATGGGCGAAATCGCCGTCGGTGGTCAGCAACAGCAAGCCGCTGGTCATATAGTCCAGCCGCCCCACGGGGAAGCAACGGTTCCCCGGAGGGAGCAAATCGAGGACGGTTTTCCTGTTTTGCGGGTCATGGGCGGTGGTGACGACGCACTCCGGCTTGTGGAGCATGATGTACAACAGGGCGGGTTGCGCAAGCACGGGCTTCCCGTCCAGGCAGATAGTATCCCGTGCCGGGTCGGCCCTCGCGCCGGTTGCGGCCACCACGCCATTTACGCGCACACGCCCCGCGGCGATGTATTCCTCCGCCTTGCGGCGGGAGCATATGCCGGTGAGTAATTTTTGCAAACGGGTTTCCATGTTAGTTGCTCCTAATTTATTTGACCCTTCCGGCGCGGGTGCATATACTGCCTTTGGGAGGTGTGAAATGAATCCTTTCCACGAGCGGCTCGCCATGAAAACCGCACGCAATTCTATCATAGTCAACATACTTTTGGCCGCATTTAAATTATTCGCGGGTATTTTCGCCCGGTCGGCGGCCATGGTATCCGACGCGGTGCATTCCATTACCGATTTAATCAGCACCGTGGTGGTCATCATCGGGATAAAGCTGGCCAACCAGAAGCCCGACAAGGAGCATCCCTACGGCCACGAACGCTTTGAATGCGTGGCCACGCTGATTCTGGCCGCGCTGGTGTTTTCCGTTGGGGTGGGTATCGGCTGGGCGGGCCTGCGCTCAATTCTCTCCCGGGAGTACACCGAATGGGTGGTGCCGGGCTTGCTGGCTTTGGTGGCCGCCGTGGTTTCCATCGGCGTGAAGGAAGCCCTGTTTTGGTACGTCCGCGCCGTGGCGAAAAAAATCGACTCCGGTGCACTGATGGCCGACGCGTGGCACAGCCGGGCCGATGGGCTCTCCTCCATCGGGAGCTTTGTGGGCATTCTGGGTGCGCGGATGGGATTCCCCATTATGGATTCCCTGGCCGCCATGGTGATTTGTGTGTTCATTTTCAAGACCGCAATCAAAATCGCCCTGGACGCCATCGGGAAAATGACGGACAAATCCTGCGACGACGCCACCGTGGAGCAAATGCGCCAGCTCGTGCTGTCCCAGACATCCGTGGAGGGCATTGACCGCCTGAAGACGCGGCTCTTCGGAAACAAAATATATGTAGACGTGGATATTTGCGTTGACGGCGCGCTGACCCTGAACGCGTCCCACACAATTGCCGAGGAAGTCCACGACGCCATCGAAGCGGCCTTCCCCAAGGTGAAGCACTGCATGGTGCATGTGAACCCCACGCAAAAATAATTGCGACTATCCAATCGGCCCAAGGTGGGGTGGGCGCGGGGCGAATGGGACGCGCTAGCACTCATCGCTGGATGATTGGCTTTGTCGGGGAAGTGGTTGTGTTTGTCATAAATGCCAAACACCAACCACATAACCCCGCCATACGCCACTAATCTGCGCGATTGAGTGAGACGCGCTTACCCATTCGCCCCGCGCCCACCCCACCCTGAGCCGATTGGATAGTCTTATAATAATTAAGGGCTGTCTCCTCGACAGCCCCTTTTTATACGGCTTTGTTTACCATTTTAGCCAACTGTGACTTTTTCCTAGACGCGGTGTTCTTATGATAAACACCCTTGGCCGCCGCCTTGTCTATGGCCGACACCGCCTGAACAAACAAGGTCTGTATCGCATCCTTCTGCCCGGCGTTGGCCGCCAAGGTGAACTTTTTGATAGCGGTCTTGGTGTAGGACTTTACATGCTTGTTGCGCGCTTGCCTCTTGGCCGCAACCAGAATACGCTTCTTTGCGGATTTAATATTCGCCAACTTCCTTACCTCCTTTCCTCAGTTTGGTAAATTGCCCGTAATTGTACCCATGCGCGGGGTGGGCGTCAAGTGTTTTTTGTTTTTTCGGATTTTTTTATTTATTTTGGCAATGTTGTTTCTGTAGTTTTATGTGTCGTCGTGGGAGGGGGCGGGTGAATGCCTTGGCGGTTCATCTTGTCGGGGGAACATCGGCTTCGCCGCGGAAGTGGTTGCGTTGGTCTTGTTACACAAGCCTCAACGCCAACCACATAACCGCGTCATGCGCCGCCTTATCCCCCGCCTTCGTAGACCGCCAATCCATTCACCCGCCCCCTCCCACGAAACAAGAAATACGCAATCAACATGACAAGTAATTTCATTACCCGCTAACGCCCGTCAAATATGGCGTGGGAAGTGTGTGAAAGATAAATTACTCACCACATACCTGCGAGTAGGTAGCGTGGTGGGATGGGGTGGAGTGAATGGGCAAGCGCGTCTCACGAAGGCGCGTGATTAGTGGCGAATGGCGGAGTTATGTGGTTGGTGTTGAGGCTTCGCCAGAAGACCAACACAACCACTTCTCCGACAGAGCCAATCATCACGGGACGAGTGCTAGCGCGGGTCATTCACCCCACCCCATCCCACCACGCGGGTTATTTATTCACAGCATGTGTAAAGTAATCGCTCCTTCAGACATTTCTTGACAAGTCACGTAAATGTAATATAATAGTAACGCAAATGTAATATTGTACCACTTGACAAATCGAGGAGGGTGCATTATGAAGCGGAGGAATACGAACGGTTGGTTATACATATTGGCGGCCATTGTGTTTTTGGCGTCGGCGCATTATGTGTATAGCAGGGTGCGTAATTTTATTGAAGCCCGGCAGGAGCAGGCGGAGGAGCCTGTGTTTGCCGGGCCTTTGCATGAGCTGACATTGATGACGAACCAGCGGTATTTTTTGGGGATGGATATGGTTGCATCGGTGCAGGTGCGGGATTTGCAGGGGAGCCCGGTGCAAGCGGATTTGACGGTGTCCTTGTACAACGGTGAGGAGCACCGCTTTAAAACCGACGCGCTGGGGCATAGCTTGGTTTCCTTCCCGTTGCCGGAGGCGTGGAGCGGCCCCCGGGAGCTGGTGATTGCGGTGGATTCCGGGCTGGGGGCGGAGGTTTTCCAGTGGGGGATTCATTTGGCCCAGGATGATGAACCTTATTTTATCATCCATTTCGACAAGGGGCTGTACAACCCGGGGGACGATGTGCTTTTTCGTATATTGGCTTTGGCGCGTGCCTCGGCGCGGCCCCTGGGCGACGGGATGTATACGGTATCTATTTTTGACGGGAACGACAACCGGGTGTTTTTCGAGAATGCGCGGACATCGGATTTTGGCATTATCAGCGGGCGGTTTAGCCTTGGGGAAGAGGTAAACAGCGGGGTGTACCGCCTGGTGGTGGCACAGGGCGGCCGGGAGCTGGCCCATGATTTTTTCGAAGTCAGACCCTTTGTGTTGCCCCGCTTTGACGTGACGCTCACCACGGACAGGGCCGAATACCGGGTGGGGGAGACCCTTGGGCTGACGGGTCTGGTTATGTATTTCTTCGGCGAGCCGGTGAACCAGGGCCGGGTGAATGTGTATATCAACGACGCGCCCGTGCTGGTGAACGGGGAGTTGGACGAGTATGGCGGCTTTTCGGTGGCTTACACCACGGCGAACCCGGGGATGCACAGGATTTGGGTTGAGGTGATTGACAATTCCAATTACCGGGTGGAGACGGTAAAAACCGTGGGTGTATCCGAAGGGGCGTTCCTTATCGAGGTGATGCCCGAGCACGGCTATCTGCTGATGGATATGCCCAATACGGTGTATGTGTTCACCCATAATCTGGATGGCGCGCCGGTGCGGACCTTTATGCAGATTACGGGGCGCGGGTTCAGCCGTCAGGTAGCCACCTGCGAGAACGGCATCGGCATGTTCGTATTGGAGGACGTACAGACGCGCAACGACATTTTCATCCATGCCGTGGACGGGGAAGACAATGCCATACAGCAGGAGTTTGTGTTTCCGGGGATTTCCAGGAATATCGCCTTCAGCACGAACAGGCCCCGCTTTGCCATGGGGGAAGCTATCGAGTTGACCTTGCACCGTCAGGGGCAGGGCGGCGTGTTCATGATTTATGTGTACCGGAATGACCGGCTACTGGAAATGATACAGACGGAGCACGACCGGGTGGAATTGCATCTGGGGGATGCCTTCGGGTTGATTGATATATACGCCGCGTGGCTGAGGCCGGGGCAGAGCGATATACGCGACGGCCAGACCTTCGCCCGCCGGACGGTGTTCATCGACCCGGGGAAGGCCATGCGCCTCACGGTGGAAAGCGACCGGGAGGAGTACAAGCCCGGGGAATTTGTGCATCTGCGCTTTGGCGTGACGGATGGCGCGGGCCGCCCCCTGGACGCCGCTTTGCTCGTAAACGTAGTGGACGAAGCCATGCTGGCCGTAGCCGCCAATGACCTTTCCATTGACAATATCCGGCTGGCTCTGGCCGATATCCGCTTTGGCGACGATTTGGACGCGGCTACCCTCTATGCCTCCTTGATAGCCGGAGCCTCCGAGCAGGCCATTACCCGGCTGTTGTTGCGGCAGGAGGATGCCGCGCCGTTTTTACAGGCGAGTAGATTAATGAATCACCCGCCGCCGCCGCCGGGGTGGCGATGGGAGGATTTCAACCCCCTTCCGACGATATTTAACATGCTTCGCCTTTATACCATTATCGGGGCATCCGTGGCGTTTTTCCTCATCCTGCGCGCCCAGAAAAAATCCTTTCCCCTGCCCCCGGCTTCCCCCTATGAGGCCATGGGGTATGTACCCAATGCCCCCGCGCCCGTGCGTTCGCGCGCTATCGGGCGCAAACGGGCGAAATGGGTGGTGATTTTCTCCTTGCTCATGTTTGTCCTGGCCTTTATTTTCCTTGCCTCCTGCGGGCGGGGCGCAGACGATGTGGCACATGCCCCCGCCCCTGCCCCCGCGACCACTCCGGCACCCATGCCCATGCCAGCCCCGCCACCGCCCGCCGCGCCCGCGCCCGCCGTGGCGGCAGAGCCGGATATGCCCGCGCCCACGCCGGAGATAGAAACCCAAACCGCCCGGGTGCGCCGCTTATTTTTGGAGACCATGCTCTTCGTCCCGGAGCTTATCGCCCGGGACGGCCACGCCGATTTGAGCTTCATGCTGGCCGACAATATCACCACCTGGAATATCCAAGTGGTGGGCAATACCCTGGAGGGCATCCTGGGGCACACCCAAGGCAGTATCCGCGCCTTCCAGCCCTTCTTCGTGGATTTCGAACTGCCGCGCAACGCCATCCGCTATGACCGGGTAAGCATCCCCGTCACCGTGTTCAACTACACCGAGTATGAACAGACCGTGGTGCTTACCATTGCGGAGCTGGATTGGTTTGACTTGCATGTCCCGGCGGAGCAGGTGCTGGTTGTCCCTTCCAACCGGTCGCAAATGGTATATGTTCCCATTACCATTACCCGGTTTGGCGATTTCGTTTTCCGTGCCTACGCCGACGCCGACGGCTTTGCCGACGCCGCCGAGCGGGGTCTGCGGGTCAACCCCGAGGGCTTTCGCATCCGGCAGGTGGTGTCCAGCGGGAGCCTGACGGAAAGCACCCGCCAGCATCTGCTGTTCATGCATCCCCACATCCCCGACACCCGCCGCGCCACCATTACGTTTTACCCCTCGGTCATGTCCACGGTGCTGGAGGGAATGGAAAACATCTTCCGTATGCCCTTCGGGTGCTTCGAGCAGACCTCTTCGATACTGTATCCCAATGTGCTGGCTCTGCGGTATCTGCAAGAAAATAACCTGGACAATCCCGCCCTTACGGAGCGGGCACTGCGTTATATTTCCTCGGGCTATCAGCGGTTGCTGACCTTCGAGGTAGGGCGCGGAAGCGGCGGCTTCTCCCTGTTTGGCCACGCCCCCGCGGAAACACTGCTCACCGCCTACGGGCTGATGCAATTGAAGGATTTGTCCGGGGTCTATGCCATCGACGAGCGGGTGCTGGAGCGGATGAAGGATTTCCTTTTCCGCCACCAGAACAGCGACGGCACCTTTGACATCACCGGGGGCAGTCATGCCCGGATGCCCGACAGCCAGCGGCTCGCCTTCAACGCCTACATTACCTGGGCCCTGTCGGCGGCCTTCCCCGGCGATACCCGGTTGCACATTTCCCTTACCTATCTGCTCTCCCGGCTGGATGTGGTGGACGATAACTACACCTTGGCCCTCATTGCCAACGCGCTGGTGAATACGGGGCACCCCCGGGCGCAGGAAGTCATAAACCGGCTGGCAGAGGGTATCCGTTTCACCGGGGACGCCGCCTACGTCACCTCCACCACCCGGGATTATTTCGGTGCCTTCGGGCGCATCCAATACCTGCAAGCCACCGCACTCGCTTCCCTTGCCTTTTCCGGTAGCGGCCTCCACGGCGACGCCAACGATTTGCTCATCAGCTATATTATCAGTCAGCGGGATTCCTGGGGGACATGGCACAGCACCCAGGCCACCATTCTCTCCCTGAAGGCCCTCACCCGCCACGCCTCGGCGGCTCCCCTGGCGGACGGCTACATTACCGTTACCCTAAGCGGCCAGCGGCACGTTATCCCCATCCGAAGCGAAAACACCCTGGATTTGTATCAAATTACCTTCACCGGCCTGGAGCGGGAAAATATCCTCTACATCGACTTCCCGGATTTGGGCCGCATGACCTATAAAATCGTGCTGGAATACTTCGCCCCCTATGACAGCGTGGTGCTGGACCGGGGCTTCGAGGTATCCGCCCGCATGAACACGCATCTGGCCGTGCACGAATGGGTGGACCAGGAAATCCGCATCATTAACACCTCCGGCCATATCGTGAAAAACGGCCTAGTGACCCTCTCCATTCCCCAGGGCTTCCGGGTGGAGCGCGGCAGTTTGACCTTGATGCAACACGCCGGCATCATCCAACGCTACGAGTTCCGCCACGACAATATCAACCTATACCTGCGTGACACCCAGCCGGGGGAAATCATCGACCTGGTGGTCTCCTACCGCCCGGCCTTCCCGGTGGAAGTAATTGGCGGGCACGTGCGGGTCTTCGACTATTATAATCCTACAATTGAAGGCTTTCTGATGCCCATGGCCATTGCTGTGGCGTGATGGCATTGACCGGGAATCCGCCGATGACGCGCAGTACGCAGGGCCTGCCGGCTGTGAAGGGGAAGCTTTCTTCCAGCAAGCCGTCGTAGCGCAGGAGGGAAATGGCGCACAGCGGCGGCGGGGCGGCTTCCAGGCGGGCCAGTGCCTCCTCGTATTGGCTTTGAGCCAGGCGGGCGGCCTCCTGCTGACGGGTGATGGCGGCGATAGCTTGCTGTTGCCGGTGGATTTGATAGGCTTGTGCATAGGCCCGGGCGATTTGACGCTTGACGGTGCTGACGCGCCAGCCCTTGCACGGAGCGGAAAGGGGCAAAAGGGCGGCCTTGCCAAAGGCGGCCCTTTCCACGCCATACCGGGCCTCCAGAAATTGCAGTATCCGCTGGCCAAAGAGGGCGGCCGACCCCTGGGCAAGGGTCAGTCCCCGTAGCCGGAGGATGTGCCGGGGGCTGGTGGCGACGCTTTGGATTTGCTCCGTGAGCATGGAAACGGGCACTTCCGGCGGAGGGCCATGGGGGACGGCTGTTGCTTCCGGTATATCCGCCAAATGGATGCCCGCCGACAAAAACAGGGGCTCCCCCTCGGCGAGGGTTTTCGCCTCCAGTTGCTCGTACAGGCGGGAGCCAGTGCGGTGTATCAGCGGCAAGCGGGCCAGGGTTTCGTAGATGAGGGGCCAGTGGGCACTGTGAATGGTGTCGGCTTCGTTGCGCTCGCCCAGCAGGAAAACACGGTGAAAGAGCGGGGACAAACCGGGCAACGCGGCCAGGAAGGGCCGCCCGTCGTGCCCCTCCGGGGATTCATGGCGCAACACACACAAATTCATATCCGGCTGGATGGCATCCCCGGCGAACCAATGCCGCAGTTCATGGGCTTGATTTTTCAGCCAGTCCTCCGCCTCCGGCTGGTGGGCCGGGAGGATTACATATATGTGAATCCGTTTGAGGTTGCACCCGGCTTCGTTTTGCTGGATTTTCGCCTTGACGGTGTGTATGGGCTCGGGCTGGCACAAGAAGAACACGCCCCGGTCGGGGTATATCTGCGCGGCGCGGGCTTCGATTTCCTGGGCGAGGGGGCGTTCCTCCCCCGGAAACACATATAAAACCGGATGCATGGCCCGCTACACCCAGGCCGCGATGTGGGTATTGGTGCGCAGTAGCATATCGCGGTAAAAACCATGGGCCGCCGTGCCGGGTGGGTTTCCGTCGTTTTCCAGCGCGTCCTTGCGCAGGGTGAATATTCCCTGCCATTTGCGCAAGTTGGTGAGGAGCCTGCCCTCGGGGAGTTTATCCCGGTTGTGCCCGGCGCGGCGTTTGAGGCGTTCTTTCTTGTCCGCCGGGAGGGTCTTGTAGGCCGTGAAAAGGGCTTGCTCCGGGTGCTCGGGGTGTGTTAGCAAATTTACCAAGGGCGGCCATTTGTCTTCCTCAGGGGCGTGGGCGTAGAGATAATGCCCGTTTTGCTTGATGAGGGCTTCACAGGCCAAGGCGGTGATAAAGTCGTCCGTGGTGGATTTTTCCTCCTCCCGGGCGGCTTGCAGGGCAACGAGGGCGGCCAGAGTGGCGGCGATTTTTTTGTGCTTCTCGTTTTCGGCATGGACGAGGGCGATGAGGGGCGGGTTGCGCAGGAAATGGGCCAGAGCCAGCTCCGGGGTGGGGCTGTTAAACAGGGGGCGTTTTTCCGTGATGGGGGGGCCGCCGCCGCTTTGCAATGCCCGCAGACGCAGGGTTAATTCGTGGAGGGTGTGGGGCGGGGTGGTTTCGTTGGCGGCGTAGGGCTCGGCGTCGAAATCCTCCCGGGCGATGGCCACGTAGCGGCTGTTGGCGTGCTCCTCCCGGGCGGCAATGCTCCCCAGGGCAAGCCCGTCGGCAAAAATCCCCCTCGCCCGGTGGTTGGCGGCCTTTTGGCGTTCGTTGACATAGGTATCCCCCCACAGGCTTTCCGGCAGGGGAGAGGGTAAATGGTGCCAAAAATGCCGCCCCACCCCTTCCTTGCCATTAATGGTACGCTCGTACAACGCCTCATACACCCGCAGGGGCGTGTAGGCGAAGAGGGGGACGCCGTTTAAGGTATTGAGCCAGAAAATGCGGTCGGTGATTTTGCTTCGCCGGATGTTAAACTTCAAGCCGGAGAGGGCGTTGTCCCGGTGCTTTTCGATGCCGCGCAATACCCCGGGGGCGTTGTTGGGCACGCTTACCATGCCGTAGCTGGGGAAATGGTAGAGCCCGGCGGCGTTGTCCAGATGAAAAACGGGCAACGCGTCCCGGTGCAGGCGGGGGGCGATTCGCGCCTCGATGTCCTCCTCGGTGAGGTAATCGTCCAAAGAGCGGCTTACCGTGGTGCCGAACTGCGCGTAGATAAAATCCGACAGCGCGCCGACGATATCCGGCGTTTCGGCATCGAGCCAGCGGGGGGCGTTGTCCAACAACGACTTGGTGAATTGCTTTGTCAGGGCTTCCGCGCCCCATTCTTTAATCCGCGCCTGTGCGTCCTTGGCGGCCTCAGCCACTTCGGCCACGCGCCAGCCGTAGCCCGTGCCGCCATACCCCTGGGCGTCGTTCTTGGCCAGCACTTTTTTTACCTCCTGCAAGGCTTGGGCGATAGGGGCAAAGACCCGGTCGTTTTCCCCCTCCAGCGCGGCATGGACGGCCTTGTACACCTCCGCGATGTAGCCAAAGCAATCCTTGCGCACCCGGGCCTGATACGCCCGCACCTTGGCGGCGATGAAGGCGTTTTTCTTCCCCTCCCGGGTGAAGAGCAGGGCTTTTTGTGCCCCTTCGAAGGCGTTGGCGGCGGCAATGTCATGGGCCTCCATTTCCCCGGCGCAACGCTGTTGTTTTTCCTGCAAATGGGCAATACAGGTCTCCAGCCAGGGGAGCAAGCAGGGATTGGTGGTGCTCTCGATTAGACGCGTGGCGAAAACGGGCCCCTGGCGCGGGTGCAAAAATACCTCCCGCAGGGCCGCCTTCGCCCCTTCCAGCAAGGGGGTGTATTCTTTTTTGTGCTCCCCCAAAGCGGCTTTGATGTGCCCATAGCCTTCGTTCAGCTTGGCGTCCACGTCCACCCGGCGGTTTTTGATTACGTTTTGATAACTGTAAAAATCCGTCCCGGCATAGTCCAGCTGTAAAGGAGGCAAGGCGCGGCCCAAATCGGCCATCAGCGCGTCGGTTTCCAGCCCGGCGTGCCGGATGAAAGCCTTCAGCTCGTTTTCCTCGGGCATGGCGTCAAACATTTCATCCATGGCCGTAAAAACACAATGGGCAAGGTAGGTGTTCATTTGTGTGGTGGGCAATACCGCCGCCGCCGCGCCGATTACGTTATAAATATAATTCGCGCTGTGGTCCGCCCCTGTGGGCAGGCCGCTTTTCATGGCGGCGATGTTGGCCAGCAGGTTGCTCTGATAGTCGTGGATGGCGAACTCCTGCCCCGAGGTCTTTTCCTCCTGGGCCAGAAAGTTGACGATGTTTTCCGCTGTTACGTCCAGACAATGGGCGTAGGCGTCCTTCAGATACACGCCGTCGATATTGGTGGCACTCACCAGATGGCACAAATTGAAGGGGGGCAGGCCGGAATTAACCGTGAGCCGCGTCCCGTACCGCTGGACGAACCGCTCCGGTGCCCGCTCCTCCACGTTCATCCAATAATCCAGCTCCTTCAAGGCCGCGTAGCCGTTGCGCTGGATGTATTCCTCGGTGTGGATGTTCAGCGCGTTCCCCGCGATATGCACATCCGGCGTGAAAAGATAGCCGGAAGTCTCCACCCGGTCGATGCCCTTGGCCCCATAGTCCCGCTCCATGAGCCCCCGCACGATGTAGGCCACATCCAAAAACATGCCGCCCCCCGTACCCCCGGAAAGCCCCGTGAGGATAAAAACCAGCAACTTATTCTCCCGCTCCACCCGCAGGGCGCGGATTTTACCGTCTATTGCGTCTATCGCGCCGTTAATCTTCTCGAAGAGGAGCAACCGCCCCGCCTGACGGTTCCCGCTGGCTCCCTTCGTCCCGTCGGAAATGCTCAGCTCCGGGGCCAGCCACGCGCTGATATACCCGGGCAACGTGCTCCGGTTGCCCAAAATCGCCCCGATACCCGCGTTGGAAAGCAACACCAACTCGTGCCCCTCCAGCCCCATGCCGTCATACCGCTTCTTGTCGTGCTCGTTGGTTTCAAAGGCCAGATACTCAATATTGGCGGGCTTTTGCCCCCCCTTGGCAAAATGCCTATGTACCTGCGCCTTCACCCGCAAAAGCGCGTCCACCCCCGTCCCCCCCAGCCCAATAATAAGAATGGGATGGTTTATCGTATCTATGCGAATCGGGTCGCTCACCAGCCCCCCACCCAAGGACAAATCCAACTGACGGATGTGGTTGAATATATTTTTCTTCATATAAATACCCCCCTCTTCCCGTGCACACACGCTGTTTTATTTATACTACTCTCCGGTAAAAAAACAGGCTCAGGCGCGCGGATTTTATCGCAAGGCGAGGAAGTGCCGACGCGGCGCACCAGCGGTGCGTAAGGAGGTGCTAACGAAGCATTGCGGAAAAAGCGTGCGCCTGCGCCTGTTTTTTTGCTGGGGAGTAGTATTATATGCGCGGTAAGAGGGGGGAAATGCACTAAGAATTTGTATAATGTGTAAAGAATGTGTATAGTGGCACAAACGGAGGATGAAAATGAAGCGTAGAGATTGGATAAAAATATTGGAGCGAAACGGCTGGTATTATAAACGCGATGGCGGCAACCATGATATTTACACCGATGGAACATAGGATGCAATCCGTGAAGGGTGTAAATAACGCAGTTTGGACGAGTGTGGTACGTGCTCCGTTTTATATATTACGAGAGGAGTAACTTTGTGAAAAAAACGATTTTAGAAGATTGGGAGTTTGAAATTGTTGTTACAAAGGTGAATTTCCCCTGTAGAATGGGTTTTGAGGTTGGGGATAGATTTAGTTGTAAATATGAATGCCCAACTGGTTTTTGCCCTAAATCAATGCCTGTTTTACACACTCTTTGTGAGATAGCAAGGTGTGGTGGGGATTACAAACTAAGGGGTAGCAAGAAAAGCAATGAAATAGATTTCGTATGTGCGGACAGTTGTATTGAATTTCGCTTAACAGCACAGCAACTTGAAATTTAATTTCATTGAATAAATCAATAATGTTATTTCCACCCTTCACAGCTTAAACTGTACATCGAGCCGGTATCGCGTCGAAAAGAAATCAACGACCAGTTAATACAAAAAATAATGAAACGGCGGAACATGAAATGAAAGGAGGCGCGGGTATGAAAACCGCTTACCCCGTTATTTTTACAAGAGTAAAAGAAGGTTATATCGCACACGCCCCTGATTTTCCTCTGGACACCCAGGGAGGAACCATGGCAGAAGCAATCGAAATGGCACGGGACGCCATAGGCATCTCAGGCATTGATATGGAAGACGATAATAAACGCCTGCCAGAACCTTCCTTGCCTGAAAAAATCAAGCACAAACCGGGAGAGTTTGTCTCCATGGTTGATATTGATTTCGTGGCATATAGAAAGGCGAACGATAAGCGAACCGTTCGCCGTAATGTATCGCTCCCCTCGTGGCTGAACCGGGAGGCGGAAAAAGCGGGAATTAATGTTTCTGCCATTTTGCAAACCGCATTAAAGCAAGAGCTAAAAACCGCTGAATAATTTAAACTACCGTCCCCCGATAAACTCCAGCACCTGCTGGGGCATGGTACGGATATCCACGCCCCACACCAGCGGCAGCCAGAGCAAAATAGCCACAACCACCATGGCAATGGTGACGAAATTGAGTATCCACCCGGACTTGGCCATGTCCTTGATTTTCACGAAGCCGCTACCGATGGCGATGGCGTTGGGGGGTGTGGCGGCGGGCATGGCGAAGCACATGGAGGACGCCAGGCACACCGCCATCACCATGGCGAAGGGGTGGATATCCAGTGCCACGGCGAAGGCACTCATGATGGGGATGAACAGCGCGGCGATGGCCGTGTTGGACGTAACCTCGGTAAGACAGCAGACGATGGCGGTGCTGATGAGTATGACCATGAAAAAGCTCAGCCCCTCCATACCGGACAGCGCGCCGCCTATCCAGCCCGCCAGCCCTGTGGCACTGAAGGCCAAAGCGATGCTCAGCCCGCCGCCGAAGAGTAAAAGGATACCCCAGGGGATTTTCAGGCCCGTCTTCCAGTCCAGGAGCCGGTCCCCGGTGCCGGTGGGAATCATGAATAGCAAAATCGCGCCGAAAATAGAAATCTGCGTATCGGTGATGCGGGCGACGAAGGGGATGAAATCCTGGACGAACCCGCGCGAAATCCAGCCCAATACCATAAACCCGGCAACGGCCAAAAGTAATTTTTCCGGTAGCTTGGTGGGGCCCAGCTTATCCAGCTCGTCCTTGATGACATCGGTTTCGCCCCCGGCCAGTTTCAAATCACCTGTGCGGAAGAGAAGCCGCGTCAGTATCAGCCACACGATAAGTACCATGACAATGGCCAGCGGTACCCCCACCAGCATCCACTGGAAGAAGCTTACCTCCAGGCCGAACTCCCGTTGCAGCTCCGCCACGGCCAAGGCGTTGGCGGGGGTGGCAATTATCGTGGTAATGCCGCCGATGGTAGCCGCGTAGGCAATCATCAGCATCAGCGAGCGGGTGAAATTCGACTCCTTTTTTTGTGTGGCGGGGTCGGTGGCTGTGCCTGTGAGGGACTTGGCCACGGCGATGCCAATGGGTATCATCATCACGGCGGTGGCCGTGTTGCTTACCCACATGGAGATGAACAAGGTGGCGAAGGCGAAGCCTAAAATAATCTTGGAAGGGGTGGTGCCCGTGAGCCGGACGGTGTTCAATGCGATGCGGCGGTGCAGGTTCCATTTCTCCATTGTCACCGCCAGGAAAAAGCCGCCCATGAATAAAAATATAATATTATCCCCGTAGGCAGACGTAACCGCCCCCGAAGGAAGGATGCCAAAGACGGGATACAGCACGATGGGCAGGAGGGATGTCACACCCATGGGCAACGCCTCCGTCACCCAGAAAACCGCCATCAGCACGGTGACGGCCACCAGCCGCCACGCTTCCACGCTCAGCCCCTCCGGCGGCGGCACCGCAAGAAAGAGCAAAAACAGCGCGCCACCCAAAATAAAGCCGATTTTTTTCTCCTTCAAAGCCGCTCCCCCTATCCACTCCCAAGCTTTGCATAGTATACCCAGTACATACCCCCTTCACAAGGGCGGGGATAAAGGCCGTAGAATTTGTGTTGTCAAGGTAGTTTTATAAATAACGGTAACGCTCAAGACTTCAATGAATCGGGAAAATTGTCGCTATTGCGTGCCGTCTTTACGTGATATAATCAACTTGTAATAGAAAATTTACATTTTGTATATTAAAATTCCGCAAGGATTTCTTGCGTTGATATAGATACTTAAATAATCCGAAAGGGGATGATTGGTTTATATGAAAAACAAAGTTGCTGTTATCTTGATACGGAGAGTGGTTGCGATATAGCTCTCCGTAAATTTTAAAGGAGAGTATTTATGACAACGATTTTAGCTTTTACTAAACACCATATCGAAAAAGCAAGAGAACTTGCGCTTGCAAACTATAATGAGGAAAGGTCTGTTGTAACGGCATTACCTCAAATAGACGTTATTTCATTTGATGATTTTACGGATAATGAACTTGGCGTGGCTATGTTTGATGGTGAAAAAATGCTGGGGTTTCTGTGCTGCTATGACCCGTGGGATAATGCTTTTGATTCAACGGCAAAAGGCACATTTACGCCAACTCATGCACACGGAGCAATCTCCGAAAACAGAGGTATGATTTACAAAAAATTGTACCAAGCCGCCGCTGAAATATGGGTTAAACACGGCATAACCTACCATTCTGTAGGTTTGTATGCCCATGATTTACAGGCAAAAGATGCGTTTTTCGCTTGTGGATTCGGATTGCGTTGCATTGATGCCGTTCGTCCGGTAGCTAACTTTGCATATCCTGTTTGTGAGGGAATAACTTTTGACGAACTTGCCAAAACGGAGGTTTCCCAAATAAGGGATATGAGAAATGCACTTAGTATCCATTTAGGTGAAAGCCCATGTTTTATGCGTGGAACAATAGCAGACCGTGAAAGTTGGATTGCTCGTGCCGAATCTCGTGATTCAAGGGTGTTTGTCGCACTGCATGATGACTTGCCGATTGCTTTCATTGAAGTAAAAAGCGATGGCGAACACTTTGCGACATGGGAAAATAGTATGCAAAATATTTGCGGTGCGTTTTGCCTACCTGTATACCGTGGCAAGGGAATTATGCAAGGGTTGCTGAATCATGTGATTACACAGCTAAAAGTTGATAAAGTGAACAGCTTGGGTGTTGACTTCGAGAGTTTCAATTTATCGTCAAGCGGCTTTTGGCTAAAACATTTCACGGCATACAGCTACGGTGTTACAAGACGAATTGATGAGTGTGCTTTAATGAGTTAATTTTATTACTGCTTTACTGTAAGAGCGGGTACTTCACTCTCGAAGTATCCGCTTTTCATTACTGTTCAAACTACATTTAATAAGCATTTCTTCACCGAGCGCACTGTTATGTAGTGACCTGTCAAGTCCTGTCTGACCAATCACCTGGGCATACGCACACATATTTTTATTATTAAGTTGTAAGAAGCATGGAGCGGC
>WQSR01000041.1 GCA_009787785.1 Defluviitaleaceae bacterium
AAGTATGAATATAATGTCCCAACAGATACACCCGCTTGTTTTGCGATTTCGTTGGTATTCACTGCAACATATCCTTTTTCAAGGAACATCTCTTTAGCAGTAGCGACAACTGCGTTTTTTTTGGCTATGCTCCTTTTCTGCGAAGGAGTCCTTGTTTCTCGTTCATTTTCGCTCATTTGACTATAACCTCACTTCTGTCTCAATCACACATGAACATGATACCACGTTCACGTTTGCTTGTCAACGGGATAAACCAACAACATAGAAAACCCTGCAAAACTCAATATAGACGAGTGTTGCAGGGATTTTCTATGCGGATTGTAAAAAACTTCAACATCATTACTTTCTCAAAACACTTGACAGCGGTGAAAGCCTTTCCACAAACGGCAAGCAATTCAAGTGTGGGTACACACTTGAAATTTGCTTGTTGGGGTTGCACCCCAAACCCGCGAACTTCGGGCCAAGTTGGCCCGAAGTGGCGGCGCGGTTGCGCCTTGTGTTGCGGCATATCGCTGTCGCGCTATTGCCTTGCGTGTGATTTTCCCACGACCCTATTTGCATGAAATATGTACTTCGCTACACATTTCATGCAAATTCAAAAAGTGGCTTCGCATTTTTTGTTAAGCGTTCCGCTATTAAATTCAGTGGAGCAGTTTAGAACTGCGTAGGTAAATTTAATTTCTTAGTGCAAATTTGTGTGTAGGTGGTTAATTTGAAATTGTAACGTTTGCAATTTCAAATCCAATTTTGTAAGCGGTAAGCGCATTTTAATTCTACGCAAGTGTTGAATTTTGTGTGTAAGCGAAACAAAAAAGAAGCACCAAATTTTCGATGCTTCAATTTAACGTGTGCCTGTGTCATATTTGAAATCACTAGCTGAAAATCAAATCTGCATTGAATACTTCGTGAATTTGTGCCTGAAATTGGTTCATACGTTGTACCCATGCTATGGGGTTTTCGGCTTTGTCACGCTCAGTTACATGATTGGCGGGATTTTTGCAAATTGCAGACATCATATTTCTCTTGCGCTGTTCAGCTTGCCTTTGAATCTCTACGCAATGTTTGTGCAAACCCACTACGCCAAACATATTCGCCAAAAAGCGATTATTGTTTTGAATATAATCTTACCGAACCATGCTCCAGCGTGTTAGTGGCGGCAGTTCTTCCTCCATTTATAATGTTGGGGAATGGGCATATGGCTGTAGGGTCGTTTATGTCATTCAATCCTACGGTGTATTATAATCCATTAAATACCCACTTGGAGTATACCATATCCCCAACTTTCACAATATCCATGAGTTGGTCAAATTCTTCTTGGGTTTCGGGTTCATAGTACACGGTGCTTGACGTTGCTACAGGGATATATTTTTTGCTCATATTATCCACTTCTATTTCCAATTAGATTTTACGTTGCCTTAAAAAGTGACGTATTATCGGTATTTGTTAGTAGTTTAAGCTGTGTATACAAGATTGCCTATGCCTTCATACGGGCTTCGCTCAATGTCTTTAATCAGTCCACAGCTTTTTCATTGGCATTATACCTCGATTAAATCGTGTTCAGTTAATTTGCCCGCATCAGCATCAGATATGGACTGCCGAAGAACACGCATATTGCTGTCGCTGTAAAATGGGTCAGCATGGATTGTTATGTCAAACGGGATGCGCCCCTGTCGGACAACTTGCCGCACAAAGATGTTTATTGCCGTTGTCATAGTAAGCCCCAACTCGTCAAATAAAAAATCTGCTTTTTCTTTCAATCCATCGTCAATACGGATATTCACTTGCGCCATCAATAGCACCACCTTTCGTATAGCAATTTATATCATTATCTATACCCTGTCAACAAGAGATTTTCAAAAATAGCCCCGCCACCGTCCCCACCGTAAGCACCAGTAGTATAAAAAGAAATACCGGGAAAAATCCAATGCCCACAACGCCAATCATCCCGCCAAACAAAGGCGGCACCAAGGTTGCCCCGGCGTAGGCGGCGGCCATTTGCACGCCAACCAGGGCCTGGGAATTTTCCGCGCCGAAGTTGTCGGGGGTGGCGTGCATCAAGGCCGGGAATATGGGCCCGCATCCCAGCCCCACAATGAGTAGCCCCCCAAGGCACACCCAGATGGGGGCGAAGGGAAGCCACACCTCCACCACGCCGACGCAGGTTATCGCCAGCCCCAGGCTAATCATCCTCCAGTCGCCCAAGCGGTTGGAAATAAAGCCCGCCAAAATCCGCCCAACGGTGATGCCCATGAAGAAAAAGGAAGCGAACAACGCGGCGGATTCCACCCCCACGCCCCGGTGGTACACCAAAAAGGTGCTGGCCCAAAGTGCCGCCACCCCTTCCAAGGCGCAATAGCCGAAGAAGGCCAGCATGGCGAATTTCACGCCACGGATACGCAGGGCACGAAGCAATCCCCCCGTGGGGACGGGTGGCGCGGCATCACCCGCACGGTGGGTCCCCTTCCACAAGCGCAGGCTCACGATAAGGGCGACAAAAATCCCGGCCTGGGCCGCCACCACGGTGCCGTAGCCGTAATTCCAAGCCATCCCCCGGGCGAGATAAAAGCCCATAATATACGGGCCGGCCATGGCACCCAGCCCCCAGAAGCAATGGAGCCAATTCATGTGCCGGGAGGAATAATGCACCGCCGTATAATTATTGATAACCGCGTCCACCGCCCCCGAGCCCAGCCCCAGAGGCACCGCCCACAGCAGCATCAGCCCAACGGAATCCGCCAGGGAAAACCCAAGCATGGCCACCGCCATACAAAATACGCCCAGGGCCACCACCAGCCCCGGGCGTATGATTTTTGTCATTTTGTCTGCCATCAGGCTGGAAAAAATCGTCCCGCCGGAAATCACCATGGCGATGATGCCCGCATAATGCACGGGCACGGAAAGCTCCCTTTGCATTGCCGGCCACGCTGCGCCCAGCAACGCACCGGGCAAGCCCAAGCCGACAAAGGCGAAATATAAAATGATGAGCAACAAAGTTACGTTAGAACTCCCTCCGCAGGTAAAACACCGCCGACATGCGATAGGAAATATATACGATTACCACCAGCACGGCAAGCAGAGCCGCCACCGCCACGCCCAGGTACATCGGGTTTCC
Source organism: Defluviitaleaceae bacterium (assembly GCA_009787785.1). Classification (GTDB taxonomy): domain Bacteria; phylum Bacillota; class Clostridia; order Lachnospirales; family WQUN01; genus WQRX01. The sequence continues at coordinate 3,113 of WQSR01000041.1, forward strand.
CAAAAGGTACAGCACCCGTTCCAATTGACTATGGAACCGGATTATCAGGAAAAACCCGCCCACCATAATCGCCATAAAAGGCACGGTGGAAATCCCCCCGGATTTAATAATGGTGAACTTGTAATAAACCGGTAACAGCATTGCTTGGACAATAATACTGATGACAAGATAAATAAGTAAGAATCGGAATGCGAAGCCGGTGTTCAGATTTAACCCGAACAGGATTTCCGCGATTCTGCCCAGCCCCACCAAGGCCATCGAGAGTGTCGCCGTCCCGAAAACAATCACACCGGCGTAAAGGTAGCGGCATTTCACTGCGGTCCTGCGCTTTACGTTGAGAATGGTGTACAGCCCGTCCATGTTGGCGGTTTCTCCGATGGAAAAAGGCATGGCCACGTAGCTGTCCATGTACAGCATAATCAAGAACACAACGCTGAGCAAATCCCGGGAAAAGGCGAATATGATGGTAATAATGGCTATTTGGATTCCCAGGGTGGCGACGTTAAAGCCCGGTCTCGCCGTCATAAAATCCAGCTTGAGAAAATTAATTGCCTTTTCCATTGTCTTCGCCTCCCTCTCTTTTTGCTTCGCGGTTCAAGAATACGATGATTTCTTCCAGGCTTGCGGCTTCGGTCAAGACCGTGGCGGGGAGCCGGTTCGCGTGCGCCTTTTCCACCAGGCCCTCAAATCCGCTCCTGTGCTTTCGATAACCCAGAATCAACGCCGGGGGAACCTCCTCCGTGCCGCCGGCAACGCGGGCGTATTTTTCCATCAGGCTCTCCTTGCTCCCGGAGAAGTGAATCCGCCCGTCCAGAATCATGGTGATATAATCCGCCACCTTTTCCAGGTCGCTGGTAATATGGGTGGAAAACAGCACACTCCGCTCCCCATCCTCCACAAATTCCTGGAGTAGCTCGCATATTTCGTCCCGCGCTACCGGGTCCAGGCCGCTGGTGGGTTCATCTAAAATAAGTAACCGGGCATTGTGGGACAGCGCGATGGCGATTTGTAGCTTCACCTGCATCCCACGGGAAAGCTCATGCACCGTTTTCTTCGGGTCCAGGTCGAATTTTGCCAGGCACGCCGCGAACCGCGCTTTGTCCCATTCCTTGTAAAAGGGCGACAAGGCTTTTTCCACCTGCTTCACCGTCCACGCCACGGGGAAATGGGGCGTGTCCAGCACCACGCCGATATGCTCGTTATTGTGCGTGCCTTCTTCGTTAAATATCCGCACCCGGCCCTTGTCCGCTTTTTTTATCTGTAGCATGAGCTTAATCACCGTGGTCTTGCCCGCGCCGTTGGGCCCGATGAAGCCCATGATGTACCCCTTGGGCACATCGAAGCTCACGTTATCCACCACGAAGGCATCCTTGATTTTTTTCTTCCGGTTGCTGGCTGTCAGGGAATAGTCCTTGGTCAGTCCCTGTATTTCTATCAAATTAGTCATATGCCGCCTCCCACAAAACGTCCAGTCTTTCCTTTACTTCTTCCCGGGAAATCCCCTCGGCCTTGGCCGCAGAAATCGCCGCCGTCAAGCCTTCCTCGATTTTGAACAGGGCATTTTCCTTGGCCAGTTCCTTGTTGCGGGGCAAAACAAAACAACCCTTGCCCTGCACCGTCACCACAAAGCCCTCCGCGTCCAGGTCGCTGTAGGCCCGCGTGGTGGTAATCACGCTGATTTTCAAATCCTTCGCCAGTTGGCGCACCGAGGGGAGGAGGTCGTCCTCCTGCAATGCCCCGGAGAAAATAGCCGCCTTCACCTGTTCCTTGATTTGCTCATAAATAGGAACACCGGAGCGGTTGGAAATTACGATACGCATGGCCTTCCACCCTTCGCAGTGCGTTCGCTCGCGCTGTGATATATACAATATACACAGTAACTACACACATGTCAATAGGTGCATGTGAAATCAGGGGCTTTGCCCCCGAACCCTCCGGGCCCAGGGCGCATACGCGCCCGTGCTGACCGCGTGCCACTGGCACGCAGCACCCCACGAGCTTTTGAAAAAGCTCGACCAAAACTGTAATAAAAAAGCCGCGAACGCGGCTTTTTTGGTAGTTTTTGTCAAATTTTTTTCAAAAAGTTTGCAGGGTGTGGGACGGAGTCCCACGGTTTTCATCTTCACAAGACATCCCCGAGCTTTTGAAAAAGTTTGAGGGGGTTCGGGGTGCTGTAATCTCATAAGGACATATTTAATCAATGTCAAAATCACGCAGAAAGTCGGCGGTTTTGAGTATTGGCTAAATGGTTCTTGTGAGGGCTAGATTTCAGCCAGTTTTATTATAAGAAACATTTGACCATTACTTATGGCGTAACTGTCGTGGGTAGTGGCTTTTTTATTGTAACGAAACTGTAACATAAAAGAGTTCCGAAATACCCATGTTTTTTTCCTGAATAGTAGAGGGAGAAATATTTACCCTCTAAATCCAAACCCAAAAGGAGGTTTTTAATGTTTAATGTTCTGCGATAAAGTCATGGCGCAATTATAATAATCTGTACAGCCAGCACGTTAAGCTAAAGAGAAGCAAGGGGTTGGCGATTGAATAATGGCTAAAACTCCGCAAGCCAAACTGCCAAGCTGAACATTCATTTTTGTAATCGAGTGGCAGTTATGATACACTGCGGATAGGATTTGTTTTGTGCGCCGCCTACTGCTCATGGTGGTAGGCGGTAGTATTTATATTATGCACGCATTCCATAAAAATAACTTTCACGAAAGGGTCTGTTCAATATGAAAATGCTATTGAAGCGCGTAGAGGCAAACACAGAGAACATTCTCATCAATCTTATGGAAAAATATGAGTATGAGTTTTCACAGTACCACCACTGGGATGTACATGAAAATGGTCTTTTCGGCTGTTATTATGAAGATGAATACAGGGAAGAAAACGGGAAATATGCCGCGTTCTTGATAGAAGTTGACAGCAAGTTGGCAGGTTTTGTTATGATTGGCGACGGAATTTCCGGAGATAGGAAAACTGATTATCAGGTCAATGAATTATTTGTGATGCACAAGTATCGCCGTTTGGGCATCGGAAAACAAGCGTTGTTTGAAATCCTTGACGCGCATAAGGGTACATGGCAGGTAAATTACCATGCGAACAATACAGCGTCTGCTTGTTTTTGGGAAAGGATAACAGACGAATATTCCAAAGGTAAGCATGAGATTGTTAAATCCCACCCACACGAAGATTACTCTTTCTATGATGGTTCACCGGGTAATGTTATATATTTTTAGTTATCACGCGAACAGTATAAGCACACTGCTGTAAAATGAACCGTGAACAGCATCAGCGTAATAATGTGGATTTTGAACAGAAGCCCTCACAGGAAAAGGCATTTTATAAGCCTTAACCCACGGGGGCTTTTTTAGTGATTAAAAATATCCTTGACAAATTGCCACAGGGCGAAGCCCCTGAAATTCAGCGCGTTCAGCGCGCCGGTGGCGTTATTCCCCGCTTGCCCTGGGCACCCGGGATTGTGCGTCGCGTGTACCCTTCCCTTCATAATCCAGGGTAATTCGTATCTCATATCCCGTATCCGTCGGCTCCATATCGAATTTCGAGTCAATTCCCGAATGGCGCACCATTTCAAGGCTTTCCTTGATGGAATTGGTCAGAATGCGGATATCGCGGATAAAGGGCACGAAAACCGTATTGCGTCCGGGGGGTTTGCCGTCATCCTCCAGCATAAGCTCGATTAAATCCTCGGTTTTGCGCACGTTCAGCCCCTGCTTGGCCACCCGGCGCAAAACCTCCAGTTGGGCGGCTTCGTCTTTCAATTTCAGCAGAGCCCTGGCATGACGCTCGGTCAACTCGTTCTCCATGATAAGCGTCCGCACCGCCTCGGATAGTTTAAGTATGCGCACCTTGTTGGCCACGGTGGATTGGGTCTTGCCCACCCGCACGGCCAGGGCTTCCTGGGTGAAGCCGTAGTCCCCCATGAGATTGGCGAAGCCCTCCGCTTCCTCGAAGAAATGTAAATCCTGCCGCTGAAGATTCTCAATCATGGCCAGCACCGCAGAATCCATTTCGCCCATGTCCACGGCGATAGCCGGGATGATGGCATGTCCCGCCAGGCGGCAAGCCCGCAGACGGCGTTCCCCCGCTACCAGCTCGTAGCCCTCCTCCAGCTTGCGCACGCTGATGGGCTGTAGCACCCCATAGGCCCGAATGGACGCGGCAAGCTCCTCCAGCCGGGCCAGGTCAAAGAAACGGCGGGGCTGATAGGGATTGGGCTTTATTTCGTCCAGCGTAAGATGCAGGACTTCATTGGCGATAACCGGCGCGCCCCAGTAATTGGTTGACATAAAATGCACCCTCTCTGCTCATTTGTTATTTTTTGGCAGTATAGCACACTGGAAAATATTGGGCAATGGATTTTCCGATTATTTCCATATTTATTTTTCGACACGGCCTGATTGCGCGTAAACAACAAAGATATGATATGATATCACCGGAAGGGAGCGATATACATGAAAGTCATTCTCATCGAGGACGTAAAGGGCGTGGGGAAAAAGGGGCAAATCATTAACGCGGCGGACGGCCACGCGAAAAATTTCCTCCTGCCGCGCAAGCTTGCCGTGGAGGCTACGAAAAATAACCTGGCCCAGCTGGAGAGCCAGCAAAAGCGCGCCGAGCAAAAGCACGAAAACGAAGTCGCCGCGGCCCAGTCCTTGGCTGACAAAATCAAGGACGTGAAATTGGTCTTGAAGGTAAAGGTGGGGGAAAAGGGCAAGATGTTCGGCTCGATTTCCAATAAGGAGCTGGCCGAAGCCCTAACCAGCCAATGCCAAATCGACATTGACAAGAAAAAATTTGTCCTTGCCCAGCCGGTGAAATCCGTAGGCACCTACACCGCCACGGTCAAGCTTCACGCCCAAGTCACCGCGCCCCTGCATTTCGAAATCACGGGGGAATAACCATGCCCGAAACCAATATTGCGCGCATCCCCCCCAACGACATGGAGGCCGAGCAAGCCGTCCTGTCCAGTATGCTCTTCGAGCGGGAGGCCATCGCCGCCGCCTATGAAGTGGTGGGGGCGTCGGATTTCTATTCCCCGGCCAATCAATTTTTGTACGAAACCATGGTGGAATTATTTTCCCAGGGCATCGCCGTGGATGTGATAACACTCAACGACAAGCTGGCCGAAAAGGGCCTACTGGAGCAAATCGGCGGGCGCGACACGGTAATCCGGCTGGCCAGCGCGTATTATACGTCGGTCAACATCAGGCAACACGCGCAAATTGTGGCGGAGAAGTCGATTCTGCGGCAGTTAATCAAGGCATCGGGGCAGATTTTGGCCTCGGGCTATGACGCCAGGGACAACCTCTCCACCTTGCTTGAAAATGCGGAAAAAAGTATCTTCGATATCTCCCTGCGCAACGCCAACCGGGATTTTACTCCCATGGGGCATGTGATGATTGAAACCCTGGCGCGGCTGGAGGACTTGTATCAGACCCAGGGGGCGGTGACGGGGGTGGCCACGGGCTTCGTGGACATCGACCGCAAGCTGGCCGGGCTACAGCCCTCGGATTTAATCCTCATCGGTTCCCGTCCCTCCATGGGGAAGACCGCCTTTTTGTTGAGCATCGCCCAGAACGCCTCGGTGAGGAACGCAATCCCCACGGCGTTCTTTTCTTTAGAAATGTCCTCGGCCCAGCTGGGCAATCGGTTGCTGAGCGCGGAAGCCATGGTGGATTCCCAGCGTCTGCGCACGGGAAGGCTAGAGGGCGACGACTGGGACAAGGTAACGGAGGCCATCCCCCATTTATCCACAGCCCCCCTGTACATAGACGATACCCCCGGCATTTCCATCACGGAAATGCGGGCCAAGTGCCGCCGTTTGAAAATCGAAAAGCAACTGGGCTTGGTGATGGTGGATTATTTGCAGCTGATGTCCAGCACAGCGGGTAGCCGGCCCGAATCGCGGCAGTTGGAAATCTCGGAGATTTCCCGCTCCTTGAAGGCCATGGCCAAGGAATTGAACGTGCCTGTGGTGGTGGCGGCACAGCTTTCCCGCGCTGTGGAAGCCCGCAAAGACCACCGCCCCATGCTCAGCGATTTGCGGGAGTCCGGGGCCATCGAGCAGGACGCGGACGTGGTGGCCTTCCTCTACCGGGACGAATATTACAACCCGGAAACCTTGAAGAAAAACCACGCCGAAATAATCATCGCCAAGCAACGCAACGGCCCCACGGGGACGGTGGAGCTGGCGTATCTGGGGGCGTATACGAAATTTACCAATATGCAAAAGGGTCCGCTGTAAAAAAACTTGGCAAAACGGCGAATGTAGTGTTAGAATGCCTAAGATAATGGCGAAAACAGTTGGGAGTTGAGCGTGAGTGATAACCAACCAAATCCTGCAAGGCGCGGTGGATGGGCTGAAGCAGATTACCCGCAAAGACATTACCATAGCCGACCGCGAGGGCAAGGTAGCCGCAAGCACGGAACTGAATATGCATCAGGAGCTGGCCGACTTGGTGGACAGCTTTATCAACTCCCCGGCAGAGAATCAGCTCATTCAGGGCAACCAATATTTCAAGGTGATAGACAATAGCATTACGGAATATGTTGTGTTAATACAGGGGGAGGACGAGGACACCTACCGGATGGGCAAGCTGGCGGCCTTCCATATACAAAGCCTGATGCTGGCCTACAAGGAGCGGTTCGACCGGGACAATTTCATAAAAAACCTGTTGCTGGACAACCTGCTACTGGTGGACATCTACAGCCGAGCGAAGAAGCTCCGGCTGGAAAACACCGTACGGCGGGTTGTCTATTTAATTAACACCGCCATCGATACGGATATGAGCGCGGTGGAAATCGTCCGTGGCATCTTCCCGGACAAGCATAAGGACTTTGTCACCGCCGTGGACGAGAACAGCATTATTCTGGTAAAGGAATTGAACGAGCGCGACGCCACCAGTGAAATAGAACTTATCGCCAGAAATATCGTTGATACATTAAGCACCGAAAATATGGCCAATGTCTTCGTTTCCATCGGGGCTGTGGTGACGGACTTGAAAAACGTGTCCTCCTCTTTCAAGGAGGCGCGGCTGGCCCAGGAAGTGGGCAAGATATTCGAGGCCGACAAGCAGATTGTCAACTACGAGCATCTGGGCATCGGCCGGCTGATTTATCAGCTACCCTTACCCCTGTGCCGGATTTTTATCAATGAGATGCTACAGGGCTTTTCAATTGACGACATCGACGAGGAAATGTTCACCACGGTGACGAAATTCTTTGAAAATGACCTGAACGTGAGCGAAACGGCGCGGGAGCTCTACATCCACCGGAATACGCTGGTGTACCGCTTAGACAAGTTGCAAAAGCTCACCCGGCTGGATTTGCGCAAGTTCAGCGACGCGATTACCTTTAAAATTACCCTGATGGTGAATAAGTATATGCAGTATCGGGAAGGACAGCAATTCTAGTGATAGATTTTGTCAACGCCACCAAAATATATGACAACGGCGCACGGGGCTTGCAGGATTTCAACCTGACCATAGCGCGGGGCGAATTTGTTTTTGTGGTGGGCTCCAGCGGGTCGGGGAAGACTTCCTTGGTGCGGCTGTTATTAAAGGAAACGGAGCTGACCTCCGGCAGGATTTATTTGGACGGGCAGGACGTGAGCCGCATCAAGCGGCGGCATCTGCCCCATTACCGCCGGATGATGGGGGTCGTGTTTCAGGATTTCCGCTTGCTGAAAAATAAAACCGTGTACGATAACGTGGCCTTCGCCATGAAAATCGTGGAGGCCACCCCCAGGGAAATCCGCCGTGCTGTGCCCCAGGTATTGAATCTGGTGGGGCTTTCCAAAAAGGCGAAAGCCTATCCCAACCAGCTTTCCGGCGGGGAACAGCAACGCACGGCGTTGGCGCGGGCCATTGTCAACCGCCCGCCGCTTCTGGTGGCTGACGAGCCCACGGGGAACCTGGACCCGGACACCGCCTGGGAAATCATGACCCTTTTGGAGGACATCAACGATTTGGGCACCACCATTGTGATGGCCACCCACGCCCATGATATTGTGGACGCCATGCAGAAGCGGGTCATCGCCCTAAGCAACGGCCAGCTTGTGCGTGACGCCGAGGGCGGGTACGTGGAGGACCAGCCCGAATATGAAGGGGGGCTACGGCGATGAAGCCCCGTACCCTGCGGCACTTCCTCAAGGAAGCCTTCCGCAGTTTGATTGTCAACCGGCTTATGAGCTTCGCTTCGATTTTGACCGTGGCGAGTTGTATATTCATCGTGTCGTTGTTCTACATGCTTGCGGCGAACATCGACTTTTTTTTATCGCAATTGGAAGATAATTTAAGCATTGTTGTTTTTGTGGACGAGTATTTGCCGCCGGGGGATATTGTCCCGTTGCACACCCGCATTCGGGATATGCCCCAGGTACGCAACACCATTTTTGTCAACCGCTACGACGCGTTGGAAGTGCTGATTGAGGAAATGGAATTTGAGGGCGGCCTTGCCATGTTTGAAAGTCTGCGCATGGACAACCCCCTGCGCCACGGCTTTATCATCGAGCTACAGGATTTGCGCTACCATGACGCGGTGCTTCGCACCGTGTGGGACATGCCGGAAATTGCCAATGTCAGCGACTTTAGCGCGGCGGCGGAAATTATGATTACCGTGCGCGACATTGTGCAGGTGGCTTCCTTGGTGCTGATTTTGATTCTCGCGGCCATTGCCATCGTGCTGATAATGAACACAATTCGCATTACCGTCAGTACGCGGCAGGTGGAAATCGGCATCATGAAATATGTGGGTGCCACGGATTGGTTTATCCGTTGGCCCTTTATCATCGAGGGGCTACTTATCGGCTTCTTCGGCGGGCTGATTCCGGCCTTGCTTAGCCGCTTTGGCTACGAGCACGTGGTGACGACCCTCGCGGGTATCCCCTGGCTGAATTTCATTTCCTTTATGCCGGGCGAGGATATTTTTATGTATGTGATGCCCCTTGCCGTGGGGCTTGGGATTATTATTGGGCTGATTGGCTCCTTGGTTTCGGTACGGCGTTATTTGAAGGTGTGAATAGGAGGTACATATGAAGCAACTATTGAAAAGAATGTTCCTGCTGGCGGTGATGCTGGTTGTGATTTTGCCCGGGTTGTCGCTGGGGGCGCAGGTGAATCTACAGGAATTGCGCAACAACCGGACGGCGTTGCAACGCAGTATCGCCAGCACCCGGGTGGAGATTCAGCGCACCCAGCGGGAGCTGAACCAGGCCGAGCGGGAAATGGAGGCCCTGGACGAGCAAATCATGCAGTTGTATGAAAATATGGCCATCCTGGATTATGACATCGCCCTGGTGGAGGAGCGGTACGAGCTGGCGATTAATACCCTGGAGGAAGCCCGCGCCTACCGCGACACCCAGCAGATTATCGTCCATGAGCGACTGCGGGCGTTGCACGAGCATGGGCAACCCAGCTTGCTGGATGTGCTGGTGCAGTCCACCAGCGTGCGGGATTTTATGCTGCGCATGGAATGGATGACGCAAATCGCAAGGCAGGACCAGCAAATGCTGCAACGGCTGGAGGACGCGGAAGTCCGCTACCTGGCCAGCGTGGAGGACGAAGCGCGGTTACGCAATACGCTGGAATCCCTCATGCATTCCCTGGAGCGCACCGTAGCCGAGCTGGATGATGCCCTGGCGCAATGGGAAGCCACCCATGACCGTCTGCTGGGCGAGCGCGCCACCTTCGAAGAAATGCTGGCCGCCGACCAAGCCCAGGAACGCACCATGGCCCAGCAAATCGCCCGGGAAGAGGAGCGCATCCGTGCAGAGCAGGAACGGGAGCGGCAACGGCAACTGGCGGCCATGCAAGCCAACCTGAGCGGCGGCACACTGGACTGGCCCACGCCGGGCTTCTGGCATATTTCCAGCCCCTACGGCAACCGCCCCAATCCCTTCAACCGCCGGCAGACCCAGTTCCACTCGGGGATAGACATTGCCGGGCGCGGCATAATGGGCGCGAACGTGGTTGCCGCCCGGGATGGCTTTGTGTCCCGCGCCGCCACCGGCTGGAACGGCGGCTACGGCACCATGATTATCATTGAGCACGGCAACGGCCTGTCCACTTTGTACGCCCATCTGTCGGCCATTTTGGTACGGGAAGGGCAGGAGGTGTTCGCGGGGCAGGTTATCGGCCGGGTGGGCTCCACAGGCAATTCCACCGGCCCGCACCTGCACTTCGAAGTCCGGCAAAACAACCGGCACACCAATCCGGGGCCGTTCTTGGGGTTGCGTTAGTACCCGGCACCCTCCAGCCCCTGCACGATTTTCACGATGCGGCTCGTCCCCAGCCTGTCCGCGCCCAGTTCGATGAAACGCCGGGCGTCCTCCATGGAAGCGATGCCCCCGGCGGCCTTGACTTTTACGTGGGCGGGGGAGTGCTTGCGCAGGAGGGCCACGTCCTCGAAGGTGGCACCGCCTTGGGCGAAGCCTGTTGAGGTCTTGATGTAGTCCGCGCCGGATTGGCCCACCACTTCGCATAGTTTAATTTTTTCCGCCTCTGTGAGTAGCGCGGTTTCGATAATCACCTTCAAGATGTGCGTGCCCGTGGCGGCGCGCACCTTTTTTATGTCCGCGAGGACGGCGGCGAAGTCCCCCTCCTTGGCCTTGCCGATGTCGATGACCATGTCGATTTCCACGGCACCGGCGCGGAGGGCCACTTCCACTTCGCGGGCCTTGGCTTCGGAATCGGCGTAGCCGTTGGGGAAGCCCACCACGGTACACACCGCCAGCTTGCCCGCTACATGGTCTGCGCACAGCTTCACCCGGGAGGGCGGCACGCACACCGAGGCCACGCCGAAATGCAGACCCTCGTCACAAAGCTGAATAAATTCGGCACCCGTGGCAGTCACGCCAAGCAAGGTATGGTCCACGTGGGACAGGATTTCTTTTGGGGTCATGGGGAACGCTCCTTTTTTTGCCCCATTATAATACATAAGGCCCCGCAAATGAAACGGGGCCTCTACATTCATTCTCCTTTGTGCACTATGTACGCCCGGTACGCTGACCGCGGCCCTTCGCTATTCGCCTTTACCCGTTTGCCTCCTTTTTTTGCCGCGAAAGGGGGGTTCCTATGTGAGGGGAGATGAAATTGGGCTATCATCTTTATTATCCTATGCGCCAGCCGGAATTGTGTGACACCGACATATAACCCCGCTCGCGGGCTACGCCGTACTTTGACATCTCTGTATGCACCAGCGGGAGTCCATTTAGAAGACTTCGTACGATTTCCGGCAGAAATCCGGTGTATTTTATTTCCAATAACAATTCGTAGGCGCGGCGTCCATAGGACTGGGCCAGCGTGGTAGGGCGCAGGGGTACGCGTTCCCCCGCGTCGAACAGGGGCCCGTCGAAGGTCAGCCGCACATTGCCCGGGGTGTATATGAGGGTCTCCCGGCGGTAGGCGAAGGCCACCGTGGGGCACAGGCCGTGCAAACGGTGGATGGTGGCGACTTTTTTCCACAGGGGGTCGTCCAGAAGCAAAGTAAAATCGAGGTCGCCGGCCTTGATTTGCCCCATTTGCCAGGGAGTAATGGGCAGGGTTTCCTTGTGGATGAGAATGCCCTTCTTGTGTTTGCGCTCCAGCCGTATGTAGGATATATCGGAATTGTAGTACCGCACGCGGTACTTATCGCGGCTGTGGTGCCCAAGCAATTTGGCATGGTAAAAGGAATCATGGCGGTCATCCAGATAAATATTGTTTACGGTATAGCCGCCCTTTTCGTCGCCGTGGGGGTCGGGCTTCATTATGGTGGCGGCCCGCCGGTACAGGGTTTCCGCGATTTGGGGGTTGAGTAAATATTTATGCTCGAAACGGTATTGCATTTTAATCACGCCCTTACTTCACAGCGCAGGACAAAATAGCCCTTTCGCTTATACAGTATTTTTACTTGATGGAATAGTGGGTTCAAAAAGGCGAGGGTGGATTCCGCGCCGTGTTTTTTTTGGATGACGAGATATAGCGCGCCGCCGGGATGCAGGTTAGTGGCGGCTTCTTCATACAGGCGGTACAAGGTGTCCTTGCCCGCGTGGATGGGGGGATTGTGGACAATGGCGTGGAAGCGCGTTTCCATAGCGGCGAATCCGTCGGAATGGATTATTTTCGCGCTGACGTTGTTTTTTTTCGCGTTTCGTTCGGCGTAGGCACAGGCGATGGCGTTGGTGTCGCTTAGGGTGAGGCGCGCATCCTCCCGGGCATGGGCCTTCGCCAGCACGATGCCCAGCAAGCCGTAGCCGCATCCCAAGTCCAGCAACGCACCGGACAAAGGCGGCTGGGTGGATTGTATCACTTCCAGTAGCAAGAGGGACGCCGCGTCCGGCTTTTCGTAGGAGAACAGCCCGGAGGTGGTGACAAAGTGAAATTCCCTGCCGAAAATCCGCACAGGCAAAACCCGTTCATCGGTGGGCAAATCCGGGTTGGCGATGAAATAATGCCTCACACAAAAACGTCCAAAACCTGGGGACGCACCTTAAAATGAAAGGTTTGGCCTGGACGCTGGGGGTAGAGATTGCCGTCCAGGCATAGGGCCTCGCTTTCCTTTGCCTTGTGCCCCAGAGTGATTTCCACTTCCTCGCATTCGATGAAGCTGACGGTTTTCAGCCGGGTATGCTGTTCTATCATCAGGGAAGGGAAAATGAGCATGGTTTTGGGGCGGGTCATGCCGCGCACCAAGCATAGCGTCAGCTTGCCGTCGTCGATTTTCGCCATGGGGGCGATGTGCAAGCCGCCGCCATAATACCGCCCATTGCAAATGGCCACCAGCGTGAAGGTATCCTCGATGACCTCGCCGTTCACCGCTATGGTGAGGGGCACGTTGCTGTGGCGGGCGATGCTTTTGTACACCGCCGCCACATAGGCGTACCGGCCATAGCGTTCCTTCAGTGCCAGGGCGTTGTTCACAATGCGGGCGTCCAGCCCCAGATTACCTATGTTCATGTAAGCCGCGCCGTTGGCGGTGATTAAATCCACTCGCTTCAAGCGTTTTTCCTTTATGGACAAGGCAAACTCGGCGGCGGCGGCGGGAATGCGTTGCTTCATATACCGCGCCAAGGCCGCTTTTTTGCCCCCCAGCAGAGACATGACATAATCATTTCCGCTCCCCGCCGGGAAAATACCCAGCGGAACGCCGATAACTTGCCCCTGTGGGAAAGCCGCCAGCATTCCGTCAGCGATTTCCTGCAAGGTGCCGTCGCCGCCCAGGCCGATGATGCCGGGGCACGCCGGGTCGGCTTCACATATTTCCCGTGCCTTCCGGTACCCGTCCATCACCGACTGGGTCACATACACTTCATAGGGCATTCCCAAGGCGTCAAATTCCCGCTGTAGCAACGCCAGCCGCTGGGGACTGCGCCCCCGCCCGGCGATGGGGTTGACGATGAGTTGGTACACTAACGGGTACCGAAGATGCGGTCGCCGGCGTCACCCAGGCCCGGCACGATGTAGCCCCGGTCGTTAAGCCCTTGCTCGTCATATGCGCCGGTGTATATGTCCACGTCGGGGTGGTGGCTCAATATTTGTCTGATGCCCTCCGGCGCGGCTATCAAGCAAAGTAGCTTGATTTGCTTTGCCTTCGCCTTCTTTAAGTACTCAATGCCCCGGGATGCCGTCAACCCCGTCGCCACCAAGGGGTCCACCAGCAGAATTTCCCGCTCTTCTATTTCGGGGGGAAGCTTGCAGTAATAATCCACCGGATGCAAGGTGTCGGGGTTGCGGTACATGCCGATGTGCCCGATTTTGGCCGTGGGGAGCAAACGCGAAACGCTCTCCACCATGCCCAGCCCCGCACGCAAGATGGGCACGATGCCGAATTTCTGCTCGCACATCCAGCCGTCGGCGGTGCCTACCGGGGTTTCCACTTGCTGGGGGACGATGGGCAAATAGCGGGTTGCGATGTAGGTCAGCAGAGACGTGATTTCGTCCACCAAATCGCGAAATTCCCGGTTGCCCGTGGTCTTATCACGCAGCATGGTGATTTTACTTTTTACCAGTGGATGCCTGGCGATGTGCAAGCGTTGCTCGATTACTGCCTCAAGATTACTCATCAAATCCCACCCTTTTTTAGTTTTTTTATGCATTCTTGCAATAAATCCTTAATTTGCGTGGCACAGGCGCGGTAGATATTATAGTCCCCGCCGAAGGGGTCGCCGATATCCCTCCCGTACCCGGCATATTCATAAAGGGTAAATACTTTATCCCCCACGCCGGGGCAAGAAAAAAGCACCGCGCTACGGTGGCCTTTAGTCATGGTCAATACGAGTTTGGCCTCGGCCAACAGCGCGTCCGTCACCCGCTGGGAGCGATGGGAAAGCAAGTCACAGCCCTCCTCGTCCATCACCCGGATGGCGTGGGTGCTGGCACCGCATTCCGGCGACGCGCTGACCCCCGCCGATTGCACCGCGCAGTCGATGCCCGCTTCCGCAAGCATTTTTATCGCCAGCACCGCCGCCATGGGGCTTCGGCAGGTATTGCCCGTGCACACGAAGAGAATCATGCATCCACGCCCAAACGTATGCGCCTTCCCTGGGCGGCCTTGTTCATCCGGTCCATAATGGCCGCGCCCAGGCCGGTTTCGGGCAGGGCTTCCGCCAAAATAATATCCACGCCCAGTTCGTCAAATTTGCGCAGGTTGGCATAGAGATTCTTTGCGATTGCGGGCAAATCCCCGCCGTCACCCAGCGTGAGCACGCTGACCATGGGGGTATATACCGAATCCCCCTGGACGGACATGAGGTTCCAGTTGCTGTTAATATAGTTTTGCACCCCGGGGCTGGCCAATACGCCGATGTGGGCGTCAATGTCCGAGACGATTTGCGTGGTGATATAGGAAGCTACGGCCTTGGGCGGGCCGGAGAGCAGCGTCATGGTAGCCTTGGGCGCGTAGTGGCGGTATTTCATGCCGGGGGCGCGGGGAACGCTCCCGGAGGGAACGCTCCCGGAAATTTCCTGCCCCAAAACTTCCCCCGCCATTTCTGCGGTTACAGCCCCGGGACGCAGAATCACCGGGGCATCCCCCGTCACATCCACCACGGTGGACTCCACTCCCACTTCCACGGGGCCGCCGTCCAGCAACATATCCGGTGCCAGGGCCGAATCCCTGTAATCGTCTTCCACATGGGCGGCACAGGTGGGGCTGGGGGTTCCGGCCTTGTTGGCACTGGGCGCGGCCACAATACAGCCCGAGGCCCTTATCACCGCCAACGCCACGGGGTGGGAAGGCATCCGCACCCCTGCTGTGTCCGTTTCGCGCTCGGGGTGCCCCCCCACATAAGGGGGAAGCCCCGCTTTCTTGCGCACCACCAGCGTCAAAGGCCCCGGCCAGAAGGCATCGGCCAGCTTCCAGGCGTAATCCGGCACGTCCGCCGCAATGTCCGTCAGTTGCACTTTATCCGCGATATGCAAAATCAGCGGATTGTCCCCCGGTCTGTCCTTCGCCGCGTACACCGCCCGCACCGCCTCCGGGTTGAAGGCGTCCGCCCCCAGGCCATAGACCGTCTCCGTGGGCATGGCAACACAGCCGCCATTTCGGATGACCCCGGCGGCTTGCTGGATTCCGTTTTCGTCGGCTTTAACTAAACGCATCAATCCGCAATCACGCCGCAACATTTTTTAAACTTCTTGCCGCTGTCGCAGGGGCAGGGGTCGTTGCGCCCGGTCTTGGGGTCGTTGCGGACCACGGTATGGGATTTTTTCTGCTCGGTGTAGAGTTGCTTCTGCTCCTCGGGGGTGAAGATAAGGTCCCATTCGGGCAGGGAATATAATTCCTCGGCCTTGTAGGCCACCATTTGCTTGTACAACCGGGCAAAGTCGATATCGAAGGCGATTTCCGTTTCTTCGGTTACATTGTCCAGCGGCTTCGGAATGCCGTCCACCGCCTCGTGGATGCCGTCCAAAAAGGCCGTCACATGCATGGGGGAAAGCCGCAATTCCCCGGCCAGCTTGGCCACCGTCCCCTCAATGCGGTTGGTTTTGTCCTTCAAAATCTGGGTATACACGGCCTTTTCCTTGGCCATGTAATCGTCCCACACATGCTTCACCGGCTGGCCTTGTGTGTCTAGGGATATACGCTTCCATGCATCATATAGTGCCATATTGTCAACTCCTCTGGCGTTTATTAAAATCCTCTTTCGTCATCGCAAAGGTGAGTGCGTCGTATTTTTCCCCTCTCACTTCGCGGATGCCCTCAATGCGCCTGACCTCCGCAAAACCAAGCTTTTCCGCGAGCCTGAGCATGGCAGTGTTGCCCGACCACGTTTGTGTGTAGAGGGTGTCTTCCTCTTTAAACAAGTGTGCCCATATAGGCCGTCAGCGCACCTGCGCCGTAGCCCTTCCCCCTGTTGGCGATGGCAGGTATATTCATGCCGACGGCGGTAACTTCGTCATCTTCAAAGTCTATGTCGTAGCAGGAAACCCATCCGATATGCTCGCCGGAGGCCGTTTCAATTTCAAGCTTGCTGTAAAAATGGGGCTCTTGGGTTAGCAGGAATTTCTGCCGTTCAAAAAACTCGTCGTCATCATCGTCCTCTTCCCACGGCGCGTCCCAATTCCACCATTCGGTTTCCGTGGTTGTCCACCGCTCGTAGTTCGCTATATCGGAGGCCTTGATGTAGCGCAAACGAATTTGTCCGTTTTTCACAGCTTTTTTAACTCCTTCAGTTCCTCCAGATCTGACAGCTCCGCCAAGTCCTTCAAATCCATATCGCCGCCTACCTGGGCCGATTTTATTTTTTGGAAATGCTTGGTCTGCTTAAAGGCGGTGATGTCGGCGGCGGTTTTGCATTCCGACAGCGCCATGAAGGCCTCCATGTGCTTCCGTGTGAAGGAAAGCACCATTCTTGATACGAAGCCGCCGAAACCCCGAATTTGCTTCAGCTCGTCTAAATTGTGGAGGTTTTTCAGGTGAACGAGATGCTTGATTTCACCTTCATTTTCGGGTCGTTCCAGCTCGTTTAATATCTGCTCCACCGTTGTCCCCATTATTACCACCCCTTTGAGTTGTGATTCGTGTGGCTCACACTTTGCTTCACAAAGTGATTCGTTTAAACTCGTCGATATTTTTCTTAATCACGTCAATGGCCCCGTTCCAGAAGGCGGCGTCCTCCACGTCCACACCCAGCATCTTGCAGCTGTCCTTGATGGACATTTTCCCCGTGGCGCGTAAAAACTTGTCGTATTTCTCCCCGAAGGCGGCCGGGTCTTTCTCATAAATTTGGTACAGCCCGTTGGCCAGCAGATGCCCGAAAGCATATGGGAAGTTGTAATAGCTCATGCTGCCGCTGTAATAATGGGGCTTAATCACCCACATATAGGGGTGTAGCAAGTCCGGGTCAAGCCCGTCGCCGTAGGCGGCCCGCTGGGCCTCCAGCATGAAGCCCTTCAATTCCTCGGGGGAAAGGGGATGGTCCAGCCGCGCCTCAAACACCTGCTGCTCAAACAGGAAGCGGGAGTAAATGTCCAGCAGAACCTGGGTTGCGTCCTGTAGGCTGTTCTCCAGCAGCTGTAATTTCTCGTCGTCCTTCATTTCCGCCAGGGCCGCGTTGGTGACGATGGTTTCACAGAAGGTGGAAGCCGTCTCCGCCAGCGGCATGGGGTAATTTGTGTTGAGTATGCCCTCGTGCATGATTTGCATGGAATGGTAGCCATGCCCCAGCTCATGGGCCAGCGTGATGGCGTCGGAAAGGCTGTTCCCGTAATTCAGCAGAATCCTGAATTGCTTAATCGCGAAAATATCACCGCAGAACGCGCCCGAAACCTTGCCGTCCCGGGGGTAGATGTCAATCCAGTTTTTCTCAAAGGCATCTTGCGCCACCTTGGCCATGCCGGGGGAGAATCGGGCAAAATTGTCGGTAACGAACTGCTTCGCCCGGTCATAATCGAAGGCCGCCCCCGCCGATTCCCCCACCGGGGCGAACATTTCATAGAAGGGCAGACCCTTCGTATACTCCGTGCCTTGCTTCTTGGCCAGATACGCGGCCTTCGCCTTCATATAATCACGGAAGGCGGGGGCGTTCTTGTTAATCGCTTCAATGAGGGCACCTAAGGTCTTGGGGGTCATGGCACTGGTGAAAAGGGTCTTGTCCAGCGGGTTCTCAAAACGGCGCAGGCGGCAAAGCAGATTTACCTCGCCCTTTATCGCCGAAAGGGCCGCCGCGCTGGCTTCCTCGATTTGGGGGTAGGCAGCCAGCTCTGCCTCGTAGGCGGCCTTGCGTACCCGATAGTCGGGGCTGTAGGCCAGGTTACGGCATTCGTTTATGGAAATCCTGCGCACCTCGCCGTTTTTCGCCGGGTCGGCGTATTCACAGGTAAGGTGGGAAATGAGCTTGTCCTGCATCATGTTCCATGCCCCGGAGCCGGTGTTGACCATTTGCGCGGCCAGGGTTTCCTCGTCCTCGCTCATCAGATGGGCATAATGCTGGGCCATATAATTCAATTGATACGCATACTCACCAATGCCCTGGGCTTCCGCCAGCTCTGTAATGTCCCCGGTCTTGCTCAGCTTGGCCAAAAAAGCCGCCAGGCGTACCTGGGTGCGGCTGGTCTCCGCGTTGAGGGTATCCATTTGGTAGAGGTATTTTTCCGCGTCGGTGTTGGATGTGTCCGTGGAGAAGCTAAAGGACGCAAAGCTCCCGATTTTGTCCAACAGCGCGGTATAGCTTTCCAGCTGGCGCACCAGCTTCTCTACATCGTTGAAATCCGCCAGGGCCGCCGCCGCCTTGTTCATTTCATCCACCATGGGCGAAAGTTTGTTAAAATCCGCAACCAGGGCTTCGGCGTCAAACCCGGTGTAAATATCGTTCAGACTCCATGTATCAGACATGAGATTCCTCCTTGTACGTAAAAAAAAGATGGGTTCCCCCATCCTTCTTCCGGCTATTAAATTTTGTACGATTCCAGCAAGGGCAAGACCTTCGCCGCCGCTTCCGGGCAGTGCATGTCCAGCCTCAGAGGCTTGCTGATATCTAAGCTGAAAATACCCATAATTGACTTTGCGTCCACCACATAGCGGTCGGAGACAAGGTCGAAGTCCCCTTCAATGGGTGCCAGAATGGCTACCAGATTTTTGACTTTATCAATGGTGTCGAGCCGTACGGTAATTGATTGCATATCAATCCCTCCTTTATCTCCGGCCATTTTATCGCCTGTTGGAAAGACTGTCAAATACAGGAAATATGTTCGAAGTGAAAATGCTTGACTACATTACACGCATCGAATATAATCACAATCAACGAATGTATGTTTGTATTCAAAAGGAGGAAAACCCACCATGAACAACGCCATTTTGCGCCATGTCGCAACCCTTCACCCCTCGGAAATCATGACCCCCTTCGACGCCATTATGGACGAATACGGCTTCGACGCCGTATGCACCATCGTAGACGTTCTTGGTGGCGCGACGGTGTACATCCCCAGCAAACGCACCGTTTTCCTGGGCTGTCTGGCAAAGGAGGCCCGAAAGGAATTTGCCACACTAACCTACAAGGACCTGACGAAAAAATACGGCTTCACCGAAAGACAGCTCCGCCGCATATTTCAAAACGGGAAATAACGAACATATTTTCCATCACCGTCGCCACCACCGCTCCGATGCATCCCGGGGCGGTTTTTTTTGGAAATGTCCGCCCCTCGCCGAAAAGGGTGGGCGGCGGTGTGTTTTGGTGAGCGAATTGCGTGCGCCGCGTAGCGCATTGTTGCGAAGCAACACCAGCGGAGCACAGGCGTAGCAT
>WQSR01000042.1 GCA_009787785.1 Defluviitaleaceae bacterium
GGGGGTATGGCTTGTGGGGCAGGGGAATCGGCACGGGGGCCCGGTATGGGAGTGCTTTCCTCGGCTACGGGGCGCGGGCGCGGCGGCANGGGATTGCCCTCNGCGTCCACGGGTCGCGGTCTGCGCGGCAANGGATTGCCCTCCGCGTCCACAGGGCGTGGTCTGCGCGGTAAGGGATTGCCCTCCGCGTCCACGGGTCGCGGTCTGCGCGGCAAAGGATTGCCCTCTGCGTCCACAGGTCGCGGTCTGCGCGGCAGGGGATTGCCCTCCGCGTCCACAGGTCGCGGGCGCGGCGGCAGCGGATTGCCTTCCGCGTCTACAGGTCGCGGACGCGGGGCGGGATTTTGCGCGGCGGGTTTCGCTTCTTTGGCGATGCTTGCCGCTTCTGTTTCATGGTTTGGATTCATTTGGTTACTCACAGTCGTTCCATAGCCCCCAAGCTTTTTATTATTTCTTGCTGATTAGACTTCGTTGATTAACTGGCTGTATACGTCAGGCGGTACGGCTTTTCTAAAAGAACGCTCCAGCCCCTTTTGTTTTCGCGCCTGCTCGATGCAGACCCGGTTCTTGCATATATATGCGCCGCGGCCCTGACCGTTCGGGGCAAGGCATACGCGCAACAGCGTGGATTTGTCCCGCATTTCGCGGCATCCCACACATTTGCGCTGGGGTGTTTTTTTCATTTGGCGGCGGGTGTGGCTTCGGTGGGTGTGGCTTCTTCGGCTTCCGGGTAGTATTCGTCGTAGTACTCATCGTCATCGTAGTATTCATCGTCATCGTAATATTCGTCGTCGTAGTATTCGTCATCGTCATAATACTCGTCGTCGTAGTATTCCGCCGCTTCGGCCGGGGCGGCGGCTTCGGGGGTTTCCTCCTCCGGCTCGGGAACGAACTCCGGCTCGTCGAATATCAGGAAATCCGTACCCCGCGCCTGCATCTCGCTTTTTATGTCAATGCGCCAGCCCGTAAGGCGGGCGGCAAGCCTTGCGTTTTGCCCTTCCTTGCCGATGGCCAGGGAAAGCTGGTGGTCGGGCACGATAACCCGGGCTTCCTGCTCGTATTTGCTGGTGGCAACGGTAACAACCTTGCTGGGGCTGAGGGACGCGGCGATGAACTTGGCCGGGTCGGGGTTGAACATGATAATATCCAGCTTTTCGCCCCGTAGCTCGCCGCTGATAATGTTCACCCGCTGGCCGCTTTGGCCCACGCAAGCCCCGATGGGGTCCACATGGGGGTGAATGGTGTGAACGGCGATTTTACTGCGGCTTCCCGCCTCACGGGATACGGATTTGATTTCCACCACGCCGTCGAAAATCTCCGGCACCTCCTGCTCGAACAGGCGGCGAAGCAAATCCGGGTGGTTGCGGCTCACTTGTACCATGGGCCCCTTACTGCTCTGCTTCACTTCCATGACATATACCTTGATGCGGTCGCCAAATTCGTACCGCTCCCGGGGCATTTGCTCGCTTGCGGGGAGGGTGGCGTCCAACCTGCCCAGGCTGACGATAACGTTGCGGCGGTCGCGCCTTTGCACGATGGCGGTGACTACGTCGTGTTCCTTGGTGATAAACTCATTATACAAACGCTCGCGCTCGGCCTCACGGATTTTTTGCACCACGACTTGCTTCGCGGTCTGGGCGGCGATGCGGCCAAAATCCTTGGGCACCACAATAATATCCACGGTATCTTCCAATTCAAATTGTGCGTTAATTTTGCGGGCTTCTTCCAGGCTTATGTGCAGAATGGGGTCTTCTATCTCTTCTGAAACAACTTTTTGCGCAAACACGGTATAGCGTCCGAGTTCCCGGTCGATAACAACCTTCAGGTTCGCTTGCTGGCCGTATTGCCTTTTGCAAGCCGACACCAGCGATGCCTCTATGGCTTCAAATATTATCTCTTTATCAATGCCTTTCTCCTGTGCGACTTGGGAAATGGCCGCTATCAGTTCCTTGCTGTTGTCCATTCTAGGAGTGCCTCCTTTTGTTATTCGTCGAATACGGCAAGCCTGCACAGTGCCACGGCTTCGCGCTCGAATGCCATGGTTTTATCCGGTGCGGTTTCCAGGGTGATTGTTTTATTTTCGTACGCCGTCAGCTTGCCGCGAAAGTTTTTCCGGTGCTCTACGGGGGCGTACAGGCGCAGGGCGATATCGTGCCCGATGTAGCGTGCGAAATGCTCGTCCCGGGAGAGCTTGCGCTCAATGCCGGGGGAACTGACCTCCAAGGCGTAGGCACCCGGAATGGGGTCCTTCGCGTCCAGCACGGCTTCGGCGGCGTGGCTTACCCGTTCGCAATCCTCCAAATCCACGCCCTGGGCTTCCGGCTTGTCGATGTACAGGCGCAGTATCCGCTCGCCGCCTTCCCTCACCAGCTCGATATCGTACAGCGTCACCCCGGCTTCCAAAACCACGGGGGTGAGCAACTCGGCAAGGGCTTGTATTTTGTCCGCCATGGGGACTCCTTACGGGTAAAAGATAAGAGTGGGTTCGCACCCACTCTCCTCCGACGACTATGACTATAAAAACTATATCATATTATAGTTGGCTTTGCAATGTTTTTTTGTAATCATTTATGGCGGCGACAATGCGTTTGAACGCGCCGTGCAACAAATGGGTGGAAATTTCCTCCAGCAGTGCGTTGACATCGTCGGGCCATTCGATTTGCTTCAGCTCATCCATCGCGGCTTTGGCCACACTTTTTTTGACCCGCCGGCAAGCCGATTGTATCTCATCCAGCTTTTCATGCAACAGGGCCGTGTCTTCTGGGGAAGACGCAACCACGCCCTTGGCCGGCGTTGTTTTGTTCTTCTGATATACCTCGCGCAGGGCGTCCACAAAGGTTCGCGTGCTCTCGGCCACAAGTTCGAGCCGGTCGTCCTTTATGGCCAGCTCCATGCCCAGGGCGACGGCGGAAAGCTTATCTTCACTGATGTGGGACAGGGTGCTCTTTATGCCGTGAATAATAGTGAGGAGCAATTTCAGCTCCGCTTCGCTGGGCTGGTGTATGTTGGGCATAATTTCGTCCAGGGCGTCCAAGCTCTTGCCGATGTCATACATGGCCGCTTGCAAAAGCTGTTCATGCTCGTGGATATCATGAATCATGCGGAAGGCGGGCTTCTTTGCTTCGGCGTTTCTCCGCGCCTCTTCGATAATTTCCGGGGGTTGCTTGTCGCGGATGAACCGGTTAAGGACCAGGTCCAGTTCCCGTATGTCGATGGGCTTGGAGATAAAGCCGTCAAAGCCTTCAGCGAGGAATTTCTCTGCCTGGCCGGTGAGGGCGTTGGCCGTGAGGGCCACGATGGGATGGCTATAGCCCATACCACGAATAACTTTGGTGGCTTCCACGCCGTCCATCTTGGGCATCATATGGTCCATGAAAATCACGTCGAAAACTTTGCCGTTTTTTATTTTTTCCACCGCTGAAAAACCGTTGGTGGCGGTTTCGATATATAGCCCATAGGGCAGTGTCAAGCCCCGGGCCACGTACAGATTGGTTTCCACATCGTCCACAATGAGGATTTTGCCATAGGGCATATACTCGTACTCGGTGCGGGCGGCTTTGGCCCGGGAGAAGGATTTATAGCGTTTGGCGCGCAATTTATCCATGATATCCGGCCCGCACACCGCCACGCCGCTGATTTGTTGCTGGGGCAGACGAATAACGCAGGTTGTGCCCTTGCCGGGCTTGCTTTTCACCTTAATGCTGCCGCTCATCAGGCTCAACAGGCGTTTGGTGATGGTCATGCCCAGACCCGTGCCGATAATCGAGCGGTTGGATTGCATGTTGAAGCGCGCATATTCTTCAAACATCCGGGAAACCTGGTCCTCGCTCATGCCCTGCCCCGTGTCCCGTATGGTGATAAACAATTCACAATTATCGTTATGCTTTTTCACATGGACGGAGAGCTCCACCTCGCCGTGGTCGGTATACTTGAAAGCATTGGAAAGCACGTTGTTCAGCACCTGCTTGATGCGCAGTTCATCGCCTATCAGGCTGTTGGGCATTTCCTCGTCTATGTTTAATATCAGCTTGAGCCCCTTGGCCTCGTACAGCAAAGCATTGAGCTGGATGACATCGTTAATCAGGCTGGGGATATTGTAGGGCGCGGGGACGATTTCCATTTTGCCCGCCTCGATTTTCGAGAAGTCCAGCAGGTCGTTGATTATATTGAACACCAGCTGACCCGAATCGTATATCCGCTCCAGGGCTTCTTCGGTTTCCGGCTGGTTATTGTCCTTTTGCAATTCGATTTCCGCCGTGCCGATAATCGCGTTGAGGGGGGTGCGGATTTCGTGGCTGATGTGGGAGAGGAAAACGCTTTTGGCAAAATTGGCGGCTTCGGCTTCGGTGCGTTGCCGCTCGGCCTCCAGGACGAGGTTGCGCATTTCCGTGATGTCGTTTATCGCGCCCACAGCGCGCAGGGGGAAGCCGTCCGCGTCCCGGAGGGTGGTGCCCATTGCGCGGAAATGACGGTATTCGCCGTACTTTGTCTTCAGCCGGAATTTGATGTCAAAGGGGATGGTGCCGGTTGTATCCTGGATGTGGGTTATCGCTTGGGTTAGCACATCTTCCACGTCCTCAGGGTGTAGGCTGTCGAGCCACGTGCGCATAGCATTGGGGAGGTCCTCTTCGCTGGAGTAGCCTAATATCAGCCGGATACCCTCGTCAAAATAAAAGGGATTGTTGGGGTTGAGGATGTCTTCGGGGATGATGGGCAAATCATATATCCCGATGTGGGTGGCCTTGGCCACCATTTTCATTTTAAGTAATTGTAATTCCAGTTCATTTTTCGCTTCCTCGGTGGCGCGTTGCAGTTCGTGGGCGTACAGGGTCATCTGGTGCTCCATGTGCGCGTCTTCCGTCATTTTGGATACACAGTTGGCGGGGATGTTTACATTAAGCACGATTTTGCGCGCCATAGACTGGCAGGAACTGCTCCCGCACCGCCCGCAGTCGATGTTGCGCTTGTCGTAGCCGTCCTTACCCATGGCTTGATAGGCTTCTTCCAATTTGTCCGGGGTGACGTCGGGGAATGGGACGTTCAACCGCCGGTAGTTGCGCATAAACTTCGACAGGTCCAGTTCCTTGTCAAAGCGTTCGTGCATCGCCTGGCTGAGGGTGACGATGTCCTCCTTGGCGGTTTGCTTCGTAAGATTATACAGCTTCTTACCGATTTCGAAGTTACAGGGGCTGGAGGCGGCACCGCTACCGTGGTTACAACCCCCGTTACAGCTAAGCAAATCAAGGAAGTCGGGCAGTTGGTCAGCGGGCAGTTGCGCGTAGCGGTCTATCATGGCGTACATGCCGGCACCCTGCGCGCCGGCAATGTGAGCGTTTGTGTCATGGAAGAAATCCAAAATTTTCTTTAGGCCGCCCGGCACGGGGTATAAATGCCCAAGCAAGGTTTCCCCGTTGTCGAAGCCGGTTTCCTCCAGGGGCAGGTCCACCCCGCTGAGTTCTATATAGTGCATTAAATTTTTGAAGGTTACATTGTATTGGGGGAGCTTGATGCCCTCAAATTCCACTGCGGCGCAGACACAGGGCGAAATAGCGGCCAGGGGCTCGGTGATGCCGCCGTATTCCTTCATATAAATAGCGGTGCAAGCCATGGGGCTTTGCACTGGCGCGAGATGCTTGATGAGATGGGGGTGATAGATTTCGCAATACAGCACTGCCGAAGGGCAGATGGAGGAGATGAGGGGGGTGCCTTTTTTCATGCAGTGCAGGGTGGCCCACGTATGTATTTCACCCCCGAAGGAAGCGTCGTATATCTTGTTGACGCCCCGTTGCTTCAGGAAGGTAAAGACGCGTTTATACTCCGGGATGTTGGAGGCGATGGCGGGGGACACAATAAGGGACGCGGGCCGCTGAGGGGAGAGCGCGTCTAAAAATTCCTCGGTGTCATCGGCAAAATAGCGTGCCTCGTGCTTGCAGGACTTTACGCAACGCCCGCACCGGATACACTGGCCGGTATTGACCATGGCCTTGCGGTTGCGTGATTCGTCCATATAGGTGTTATTTGCTGTTTCCATCGGGCATTCGCGTACGCACCGAAAACAGCCCATACAAAACTGGGTTTTTGTCTTAATGGCTTCAACCATTATTATCCTCCGGTCTGGTCGGTATATCTTACCTCCGCGAATTGTCTATGTATATCAAGGAAAACGTCAACCATTTGCGGGTCGAAATGGCTACCCCGGTTGTTGCGTATAATCTCCAGCGCGTCCTCGTGGCTGAAGGCTACCTTGTAAGGCCGAACCGACACCAAAGCGTCGTATACGTCAACAATGGCCATAATCCGCCCCAGCAGGGGAATTTCCTCCCCCTTGAGGTTGCGGGGGTAGCCGGTGCCGTCCCATCGCTCGTGGTGGCTGCCCGCGCACATTTTGGCGTAGCTGAGAAATTCCGCGTCGTTGGCGCGCTTCGCGATTTCGTCCACAATTTTTTCACCTTCGGTGGCGTGGGTTTTCACAACGCTAAACTCATCCTGGGAAAGCTTGCTGGGCTTGGATAAAATGGCGTCGGGAATCCTGATTTTGCCCAGGTCGTGCAACCGCGCCGCCGAGGCCACCACCTCCGGGTTGTATTTTTTCAACTCGTCGGCGTACACATCGTTTTTCAGCATGGCGGCAATAAATATTTCGACATAGGAGGCGGTGCGCTCCATATGCCGCCCCGTGCAGGTGGCGCGTTTTTCCACGGCGTTGGCTACTGCGGAGGCGATGCTGTCCTTCAACTGTTCCAATTCTTGGGTGCGCTCGCGGATGATTTGGTCAATGGCCAGATGCTTCTTGATACGGCTCAGCAAAACCGTATGAAAAAAGGGCTTCGCGATAAAATCGACAACGCCCGATTCAAAGCCCCGCGCTTCCACGGCGGCATCTGTTTGGCTGGTGAGGAACATAACGGGAATATCCGCGTAGCGTGAATCCTTACGCAATTGCGCAATCACTTCGAAGCCGTCCGTGTCCGGCATGAGCACGTCCAGAAGAATCAAATCGGGGATAATATCCTCAAGCAATTCGAACATCAAGGACGCGGACAAGGCCGTTATCACTTCGTAATAGGGGGAAAGTACATTTTCTGCTACCAGCAGGTTGGTGCTGTTGTCGTCAACAATTAAAATCGTTTTCATCGCTCGGCTCCCCAGTTTAGCGTATGATGGATATAATGTATCACAAGACGTTTTACTTGACAACCAAACATTTTATGAATATTTTATGCGTAATATGTGACCCACTAAACGAGGAGGCAACACAAATGCATCTATTTACATCTGAATCAGTAACCGAGGGACATCCCGACAAAATGTGCGACCAAATTTCCGACGCGGTGCTGGACGAAATCCTGTCGAAGGACCCTATGGCCCGGGTGGCTTGCGAGGTGTCCGCCACCACGGGGCTTGTATTGGTGATGGGTGAAATCACCACCGATTGCTTCGTGGACTTCGGCAAAATCGCACGGGAGACTATTCGCGAAATCGGCTACACCGGCGCGGATTTGGGCTTCGACGCGGATGCCTGTGCGGTATTGGTCTCCGTTTCCGGGCAGTCACCGGACATTGCCCAGGGCGTGGACGACGCGCTGGAGACCCGGGGCGGCAGTGGCAACGACATCGGCGCGGGGGACCAGGGCATGATGTTCGGCTATGCCTGTGACGAAACGCCGGAGCTGATGCCCTTGCCCATTTCCCTGGCCCACAAAATGAGCCGCCGCCTTACGGAAGTACGCAAAGACGGCACCTTCAAATACCTGCGCCCCGACGGCAAGACCCAAGTGACCGTGGCTTATGACGACGAAAACCGCCCCATCGGCGTGACCGCCGTTGTCCTTTCCACCCAACATACCGAGGACGCGACTTTGGCGCAAATCCAAAAGGATATGATGGAGCATGTCATCAAGCCTTCCCTTCCGGCCGACATGCTGAGCTCAGACACCCAGTATCTGATTAACCCCACCGGGCGTTTCGTTATTGGCGGGCCTGTGGGGGATTGCGGCTTAACCGGGCGAAAAATAATCGTGGATACCTATGGCGGATATGCCGCCCATGGCGGCGGAGCCTTCTCCGGCAAGGACCCCACCAAGGTGGACCGCTCGGCCTGTTACGCGGCGCGCTACATCGCGAAGAACATCGTAGCCGCCGGCATCGCCCGCCACTGCGAGGTGCAGGTGGCCTACGCCATCGGCGTGGCCCAGCCCGTTTCGATTAATGTCAACACCAAGGGCACCGGCAAAATCGCCGATGAAAAAATCGTGGAAATCATAAATGAACACTTCGACTTGCGCCCCGCCGCGATTATCAAATACTTTAATTTGAGGCGTCCCATCTACAAGCAAACCGCCGCATACGGGCATTTTGGCCGCTCAGACCTAGATTTGCCCTGGGAAAAGGTGGACAAGGCCGAGGCATTAAAAAAAGCGGCAGGAGTGTAAGAATAACATGGCGGTTGGCTCGTTTACGGCATAAACAGGCATTCCAGCTATGCGTGAAAAGATATTCATGCAAAAACGTGATGGGGAATTAATTGTTTCCATCACGTTTTGTACATAATTTATACAATGAGGTGGTGATTGAAATTGATAGAAAACCTCAATCTCAATTTTAATGATGAAGAAAGAGCAATACTAGATAAATATATAGAAAAATATAATCAGGAAATCTCTGTCTTTTATTCTATTGATACAGAAAAAATTACTGGAGCTGAAACGCCCAATCGCATGATTTTTGTCGGAGGGTTGTATTTGCTTGAAGAAAAGGGTAGCCCCAATGAATGGCATATGGGTCATTTATTAAATGGCGTATACGATTTTTGGGGAAACTACAGAGATTTGGAAAACGCTCTTTATGGATTATAATAGTTTCAGCTTTTATTTCGCAACCGATAGGCGGGGAAGCTCCCCACAGGACGCACCGCAACGGCTCTAACGGTGTATATGTGCGAAGGCATACATTTTCACAGCAAAGGAGTAATTATATGAACAAAAAATCAAATATCCTCAACGAAAAAGCATGGGACTACGCCATTGGCATAGTCCAAGTCGAAGGGATAAAACCCTCTACAGATTTTTTAGAGCTTGCTGAAAAAGAAAAACGCGGTGAGCTAACAAATGATGACATACGCCGTGTACTTGTGAAGAAGTATACTGTGGCGGGTGAAGCGGTTCATGCTTGACCCATATCTTTATGAGGACTGTGCTGTCCTTAAAAACAAATTAGGGATTAAAGACGAGGACACGCTCAATCTGGCAGAGGTTGAATTTTCCTGTAACGCCATCCATGATTTACTGACTAATCCTATTCCGGGTGAATATGACTTTGCGCATTTGTGCCGTTTTCACGCACAAATTTTTGGCGATATTTATGATTGGGCGGGGCAACCACGTACCGTGCCGATAAAAAAAGCCGAAGCAGTTTTGGGGCATATGACGATTGAGTATGCGTTGCCGCAGGAAATTGAATCCGCAGCAACCGAAGTGTTGAAAAGAATGAACGGTATAAAATGGCAAATGTTGCCGTTGGAAGAACAAGCGAAGGCATTATCATCGGGGCTGGCTGATTTATGGAAGGTTCATCCTTTTAGAGAAGGCAACACACGCACAACTGTAACATTTATTTGCCAATTTGCCGAAAGCAAGGGGATACCCTTAGACAGGGTGCTGTTCGAGCAAAATGCCGCTTATGTGCGCAGTGCATTGGTGGCAGCCTCTGCAATTTTCCGTGACGGTGATTTTAGAAAGCCCGAGTATCTTATACGAATTGTAACAGACGCTTTGAAGCGAGGCTCAAGTAAAGAAACGTAATTCAATAGTTTCTTTCCCAAGCCCCTTAACCACACTACAACTGAAATTCCTACATTGATGCTATGGACAAAGAATTGCATGAATTTTTACAAAGTAATGGATTTGAACAAGATAAAACCCGCCCAAGGATGGGAAATGTAATTACCCCTCGCATTTATATCTTACTCAATAACCGAGTTAAAAGAATTGTTTGCTAATGCCTCCGAACGCGATGAAGTGCTGTTGAGATACACCATAATCGGCGGAGTTAATGGCGTGGGCAAGTCTACCATTTACACTAAAACTGTTTAAATGGCTTTAACTATATAGAATCGTATGCTTCCGACATTAGCCCTCTTAATACCTCTGTGATTTTTGATTTCAATTCGCCGTATTTTGGTTCATTATATTCGTACTCTTTCCCAAACCGTTGCTCCCGTGGGTAAAAATAAGTTGGTCTGCTTCGGTGTTCGTCTGTTTCCCACTCGTACCGCGCCTCGATATGTGTATGCAGGTAATGGTCTAAATTCATCAGCGTAGAATAATTGATACGTAATGGACTACACGCCTTGATTATGGCATCTCCAATGAGCGTCATATCCATAAGGTACTGGTTTCGCGCTTTCATTGAAAGTTCGTTTAACGATGATGCCTTTGGGTAGCCTAATAAAAGACAGTATCCAGGTAAAAATTGGTGGTCGCCAATTACAGCAAAACCACTTTTCATTTTTATCATTAGCGTAGGATTTTCACCACGCTCACAAGAACCTACTCTATCATTTTTCCAGTCCATACCTAACTCCTCACTTTTTAACCGGTACAATTTCTAACGTATAGCCAAGCGGATAAAGCACTTTGAATAATGTATCTATTTGTGGTGTGGCTTTTAGGCTTTCAAGCCGAGCAATAGCGGGCTGTTTAATGCCCTTCGCTTCCCGCGCTTCAACCATTCGACGATTTCAGACTTGCCATTTTTATCGTAAAACTACCTACACCTTTCTCTACGGAAGCACCCGCGTTATGGTGTACCCATAATTTCTAAGCAAATAGATAATACTGTCCTCGCCAAGCATATGGGCAAGGCCCACAACGTAAAATACCTTTTTGCCTTCAGCCATAAATTGTCTTGCCTTTTGTGTCATGCCCACGTCGCGCCGCACAAGGAGCTCATAATAAAATTCGTGCCACAATGCATCTGGTACATCGTCGTGGTCGGCGGCGAATAATGCGTAAAAAAATGCGGCGTCTCCCCGTTGCCACGCGGTGTACATCTGTAGCAACGCATCTGCACCTTCCGCGATGTCCAGTGTGCTTTCAATCTTCCAGGCCCACAACGCCGGCGAAAGCCCAAGCATAATATCCAATTGCAACTCCATGGACTCTACTTCCAGTATTCCCATCCCGCGCTCCATGGCTTCCAGGATAAAAAACATGTCCAGCCCGTATTCGGCCGCCATGCCCGCTTCGTCCATTACCGCCGCCAGCAATACCGTTGACCACATAAAGGGGTGGAAGGCGTCCAGCGTCCCGGGAGGGAATCCTTGTTGGGCCAAAACCGCCGTCGCCCGGGTGTGAATGTCCTCTCCGATGTCATCAAGAATGGTTCTGTCGTCTGCGTATAGCATACGGGTAGTCATGCTTGCCACGGCGTTTGCGTCTTGGGAAAAGGCAACGACGTCGGCTTCAACCGCCAGATAATCGCTCCGGTGAAAGGCTTCCATGATAAAGCCGGGGAGGGGATAAATGGACGCGTCGGCGGCGTGTATCGAGCCAAACAGATACATCGTTTGCCCGGCAGGGGAAAGCACCCGCCACATAAGCGGGACTTCCGTGTTTATGTATGCGGCTTCGTTGGGGGTGGCTTGTCCACAGCCAAAGAGCGCGAATAAAATGATTGCCACAGGCAAAAATACATATTTTTTCATAGTTCCTCCACAATTTGCACCGCGTTGGTGGCCGCGCCCTTGCGGATGTTGTCGCTTACCACCCACAGGTTCAGGCTATTTTCGTAGCTGTCGTCTCGGCGCAGACGGCCGATGTGCACGTGGTCATTCCCCGCCGCGGTGATGGGCATGGGGTATAGCTTCTCGGCGGGATTGTCGGCGAGGATGACGCCGGGAGCGGTTCCAAGCAGTTGGCGCACCTCGTCCAGCGCGAAGGGTTTATCAAAGGTTACGTTAATCGACAGGCTATGCCCGGAATACACCGGCACCCGCACCGTGGTGGCGGTGATGGCCAAATCCGGCAGATGGAGCATCTTGCGCACCTCGGCCATGAGCTTTTTTTCCTCGCCGGTGTAGCCGTCGGCCTCGAAGGCGTCGATGTGGGGAATCAAATTGTGGGCGATGGGGTAGGGGAAATGCTTGGGGACCGCTCCCGACAGGGTGTCGGTCAGGTCTTGCCAGCCGTCTACCCCCGCCCCGGAAACGGACTGATAGGTGGAAATCACCACCCGCTTCACGCCGAAGGCATCATGGAGGGGCTTCAAGGCCACCACCGTGGGGGCGGCACAGCAGTTGGGGTTGGCGATGATGCCCCTGTGGGTGGCGATGTCGCCTCTGTTCACTTCGGGA
The DNA here is from genome assembly GCA_009787785.1 of Defluviitaleaceae bacterium. Classification (GTDB taxonomy): domain Bacteria; phylum Bacillota; class Clostridia; order Lachnospirales; family WQUN01; genus WQRX01. The sequence continues at coordinate 12,353 of WQSR01000042.1, forward strand.
ACCACCAAAGGCACGGCGGGGTCCAGCCGCCACGCCGAGGAATTGTCCACCACGGTACAGCCTTTTTTTACGGCCAGGGGCGCGTAAGTTCGGCTCAATGCATTGCTCACGGCGAATAATGCCGTGTCTATCCCCCGGTCAAAGGACGCGGGGGTTAGCTCCTCTATGGTGATTTCCCTGCCGTTGAACCGCATCACCTGACCCGCGTCCTGGGGCGACGCGAAGAGATGTAATTGCGAAACGGGTAGCTTGCGCTCCTCCAAGATTTGCACCAGCATTTTCCCCACCATGCCTGTCGCGCCCACCACGGCGCAGGTGAATGGTTTCATATTTATTCCCCCTTATACTCCCCTGCGGTTGAAATCCAAGATGTCTTGCGGTCTTTGCACCACAATGCTTCGTCTGTTCCTCCTGGCGTGCCTCCCGGCACGCTTCGTCGGCACTTCCTCGCCTTGCGGCACAAATCCTCGCAATTCATCTCGGATTTCAACCGCAGGGGAGTATTAATCCTGCATTAGCTGTGTGAATTTTTCATGAATGGCCCGTGCGGCGCGGTCGGCGGCGTTTTCGTCGATGAGCACGGTGATTTTTATTTCCGATGAGGAAATTAGATGGATGTTCACGCCGCAGTCGTACAGGGCCTCAAACATGGACGACGCCACGCCGTAATTCGTGGTCATCCCCGCGCCGATAACGCTCAGCTTTGCCACTTGCGTGTCGTAGGTGGTCATGTCAAAGCCGATTTGCTCGCGGTTGGTTTCCAGTACCTTCAACGCCGCGTCCAAATGCTCATGGGCCACGGTAAAGCTGATGTCCTTGGTTTGCCCGTTCCCGGCGGTTTGCAATATGATATCAACGGAAATCTTCTCCTTGGCCAGCAGTGAGAAAACGTGGTACGCCAGCCCCGGCCTATCCACCAGCCCCATCACGCTGATACGCGCCACATCCCGGTCCACGGCCAGCCCGCTGAACAATAATTTCTCCATGGTCGATTCCTCCCTAATTTCGGTGCCCTCGTCGTCGAAGCGCGAACTGGAGCGAAGCACCAGCTTGACCCGGTGCCGCTTGGCCATTTCCACTGCCCGGTTGTGCAATACCTGGGCCCCCATGGAAGCCAGCTCCAGCATTTCGTCATAGCTGATGCAGGGCAGTTTGCGCGCAACCGGCACAATGCGCGGGTCGGCGGTAAAAATGCCGCTTACGTCGGAATAGATTTCACACACATCCGCGCCCAGCACCGCCGCCAAGGCCACCGCCGTGGTATCCGACGCGCCGCGCCCTAAGGTGGTCATGTCGCCGTAGCGGTTCACCCCCTGGAAGCCCGCCACAATCACGATGCTATTCAACTCCAACGCCCGGGTGATACGCTCCGGGCGAATGCGCCTAATCCGCGCATTCCCATACAAGGACGTGGCCTCGATGCCCACCTGTACGGCATTCATGGAAAGGGCAGGGGCCCCCAGCTTGTGTATGGCCATAGCCATCAAAGCCACGGCCTGTTGCTCCCCCGTGACCAACAGCATGTCGAGCTCGCGCTTGCTGGGGTCGGGAGCGATTTCACGCGCCTTGGCCGTCAAAATATCCGTGGTGTCCCCCTGGGCCGAAAGCACCACCACCATTTTATGCCCGGCGCGATGGGACTGAACAATCCGCTCCGCCACCCGCATAATGCACCCCGCGTCGGCTACGGAAGTGCCGCCGTATTTTTGTACAATTAACATGGTCATCCCCTGTTCCCGTTTTATTCGGCTATACCATTATATATGTAATCAGTAAAAAATTTCCACCTGCCAGAAACACAGCGCACGGGAGGGGGCAGGGGAAAGCTTGGGAACATATTTTACACGCAATGAATGTGTGAGAAGCCGCGCTTTACGCGCCCAGGCGCGCCTCCACCTCGGCAACCGTCGTCAGGGCGAGCACCTCTTGAGCCAGCCGTTGGGCGTGGCTGTAGTGTTGGTTGCGGATTACCTTTTTGACGGCCAGTAGGGAAGACGCGCTGACGCTAAGCTCATCCAGGCCCAGCCCCAGGAGCAAAGGTACAGCCTGTTCGTCCCCGGCAAATTCGCCGCACATCCCCACGAATTTCCCCTCCCGGTGGGCGGCGTCGATGACCTTTTTGATGCTGTGCAGCACCGCCGGATGGTAGGGGTTGAACAGCGCGTTGATGGACTCGTTGCCCCGGTCCACGGCCAAAACATACTGGGTCAAATCATTGGTGCCCAGGCTGAAAAAATCCACCTCTTTGGCGAAGGCGTCCGCCATGAGCACCGCCGCCGGGGTTTCCACCATAACGCCGACTTTGATGCCCTCGTCAAAGGCGATGCCCTGGGCGCGTAGCTCCCCCTTGCATTCCGCCAACAGGCTTTTCGCCGCGCGGACTTCTTCCAATGAAATGACCATGGGCAACAGGATTTTTACCCTTCCTAAGGCGGACGCCCGTAAGATAGCCCGCAATTGGGTCTTGAAGATTTCCGGCATGTCCAGGCACATGCGGATGGCGCGGTATCCCAGGAAGGGGTTCTCTTCCTTGGGGAAGGTGAAATAGGGCAGGGTTTTGTCGCCGCCGATGTCCAGGGTACGGATAATCACCGGCTTGCCGGCCATGCCCTGGGCCACCTGCCTATAGGCGGTGAATTGCTCCTCCTCCACAGGAAAGCGGGTGCTGTCCATGTACAGAAATTCCGTGCGGAATAGGCCCACCCCTTCGCCGTTGTTGGCGGTGACGGCTTCGATGTCCCCGGGGGAGCCGATGTTGGCATACAGCTCAATTTTCCTGCCGTCCAGTGTAATGGAGGGCTCGTTCAAAATGGCGCGCAGGGCCTCTTTTTCCTGGCTATGGCGAAGCTTCTTCCTTTCGTATTCGGCCATGGCGGCGGCATCGGGATGGGTGAGCACCGTGCCCGCCTGGCCGTCAACGATTATTTTTTCCCCGTTGGGGAGTTGGGCCCGGGCTTCTTTCAAGCCCACCACGGCGGGGATTTCCAGCGTGCGGGCCATGATGGCGGTGTGGGAGGTTTTCCCGCCGGTTTCCGTTACGAAGGCCAGTACCTTTTCCCTGTCCATGGTGGCGGTAATGGAGGGGGTCAGGTCTTCGGCCACGACGATTACCTTTTCGGGCAAAAATTGCAAGGAGGCGGGCACCACGCCGGCCAGGTTGCACAGGATTCTTTCGCATACGTCATCCAAATCAAAGACCCGCTCCCGGAAATAATCGTCTCCCAACTCCCGGAACAACGCCGCGAAGCTTTCCTTTGCCTCCCCCAGGGCTCGCATGGCGTTCATATGCGCGGTGTGGATATTGTCCATGACCATTTCTTCCAAGGCGGGGTCTTCCGCTATGTCCAGATGCGCCTCGAAAACCTTGGCGTTTTCCTCCCCCAGGGTGCCCTCGGCGGCCTTGGCGATACTGCTGATTTGCTTGACGGTCAGCTCCACGGCGTTGCGGAATTTATCCGCTTCCTGCTGTGCTTCGCCGGGGGCGATGGGTGCCGTGTGGATGGGAATGTCGGTTTTTTCATATACATACACCGGCCCGAAGGCCAGCCCCTTCGAAACCCCTATACCCTGTAAGCTCCGCATATCATTCATCCAATCCGTTAATAAATTCCACGATTTTCTCCGCCACAGCCTCCGGGCTGTCCCCCTCCACCTTGACGGTGCAGGTGCTCCCCTGGGTCAGGGAAAGGGAAAGTACTTGCAGGATGCTCTTGGCGTTGGCGGTTTTATCGCCCTTTACGAGGGTTATTTTTTCCCCGAAGGATTTGGCAAAGCGCACGAAGTCCGACGCGGGCCGGGCGTGCAAGCCCAGCTTATTTGTTATCGTTACATTTTTTTCAACCATGTGCGTGTCCCCCTTTATTATTAATTAATTATAGCCTATGAAGGCAATTAGTAAAGTCTACAAAAAATTCTTGCCATTCCTTTCCCATCATGGTAGAGTTTAACAAATTTTATAAAGGAGGAACAAGCATGAAAAAAGTCATCAATGCCCCGCAAAATGTAGTGTCCGAAATGCTACAAGGGATGGTGCTGGCCTTTCCCGAGTATGTGCGCAAGATTGATTCCGCCGATGTAATCGTAAGGGCAAAGCCTAAGACAGGCAAAGTCGCCCTCATCAGCGGAGGCGGCTCCGGCCACGAGCCTTCCCACGCGGGCTTTGTGGGCTGTGGAATGCTGGACGCGGGCGTATGCGGTGCCGTATTCACCTCGCCCACTCCCGACGCCGTATTTGAGGCGATTAAAGCGGTAAAGACCGACGAGGGTGTATTACTTATCATCAAGAACTACACCGGCGACGTAATGAACTTTGAAATGGCTATGGAAATGGCCGAAGCCGAAGGCATTAAGGTGGACAAGGTAGTCATCGACGATGACGTGGCCGTGCAAAACAGCACCTGGACAGTGGGCCGCCGCGGTATTGCCGGAACGGTGCTCCTGCACAAAATCGCGGGTGCCAAGGCCGAAACCGGCGCGAGCCTTGCCGATGTAAAAGCCGTAGCCGAAAAAGTGGTGGCCAATGTGCGCTCTATGGGCATGGCCCTCACCCCCTGCATCATCCCCGAAGCCGGGAAGCCCGGTTTCGAGCTGGCGGAAAACGAAATGGAAGTGGGTCTGGGCATCCATGGCGAGCCCGGCGTAAGGCGCGACACCATCAAGCCCGCCGACGCCATTGTGGATGAGCTGATGGCAAAAATCATGGCCGACATGCCCGTAGACGGGCAGGAAGTGGCGGTAATGGTGAACGGTCTGGGCTCTACCCCCCTTATGGAGCTCTTCATCGTAAACAAAAGGGTGAACGAAATACTGACGGGCAAGGGCGTGAAGATTTACAAGACATTTGTAGGGGAATACATGACCGCTATCGAAATGGCCGGGTTCTCCATTTCCGTGTTGAAGCTGGACGCCGAGCTCAAAACCCTTTTGGACGCCCAAGCCGACACCCCCGCGTATAAATCATGAACGCGAGGGACACGGTTGCCCTATTCAAGCTTATCGCCAAGGAAATAGAAGACAACAAAACCTACCTGACCGAGCTGGACACCGCCATCGGCGACGCAGACCACGGCATCAACCTCTCCCGTGGGTTCGGTGCGGTGTTGCCCAAGCTGGAGGGTGAATTTGAAACGGTGGGCGAGGTGTTCAAAACCACGGCCATGACCCTCATCTCTACGGTGGGCGGTGCTTCGGGGCCTTTGTACGGCACATTTTTCCTCAAAATGGCAGGTGCGCTGGGCAAAGCGGAGATAGACCTTTCCGATTTTGTGGGCGCGCTGGAAATCGGCATCGAAGGGGTCAAAGCCCGGGGCAAAGCCCAAAAGGGCGAGAAGACCATGCTGGATGTGCTCATCCCCGTGCTGGACAGCCTGAAAAACGCCGCAACCACCGGTATTCCCGCCAAGGACGCCTTCGACGAAGCCCTGCAAGCGGCCAAGGACGGCTGTGAATACACCAAGACCATTATCGCTACGAAGGGAAGGGCCTCCTACCTGGGCGATCGGAGCCTGGGCCATATCGACCCCGGCTGTATGTCCTCCCAGCTCATGGTAAAGGCCGCCGCCGCGTTTCTGGGCGGGAAGGCTTGACCCATGGTTAGCTTGGTTTTGCTCTCCCACAGTCTCAAGCTGGTGGAAGGCATACGCGACATCATCGGCGAGATGGCCAAGGGCATTCCCCTGTTCATCTCCGGCGGCAACGGCACAGGCGGCCTGGGCTCCGACTACGCGCAAATCAAAGACATACTCCACCAAGCCTATCGCCCCGAGGGCACCATTATTCTATACGACTTGGGCTCTACGGTGATGACTGCCGAGGTGGTTATGGACGAACTGGCCCAAGACATGAAATCCACAATCAAAATAAGCAAAGCCCCCCTGGTGGAGGGCTCTGTGGTAGCCGCAATGGAAATCAGCGGCGGCGCGCCACTAACCGACATAATGGAAGCACTGACAGAAATGGAATTGGTAAAATAACCTATAGCCGAATACAATGAAACCCCCACGCCGCACGGGCACACCCGTGTAGCGTGGGGGTTTTATTCGGCTAATACGCTCCTTCCGCAATCATAGCCAGCACTGTCTCCAGCGCGTCCATTCCGGGGCGGTTGAAATAATGCGGCTCCACGCCGTATTCCAGGGGGCGGCCTTGTCTATCAATTACAAGGGTGGGGTCGTAGCGGACAATAATCCCGGTATTGGGCAACGTAATGAAGTTGGAGTGCCATGGGGATACAGCTCCACCGCCGGTGGTTTCGCCTACCAGGGTAGCAAAGCCTATATTTTTGTGGATGGAAGCAATATACATTGCCGCAGAATAGACTTTCTCATCAATCAACAACCATTTCTTACCGTCGAACGCACTTCTATAATGGTCATCTCGTGGCACGATTGTAAACGCTTCGATAAAATAATAATCCATCCCCGATATATCTTCAATAATATAACTTGATACATTATTTCCTATAAATAGAGAATCTCTGCTGAACAAGAAGCTTTCGTCCCTATCAAGAAAACGAATTTGCTGAATAGGATTGTATGTAATTCGGCGAAACTCACCTGTTGCTTGGGCAAATCTCATATTGTGCTCCCCATCCATCATAAAATGGTAAAAATGTATGGACTTGGGGCGATTTATAAGAAATTCCGTTACATTTTGTATAAATCTTTGATAGTTTCCACCCGTATTTCCCCGGAGGTCAATAATAAGATGCTCAAAATCTGCTATTTCACTATAAAATACAGCTAACATTTCCAAGTCATCAGAACCAAAAACACGTGAAAATGTATAAAATCTTAGATAGCCTATTGACCCTTCTTTAACAATGCCCGTTGAAAGCACCCGGCTCGGTTGCCAGCATGGAATACGTATTAATGGGTGGGTATCTCCCATAAGAGCTGGGTAACCGCCATATAACGGTGGCGAATTAAGAATATTTACAAAATAGGCACTTGCTCCCCAGCCTATAGAACGACTGTATTGCGAAAGAAGCCATCTTCGAGCCCCATCAGAAATAAGGAAAAGATGACCTGTGGAGAGGGGTATTTCTCCCGGTGAACCATGGTAAAAAAATTCGTCCCTCAACATATTCCAAAAAAATTCAAAATCAATTTCTATGGTTTCGCATTCAAGCCCGTCCCGTAAATCTTGGGCGGCTTCAAGCATATTTACCCCATGCTGGCGGTAGACTATGCCAAAAGAGGGGAAATTTTCTTCCAAGGCGGATATCATATAATCAAAGTCGTATAAGAAGTCCGCTCTGGTTAGCCTGTATACCCTGGTTAATCTATATGCTCTGGTTTGAAAAGCTGTTCGGGCTAGTTCCTCGTCCCGATGCCGTGATAGCATAGGCGCGACTATAACGATGGCAAGCGTTGCAATAACCGCAACAACAATAGCACTCACACAGAGGGTCTTTTGATATCTTGTGAAAAAAAAGTATAAGGCTCTTTTTATTTCAAACATTTTCATGGCGTCCCCCTACACTGACGTCAACCATTTCAATGTACGCAACACCTCGAAGAAGTCGTCTGACGAAAATGTGATGGTGGTATCGTTCTTCCGCGTTACCCCCGGAAACCACGAAGCCTTATTGGCGAATATGTGCTCTTTGTAATCAATTTCCATTACGAAATGGTCGGGCAGTTTGGCCAGCGCGCCGGATAGGCTTTGGGTGAGGGCTTTTTCCGACAGGGCGGTGATGTTTTGCAGGGTCTCTTCCGTGGAATAGTTGAGGGTGGCGGCCCCGATGCCGTCCTTCACCGGGCAGGTGATGAGCCGTGGGTGCAGGTTCGCGGAATCGGCGCACAGCATTTTGTCGCCACTGAGGAACACCGTGGGCACGCCCTCCAGGGCACAGGCCCAGCTGTAGAACAGAAACTCGCTGGCGGGTGCGCCGTTGATTTTTATGGTGTGGATGCGGCGGCTGGAAGCGGTATGGGACATGGGGTTGCCCATGCGGCCCGCGGCGGAATGGTAGCCGATGAACATAGCCGCGTGGAAGGTGCTGTCCACGCCCTCTGCCATGCTGTAGGGGTGGCCGCTCCAGTTGCGTATGAGGGTAACGCCCGGGGGCATCCTTGTGGGGTCTATGGTGTTGGCGTCGGCATGGGCGTCCTTTACCAAAAATTCCTGGGCTCCCGCTTTTTTCGCGCCGGCGATGCAAGCCAGCACCTCGTCGGTCATTTGCTTTGCGTGAAGGGGCGGCACCGGATAAACCTCGCCCCATGTGGTGGTGGTGGTGATGCCTTCAATGTCCGCACTGATAAAGATTTTCATTTTGAACCTCCTGTTATTTCGCAGATTAAATCAATGACCCCTTTTATATCATTTTTGGCCATTTTAGCGTTCGCTTGTCCTTAGCGTTCATAAATCGTAATCCCCTCACGTAGTATTGCAGTATATGTTTGTGATGGCCTTACCACCTCTGATAATTCGAAGATATCCGTCCTTGCTGGAATCAGCCTATCTATTCTATAAATGGCACTGAATAGATGCTTACCCTTTAGCTTTCCACCGCTGTCTATTATTAAATCTAAGTCGCTTGATTCCTCCTGCTCGCCCCGTGCATATGAACCGAAAACAATAACCCGCTTTAGTCCAAGCTCCGTTGCCAACGGTGATATAAGCTCCTTTAAATAGTCCAGAGATAACATCTTGTTGCCCCTTTCGCCGGGGGGATTAGTATTAGGATGTAATCTGTGAAGGGTGGAAATAACGCGACTAAAGACTATTATTGAAAATTAAAGATTTTTCCCAAAACAATAATTACCTGAACTGTAACCATTACGTTCATAAAATGCGTGAGCGGCGGTTCGTTTAAAACCAGTATTGAGAGTGATGTAGCTTATGCCTTTTTCCTTGCCGTATTTTTCAATATAATTCAGCAGTTTTGTACCAATTCCATTGCCTTGCATACCGTCCTTTACAGCAATTCCTTGAATCCAAAACTGTTCACTTTTAGTTCCCCAAGGAGCGTATTGCATAATGTAAACAATGCCAACTACATTGGTTTCCAACACAGCCACAAATGCCTTGTAGTTATTATTTCCCTTAAATCTATCATGATGGAAACCAATGTTTTCAGCAGTTAAATTTTTATTGCCTAATTCATTGTTCCACATTTCCAAAACAACAGGATAGTCCACTTCTTCAATCTCACGAATAAGAATTTCCATTCCAATACCTCCAAATATAACTTTCGCGCACGTACCACGATTAAGTCTTAGGTGTTGTGGCTGATTCTTTCCCTCACAAAATCCTCATCCGTATTGGTTTCCGTGGCGAGGAAGGTGATATCCTCCTGCGTTGGCTTGGCGTCGGCGTTTATTTCCTTTAATCGGGTCAGGCTGTTGCGAATCAGGGAGCCCCGCGCCGTGTCGAGGTCCACTTCCCGTGCCTTGATTAGGCTGGGGTGCGCCGGCAGGATGATGGTCTGCCCGGCGATTTCCCCGGCGGGGTCGCCGAATGTTATCTCCAGCCCGTTGCGCCGGGCAAAGGAGAGCTGGGGCTGGATATGCTTGCCCGCGCCGGTGTATTCCGTTTCCTGCACCACGATGATTTCCTCCCGGCCCATGCGCTGTGCCAGGGAAAAGGCGGCGCACAGGGAGGTATTCCCCGCCGGGCCGCGTTCAAGGCCCTCGATATTGGCCAGCAGTTCCGTCATGTAGAACACTTCCCCCTGATTGACCAGAAAATATTCCTCGATGTAGCGCAGGGGGCGGGCGGCACTGCGGGGCATGTCACTGCGGTCGGGCCAGGTGGCGAAGGGGAAGCCGAAGCCCGTATGCCCCGTGGTGAAGGATTTGCGGTTAAAATCATTGTCGCTGGCCATGTGTAGCCCCTTCAAGTTTACCGACGCGGCGATAATTTTCGCCCGGCACCGCTCCCGGCGCACGCCCCGGGCCGTACCCGTCACATTGCCACCGCCGGCATGGGTGACGATAACCGCGTCCGGGTCGCGGGGCTTGCCTTCACGGGCGGTGATTTCGCGCACCTGCCGCACCAGCTCTGTCCCCAGCGTTTCCACCCCGGCGATGCCAAAGGGCGAGTACAGGCTGGCGGAAAAATACCCCGTTTCCTCCAATATACACAAGAATGTGTAAAACAGCTCCGGCCCCACGGTCATCTGGATAACCTCCGCGCCAAAGGCTTCGCACTTGCGGGTTTTTTCCAGTATTTCCGGCTGGCCCACCTTGCGGCTGTCGAAGCATTCCTGAACGATGATGCACCCAAGCCCCTGCGCCGCCGCCTGGGAAGCCACCGCCGCGCCATAATTGCCCGACGTCGCCGCCGCCACCCCCTTGTAGCCCAGCTTTTTCGCGTGGTATACCGCCGTGGCGGCCCGCCTGTCCTTGAAACTGCCAGAAGGATTGGCCGCCTCG
>WQSR01000043.1 GCA_009787785.1 Defluviitaleaceae bacterium
TAGCCAGAAATGAGCGAAGCATTACAAGCCTACCGCCATGTTGCGGCATCAGATGAGTTCAAGGAAAAAGAACGTATGTGGGCGAAGGCAAGGCATGACGAAGCACAGGCGTTGTATAATGCCGAACGTAAAAGAGACGAACATTGGCAAGGCGTTATTGCGGAAGTAGTTGCGGAAAAAGATGCCGTACTTGCCGACAAAGACTCGGAAAACGCAGACTTGCGTGCCCAACTGGAGGCACTACGCAAGCAGATTGGCACGATTTAATCAACCAACGCGCATGACCACAAAGCCACAAGTATTACCCGCCCGACAAGAGATTAAAGCCGAATAAAATGAGAACCGACCGACAGGACTTGCTCAATATCTACAATCCTGCGTCAGCCGCTCCTAGCGCACACCTCCGGTGCGCGTCGTCACAACTTCCTTGTCTTGTAGACACTGAGCTTCGTCCTGTCGGTCGGTTCTCATTTTATTCGGCTATAAACCCTTTTGACGGGCTTTTTTACGCCTTTTTTGGGGAAGTCCGGTCAAACTGGATTGTGGTGTTCTTTGTTGTGGTTATAGGGTATGTCCACGCATTCGTAGGGGTAGGGGACGAGTACCCATGTGTTGGACCACGCGTGGGAGACTTGAATCAAATCCGGGCCCACGATATGGGTCACATGGGCATAGGAAGTGCGCCCCCAGGCGCGGATGGGCTCGTTGGTAATAAACTCCGGCACTTCGCCGTTGGCCAGGGGCAGTAAGTTGTTCACAATGCCCAGGTAGCGTATCCGGTCGCGGATGAAGATGGTGGGTAGCACCTCCGCGCTCTCGATGAAGGTTTCGCCCCGGGGGCATTGCTTGACGTTTACGCTCACCAGCATACCGAAGTGGGTCAGGGGCTGGGCGGGATGGAGCAAGCCCGTCTGGTCCACCATAAAATTGCCCAGGGAATACATGATGAGCCCACGGGTGCCGTCCTCGCGATAATGCCAGTCCACGGGCTGTACCGTGTGGGAATGGTGCCCCATGATTACGTCCGCGCCGTACTCCACCAGTGCCGTGGCGATTTGCCTCTGCACCCGGCTGGGCTGGTTTACGTATTCCGCGCCCCAATGGAGTGAAACCACCACGAACTCCGCGCCGTATTCCCGTATGCGGGCAATATCCTGGGCCATGCGGGGCACATCGTCCATCACATGGGAGCGGAAGCGCGGCACGGCATAGGGACGCATGTACGCCGGAATCCACGAGTCCAGGCCGTTGAGGGAATCCGTATAGGCCAGCACCCCCACCCGGATGCCGTTCACGTCCTTTATGGTGGGGACGAAGGAGCATTCCCGTGTGGCGTAGGCCCCCGTCCAGGTAAAGCCCGCACGCTGGAAATTGGCCAAAGTGTTCAGCGTGCCCTGCCAACGCCTGTCCAAGGTATGATTATTAGCAAAAATCAAATGGTGGAACCCGGCGTATTGCAATCCCTCCAATATTTCAAAGGGGACGTTGAAAATAGGCCAGCTGGTTATGTCCCGGTTGCCGCCCATCGCGTCCACCGGGGATTCCATGTTCACGATGTTCAAGTCGCCGTCCAGGAAGGGCCGGATGTTCGTCAGCATGGGGCGGAAATCATAGACATAGGGCTCCAGCCGTGCCCCCGCCACCGGCCCCCGGTGCAATAATACGTCCCCGGCGAATTGTAACCGCGCCCGCAAGGGCTCCGGCTCCGGCTCCGGCTCGGGGGTAGGCTCCGGCGTGGGTTCCGGGGTGGGCTCGGGGGTGGGGATAGGTGTGGGCGTGGGCGCAGGGGTCGGCGCGGGGGTGGGCGGGGCTATCATGCCCGCGTAATACATATCCGCAGGCTCCTCCGGGTACCCGCCGTCATACGCGTGCCCGCAAGCGGATAAAAAAAATAATATGAGTGAGAAAGCAAAAAATTTTTTCATAGTACACTCCCCTCAGCCGGCGCGATGATTTCGGGGGGCATATGTGCCGCAATATAAAAAATCCGCACGGGCTCGTTCCTTTGGGTCTCGGTGCCGTCCCCCAGCCGGGCGTTGCGGTTATTGCCCCAGGCGTACAGGGTGCCATTTTCCCGCAGGGCCATGCCGAAGCCGCCCCCGGCGGAAATCGCCTGGACATTTTCCATAAGGCGCACCGGGCGGGTGCGCTGGGTGGTGGTGCCGTCGCCCAGTTGCCCGGTCACGTTGTCCCCCGTGGTGTACAGCGTGCCGCAGTTGCGCAGGATAAAGGAAAATCCCGCCCCGGCGGAAACGGCTTGTACATTCCCCATCACCCGTATCGGGGATAAGGCACCGCTGGTGGCACCGTTGCCGAAGGCACCGTGGCGGTTGCGCCCGAAGGCATAGAGGTTGCCGTTGTTGCGTATCGCCAGGGAATGGGTATCCCCCGCCGACACCGCAACGACATTCGTAAGTACGCGGCGCGGCGTGTGGTTCGCGCCCCAGCCCCAGGCACCTTGTCCCAGCTTCCCTGTCTCGTTGCCGCCGAAGGTATACAGATTTCCGTTGGTCCGTACCGCCATGGAATGCACCACCCCGGCAGAGACACTCTGCACATCCGTCATGATTTGCGCTGGTGTGGGGTTGGGTAGCCAGGATTGCTGGCCGTTGCCCAACTGCCCGGCGCGGTTACAGCCCCAGACCCACAAGGTACCGTCGGTGCGGATGGCCAGGGAATGCTGGCTCCCCAAGGCCACATAGGCTACGTCGTCCATTATCCAGGTGGGGGAGAGCCGGTCTGTTGTAGTGCCGTCCCCCAGCCGCCCGTCGTTGTTGCGGCCCCACATCCACAGGCTGTTGTCACTGCGGATGGCCGCCGCGTGGGACTCTCTGGAAGCGACGAAGACCACCTCGTCCATGACGAAAACCGGCGCGGGGGAAGTTTTCCGGGTTCCGTTGCCCAGCACCCCGCCATAGTTCGCCCCCCATGCCCACAGGGAGCGGTCCTCTTGGATGGCGAAGCCCGCCCGCGCCGACGCCGTCATACCGATGACGGGCAGGGGCAAGGGCGTGTGCGCGTATAGCGTAGCGGTGTTTGCGCGCACAGGGAAGGCCGCCACCGTCAGTATGGCCACGGCAATGCACAGCAGGACTTTTTTACCTCCCGTTACCACCAGTAACCCTCCTCCATGGCCGCCTGTTGTCTGCGGACTTCTATCGCATAAAAGCCATAATTGAGCAAAATGGCTGTGTCATCGAAGCGGCGTGGGTGGGTAGAGCCCATCACCATGCTGATTACCCGGGTGCCCTCCCGCTGGGCCGTTCCGGCAAAGTTGAACCCGGCGGTGTTGTTGCTCCCGGTTTTGAAGCCGTCCATACCGGGGAACCGCCCCGGCACATGATGGTTGAACCGCTGTCCCTGAAACCGCACATAGGGCGGCCCCGTATGCGCCAGCACAGCGGGGAAGCGCGTAATAATATTGCGGGTAAGCTCCGCCATGGCCCGTGGGGTGAGAAAAGTAGGCAAAGTGCCGCCGCTGGCCGACTGGAAAAAGGCATGGATGCCCCATTCGTCCACCTTGTCGTTGGCCATCTGGAAGAAGCCATATTCCGAGCCGCCCACCAGCTCCGCCAAAGCGATACTCGCCCCACCGGCAGAGACCACCGACGTCACATCTATGATTTCGCGCACGGTATACGCCCGCGTGCGGGTCAGCCGTACATTGGTCTGCCCCGTATCCAGGGAAACATTGTGGGCCCGCTGGCTGATGGGCACGATGCAATCCATGGTAAACCGCCCCGCCTCGATGGCCTCCAAAGCCAGATAAATAGGCATCATCTTTACGATGCTGGCGGGGGCGCGGGGGATGTCGGCGTTGTAGGCAAAGAGCTCCTCCCCCGTCTCGAAGCACAGCACAATCGCGCCCTGTGCCGACAAATCCGCCCCCCGTGGGGTGGGCACCGCCGCAACAGCCACACTAAAATGGATGCATAAGCCAAGGAATAACAGGAACACAGCTCCTGCGCGCGCATACACTTCCATGAGTCACCTCGCTTTTGGAATGAAACCATGTATCATTAAAGTGCTGGAAAGCCATGGAGATTTCCGCGTATTCCCGAAAATCCCGGTTCGTCCAGCCGCCTCTTTCCCCTAAAATAACCAGCACGTAGGGCGAAGGCGCGAAAATAACCGCCATGCAATGCCACGCCCGGGGCCGGGTCCATCCGGTTTTGCTCGCCTTGGGGTAATCCGAAACGGTGAAGGGATATTGGTTGTCCAGCAGTGCGGCCTTCAGTTTCGCGGCATATCGCCCGCCGGAAGCGATGTATGCGTAAATCTCCCTGGCGAAAATGCCCGTTTCTGCGGCGGTAATGCGGGAATTGAACACATTGCCGCCCACGTAGGCGGGATTGATACCCAAATCAGCCACAAACCGTCTGTATCCCTCCAGGCCGAAATGCCGCCGCAATATAAGGGTGGCGATATTGTCGCTGTAGCTCAGCATCAGCCGTATCAGCTCCCCCTTCGAGAACACCGTCCCCACGGGATACCTGCGCACGATGAGCCCCGCGCCCCCCAGGAAGTCCTCGCGGGTATAGACCAAGGTTTCCTCCAGGTCAATTCCCTCCCGCTCCACCCGCAGGAATAAGTATAAGGCGAAAAAAGCCTTCGACACGCTGGCACCGAAATACCGCCGGTCGGCGTTGTGCCCGAAGGAAAACCCCGTTTCCATATTTTCGAAATACAGCGCGATATCGTCACCCAACTGCGCCACCAGCTCCTCCAGCACAGCGGTACAGGGCAAAATGGCTTCCGGGGGTTCATATGTACATACAATCATATACCACGACAGGAGGCAAACCGCAAAGAAATGTACCACGGGGCTACACCTCGTTCAAGAGTAATTGCCCCTGCGCCACCGGGGGCACGATGCCCAAATGCTGATAGCCAAGCTGTGTCACTATGCGGCCACGGGGGGTGCGCTGGATGAAGCCCAGTTGCAAAAGATAGGGCTCGGCCACGTCCTCCAGGGTACCGGCCTCCTCGTCGATGCTGGCGGCCAGGGTATCCAGCCCCACGGGGCCGCCGCCGAATTTCTCGATGATGGCACACAATATTTTTTTGTCCACCGCGTCCAGCCCACGGGGGTCGATGTCCAACCTATCCAATGAATCCTTCGCAACGGCGTGGGTGACAATGCCGTCGTAGCGCACCTGGGCAAAGTCCCGGACGCGCTTTAGCAACCGGTTGGCGATGCGGGGCGTACCCCGGGCGCGGCGGGCGATTTCTTCTGCGCCCGCCTCTTGGATTTCCACCCCCAGCACCGTGGCCGAGCGGGTGATAATCGTGCAAAGATGCGCCACGCTGTAGGGCTCCAGATGGTGCACCACCCCGAAGCGGTCGCGCAAGGGGGCGGTGAGCAAGCCGATGCGCGTCGTTGCGCCGACCAAAGTGAAGCGGGGCAAGTCCAGGCGGATGCTTCGGGCGGCGGGGCCCTTGCCGATGATAATATCCAGCACGAAATCCTCCATGGCGGGGTACAGGATTTCCTCGATATTGCGGGGAAGTCGGTGGATTTCGTCGATGAATAGGAAATCCCCCTCGTTCAAGTCGTTGAGAATGGCCGCCATATCGCCGGGGCGTTCGATGGCGGGGCCGGCGGTGATGCGCAAGCGGGCATTCATGGCCGAGGCGATGATGCCGGAAAGGGTGGTCTTCCCCAGCCCCGGCTGGCCGTAGAGGAGTACATGGTCCAGGGTTTCGCCCCGCTGTAGGGCGGCTTCCACGAAGACCTGCATATTTTCCTTTACCTTGTCCTGGCCGATGTATTCATCAAAGCGGGTAGGGCGAAGCTTTAGCTCTATATCCTCGTCTTCTTCCCGGTTGTACCCGGTGGTGTTGAGCGGTCCGGTCATAGGCTACCCCTCGCCAGTTTTTTCAGGGCTTGCTTGATAATGGTTTCGGCACTCATGCCGTCGTCAGCGATTTCCAGTACGGCTTGCATGGCCTCGGCCCGGCCATAGCCCAGCGCGAGCAAGGCGTCCATGGCGTCCTGCTTGGCAGAGCTAGTGCCGGGCAGGGCCAACGCCTTCGCCGCCCCGCCCCCTTCGCCGGCCCAGGCGTCTTCGGTTTTCACCTTGTCCCGTAGCTCCAGCATGATGCGCTGGGCCACCTTTTTCCCCACCCCGGGGGACTTGCTCAAGGCGGTGGCGTCCTGGGCCATAATGGCTATCATGATTTGCTCCGGGGTCAGGGTACCCAAAATGGCCGTCGCCACCTTGGGCCCGATGCCGGAAACAGAAATGAGCAATGTAAAGAGCCGCACCTCCTCCTGGGTGAGGAAGCCGAACAATGCCTGGCCGTTCTCGCTCAATTGTAGATATGTAAACAGCTGTACTTCGGTGCCCTTGGCGGGCAGACGGCTTAAAGTGGCGGGAGAGGCTTGCACCTGCAAGCCCAATCCGCAGACGTCGATTATGGCGTGTTGCCCGCCAACAAAGGCCAGGGGGCCCTTTACGTAGGCTATCATAGCATCACATGCTTTCTTGGGAAGTGCGTACCAGAGGCAAGAGGCACATAAGTATAGCACAACCAAGCGTACAATCGAATATCTTTGCAATTCTTTTCTTGGTATAATATGGGGGGAGGTATGAACGATGACTGTATTTTTGCCACTGCTCGCATTGCTCATTCTTTTCGCGATACACGACTTTATAAAATACCGCTCGGGCGAAAACCTGCCGGCGGCTTTGCTTAAAGGGGGCTGTACGGCAGTCTGCCTGTTGGTTTTCATTCTGCGCATCACCCCGGCGGAAATGGGGCTGTACGCGGTTGTCTTCATCGCGGCCATTGCCTTGTGCATTGCCGCAGACATTATTATTTGTTTCCGCTTTAACCCCGGCGTAATCCTGTTTGGCTTGGCGCATGTGTTTTACATCGCCGCCTTTTCCTTCGGCGGGCTCAGGCTGTTGCCCTTTGCCCTCTCCGCCGTTGCTTCCTTTGCCGTCATGCTCTATTTCGTTTGGCGGTGGGGTCTCCTCAGCCGGGAAAAATCGGTGTATTCCATTTACCTTGCCCTTTTGGCAACCATGCTGGGCCTTTCCTTCAGCCGCGGCGGGTGGCTCCCGCTGGGCGCGATTGCCTTCACCACCTCGGACATCATCCTCATCTACTGCCGCTTCATTTATAATAAGGAATGGCTACGCCGCTTCAACTTGGCCTTATACTTTGCGGGTATTTTTCTGCTCGCGCTGTTTTATTGACCTACCCCCAGGGATAATTTGCCTTGTAGGGAAAATCTTCATATAATACAGGCTACATAAATGCTCCACCCGATAGGAGGCGTATCATTTGACATTTTGGGATTGGGCCATATTGATTTCCGTAATCGTATTGGTCCTTGTTGTCGTCTTGTATTTTCTCAACCGCTGGTCAAGCAAGAAGATGGCCCAGCAGAACGAAATGGTGGAAAAGCATAAGCAGACCGCCACGATTTATGTCATCGACAAGAAAAAAGATAAAATCACCAACGCCAATTTGCCCAAGGCTATGATGAGCCAGGTGCCGCGCATGGGGCGTATCATGAAGATGCCCATGGTCAAGGCCAAGGTGGGCAAGGAAATTATGACCTTGATGTGCGACAACAAGGTCTTTCCCGCGTTGCCCTTGAAGAAAAATGTGACCGTGGAAATAGCGGGCATTTACATCGTGAGCATGAAGGGCATGAAATCCAAGAGCGAAATGAAAAGCCAGAAAAAGGCCCGTAAGCAAGCGGAAATCGAAGTGCCCGCCGAAAGCGGCTTGCAACGTTTCCTGTCGCGGTTCAGGCGGTAGGGATTTTTTATAGAACAAAACAGGGAAGGGGATAAAAATGGACTATATGAATGTGTACCGGCGGTGGCTGGCCGACCCGGCTATTGATGCCGCTACCAAGGCAGAGCTGGAGGCCCTGGCGGGTAACGACACGGAAATCCAGGACCGTTTCTTCAAGGAGCTGGAATTTGGCACGGGGGGGATGCGGGGTGTGCTGGGCGCGGGGTCGAACCGCCTGAATATCTATACCATTCGCAAGGCCACCCAGGGGCTTGCCAACTATATTTTGGCGTCGGACGCCTACAAGCCGGGGATGGGGGTGGCCATCGCCCACGACTGCCGCCGCATGTCGCCGGAGTTTTCCACCGAGGCGGCACTGGTGCTCAACGCCAACGGGATACGTACCTATGTCTTCGATGCTTTGCGCCCCACGCCATTGCTTAGCTTCGCCGTGCGGGAGCTGGAATGCGTGTCCGGCATTGTCGTCACCGCTTCCCACAATCCGCCGGAGTATAACGGCTACAAGGTGTACTGGTCTGACGGTGGCCAATGCCCCTACCCCAGAGATGAGGCCATCATCGCCGAGGTGAACAAAATCACGGATTTCTCCATGGTTAAAACCATGACGCTGGAGGAGGCCAAGGCAAAGCGGCTGTATAACATCGCCTCCCCCGACATAGACGACGCCTTCATTGCCCACGTGAAAAATTGCTGTGCCAACCCGGAAATCATCCCCCCGTCGGATATTAAAATCGTCTTCACCCCCTTGCACGGCGCGGGCAATATCAGCACCCAGCGCGCATTGCGGGAAACGGGCTTCCAACATGTCTACGTGGTGCCCCAGCAGGAGGCTCCCGACGGCGATTTCCCCACGGTGGGCTACCCCAACCCCGAGGACAAGAAAGCCTTCACCTTGGCTCTGGAGCTGGCGCGGGAGAAGGACGCCGATATCGTGGTGGCCACGGACCCGGACTGTGACCGGGTGGGCGTGGCCGTGAAGCACGGCGGCGACTACACGTTACTTACGGGCAACCAAACCGGGGCCATCCTTACGGAATATCTCCTTTCCCAGATGAAGGCGAAGGGAACGCTCCCGGCTAATGCCGCCATCATTTCCACCATCGTTTCCACGGACATGACCCACGCCATTGCCCAGGCATACGGCGCGGCGTACATGGAGGTGCTGACCGGCTTCAAGTACATTGGGGAGAAAATCAAGGAGTTCGAGGAGAGCGGCTCCCATACCTTTGTCATAGGCTTCGAGGAGAGCTACGGCTACCTTACCGGAACCTATGCCCGGGACAAGGACGCAGTGGCGGCGACCTTGCTGGCGTGCGAAGCGGCGGCGTATTACCGCACCCAGGGGCTGACCTTGTATGACGCTTTGCAAAAGCTGTACGAAACCTACGGCGAATACCGGGAATCCGTGGAGTCTATCACCATGCAGGGCGTGGCGGGCTTGCAAGACATCAAGCGTATCATGTCCTCCTTGCGCGGCAAGCCGCCCAAAACGCTGGACGGTGCCACCGTCACCTACGCCCGCGACTACTTGAACAAAAAAATCCAAAATATGCGCACCGGGGAAATCACGGCCTCGGGCTTGCCCGTTTCCGATGTGCTGTATTATTCCATGGAGGACGGTGCCTGGGCTTGTGTGCGCCCCTCCGGCACCGAGCCTAAGATAAAGCTGTATTTTGGCGTGCGCAGTGGCGGCAGTGAAAAACTGGCGGCCCTGGCGGCAGATTTGAAGAAAATTATCAACGCGTGAACATAGGATTATTTACAGACATGTACACCCCGCGCATCAGCGGGGTGGTGACTTCTGCGCGGATTTTGGAACAACAGCTCGCCCGCCTTGGGCACCGGGTGTATGTCTTCACCACCTCCGACCCCCAAGCCCCGCGCTTCGAGTCCCGCACCTACCGGCTACCCTCCGCGCCCTTTTTTTTGGCACGGGACACCCACCGGATGGCCTATTTTTATCCGCCAAAGCTGATACTTAAAATCCGCCGGATGCATCTGGACGTGGTGCATACCTACACGGAATTTTCCCTGGGCTTCTTTGGCAAATTCATATCCCAGCTCTACCGGATTCCCATGGTGCATACCTATCACACCATGTATGAAGACTATCTCCACTACATCCCCGGCGGGCGGTTCATTGACCGGAAGGGGGCGCAGTATTTCTCGCGCCTTTTTTGCAATGGGGCGGACTTCGTCATCGCCCCTTCGGCGGCAACCCACACATATCTACGGGAAATCGGGGTCAGGCGGCCCATCCGCACCATTCCCACGGGGCTGGACTTCGGGCCCTTTCACCCGGCGCGGTTTTCTCCGGGGGAGCTGGCCAAGGCACGGGCCGAGGTGGGCCTCGCCGCAGACGATAAAGTGGTGGCGGTGATAGGCCGGGTGGCGCGGGAAAAAAACATTGATGTCCTGGTGGCCATGATGCCCCGTTTATTATTGCGCATACCCAAGGCGCGGCTGCTCATCGTGGGCGACGGCCCGGCGCGGCGCGAGCTGGAGGCCCAGGCTCGTGGGCTGGGCGTAAGCCACGCGGTCATCTTCGCCGGCTTCCGGCCCTGGACGGAAATCGCCAAGTATTACCGGCTGGGCCATGTATTCGCCACGGCCTCCACCTCGGAAACCCAGGGTCTGACCTACGCGGAGGCCATGGCCGCCCGCATCCCCGTCGCCATCAAAAAAGCCCCCGCCTTCGAGGGTCTGGTCAAGGACAGGCACACCGGGTTCATCTTCGAAAATGACGCTGACGCGGCGGATACCATCGCCACGGCCCTCACCGACACCGCGCTGGCCAACCGGGTAGCCCTGAATGCCTACACGGCGGTACAGCCCCTGTCAGCAGAGGTATTCGGCCTGGAGCTGGACGCGGTATATAAGGAAATAATACGCCACTAGATTAACGGGAGGAGCTCCTGTGCAATCCAAGTATAATCTCACCGAAGGGCCGATTTTCAACAAGCTCTTCCGGCTTTCGTTGCCCATCATGGCCACGTCCCTCTTCCAGACTGCCCATACCCTCACCAACATGTTTTGGCTAAGCTGGCTGGGGGAAGCCTATGTGGCGGCGGCGGGGCTGGCGGGGCAATTTTTGTGGCTTTCCTTTGCTCTTATCATGATATTTCGCATAGGCGCGGAAATTGGCGTGTCGCAAAACATGGGGCGCGGCGACGCGGACACCGCCAAGTCCTTCGCCCAAAATGGCTTTGTGCTGGCCATGCTGGTGGGGGCGGTTTTCACCGTGCTGGTTATCGTTTTCCGGGTATATTTGTTGCGGTTTTTCAACATCGGCAACCCCTATGTGGCGGATATCGCCCAGCGGTATATGGGCATCGTGGCCTTGGCGTTGCCCTTTAATTTCGGTCATTTCGTCATCACCGGGGTGTTTGGCGGATTTGGCAACACCAAATTACCTTTCTACATAAATTCCGGCGCGCTGGTGCTCAATATTATTTTGAGCCCCATTTTGATTTTCGGCTTTAATATGGGCATCACCGGGGCTGCCGCCGCCATGGTGGCCGCCGCCGCCTTTAATTTCATCGCCAAAATATGGGCCATGACCCGGTACAAAAACCGCCCCTTTGAAAGCTACGCCCCCTTTGTGCGCCTGGCCAAAGACAAGGTGCGGCAAATCCTCAAATGGGGGATGCCCGTGGGCGTGGAGCAGATTTTGGGCGTTTTGATGTTCATGCTCATGACGCGGATTATCGCCAGCTTTGGCTACCAGTCCGTGGCCGCCCACCAGGTGGGTATGCAGATAGAATCCCTGTCCTTCATGATAGGCGGCGGCTTCGCCAGTGCCCTCACCGCCTTCATCGGGCAAAACTACGGCGCGAAGAAATGGGGCCGTATGCGCTCCACTTTCCGTGTTTCCTATATTTTCATGGGGATGTATGGCATCGCGATTACCGCCGTTTTATTTTTCGGCGCGACGCCCTTTGTGTCGATTTTCCTCTCCGAGCCGGAGAGCATCGCCATCGGCACCGATTACCTGCGCATCATCGCCCTGGCGCAAATCCTCTTCTGCCTGGAAGGGGTGGCCACCGGCTCCTTCCGCGGGCGCGGCCTGACCCTAAAGCCCACCATTGCCAGTGTCAGCAGTAATGTGTTTCGGGTAATCATCTGCTATGCCTTGGCCGCTACGGCCCTGGGCGTCACCGGGGTGTGGTGGGGCATCGTCGCCGCCATGACCCTGCGCAGTGTGTGGCTGTTGGTGTGGCATAGGATTAACCTTCGGAAGATGCCGAAGGAAGGAGCGGCTGAGCCGCAGGGCTGAACGGCGGGGTGTTTTTCGTTCGCTGTGCTACGCCTGTGCTCCGCTGGTGGCGCGTTCCGCGCCAATGCGCTACGCGGCGCACGCAATCGCTCACCGAAAAGCACCCCGCCGTTCAGCCCTGCGGCTCAGCCGCTCCTTCCCTGGCCGCGCCAGTTACGCCACATATTTCACCCGAATAGCCGGGACGTTCTCCGGCAATTGGATGACCACCTCCGTACCGGGGCTGAGTTTCAGCCCTTTTTTTGCGTTGTATTCGTGGAAATCCTTGCGGAAGGTGATGTGGGGGTGCTTGCACTTGAGCAGTAATTGTGGCCGGTGGGACGGCGCGGTGGGGGAGGGGGAGAGGGCGATTTTGGCCAGATGGGGACTGCCGCCGATGAGGGCGCGGAGGGTGGTGTGCTTGCCATAGGGGATGAGATTACAATGCCGGGGCTGGTGGTTGGCGGTTTCAAGGATTAAACCTCCGGTGAAAACCCGGCCCGGCTTGCGTATAACCAGAAAAATAATGAGCGCGATAAAAATCATGCCTCCGGCGAGGAGGGCGTAAAGAAGTAATCGCGGCCTTTGCGGGGCGGGAGCGGGGGAATATAATGCCGGGCTGTAGGGCTCAACAAAATCAGGCGCGGCATAATCTGCGGGCACGGGGGGAATCGCGTCCGGTTCTGGGTAAACTTCTTCCTTTATAACCGCAACATATGTTAAAAACGCCCCCAAAATATCCCCCACAATATAGGGCAGGTTCTCCGCGCTTTCGGTGATGAAGGCGCGGGCACCGGTGGTTTCGGCTATATTTTCTATGTACGCGTGGTTTAATCTGCCGTTGTGGTTTAGTCCGATGGTGTAAATCGGGATTTCCCCGTAGGTGGCCTGGGCGAGGATTCGCGTCAGGTCCTCCTGTGTGTCCGCGTAGGTGCGCAGTGAGCGGGGGGCCAGCTCTGTGTTGCCGTCGGTCAGCAAGACAATAATGGGTACGCGTCTTTGCGAAGATTCGCCTCCGGCCAAAAAATCCATGGCCTTATCCAGCCCCAGCGTGTGGTCCGTCCATCCGGCGTGGCCCAAGCCATTGATAAACGCGAGCAGTGCCCGTTGCTCCTCCTCGCCGTAAATCGCCTTCATGGGGTGGGTATCCACCACCTCCCCGGCGTAAGCCACCACGCCCACCCGGTCCCCCGTCGTCCCCAGCATGTAAATGAACAAGGCCATCGCTTCCTGAGCCAGCCGGTTGGGGTCGCTTTGGCGCATGGAATTGCTCACGTCCAGCACCAGCACCGCGTCGATGGGGGGGCGTTGCGCCTGTATGTACATCCCGCTCATGCACGTAAGCAAAAAAAACGCAAGCAAAAATTTTTTCAAGTAAATCCCCCTATTCGGCTATAAATGTCACCCGCTCTGTGTCCGCCTCCGGCGGCGCGTCGCCGTAATTATCCCGAAACCGCACCGAGGAAAACCCCGCCCCCAGCAAAAGGCCCATCGTCTCATGCAGGTCGTAGGCCCGTTGCTGGTGCAATTCATGATATACAAAATCATCCTCCGCTGTGCGGATTCGCAACCGGTATTCATTTATTTTTGTATGGGCGTCGAAAAAATTGTCCCAGGCGTACTCCGCGCCGCCCATTTTGTCCCCGAAGGCCCCGCTTCCCATCTCCTTAAATTTATATTCTGTATTCATGTCAAAAATGAAAACCCCGCCGGGGCTTAGAAAAAGCCGCACCCGCCGGAAAACCTCCCCCAGCTCCCCGGGCTCCAGCACATAATTCATGCAATCACAGGTACAAACCACAGCACCCACCGTACCGTACAAATCCAATACGCGCATATCCTGAGCCAGCCACAGCACGCGATGCCCCGCCGCGAAGGCTTTATCCTGCGCCAATGCCAGCATATCCTCGGAGACATCCACCCCAATCATGTCATAGCCGCGCTGGGCCAGCCGCAGGGTCATGTTTCCCGTGCCACAGCCCAAATCCAGCACAGGCTCCCCCCGCACATCCCCCTCCCGCAAAATATCAGCGATATACCCCGCCCAGGCGTCATAAGGAATGTCCTTGACCATAAATAAATCGTATACAGCCGCAAAACTTTTATAACAATCCATGTGGGTGCTCCTTTTAAATTAAATTACTGTGATAAATGTTGTTTGCGGGTTCTCCTTCATCCCCGTGGGAGGGGGCGGGAGTGATGCTCGCGAACATATTCTATTCACGCACCGAATGTGTGAGAGACCGCGCTGGCACGTGAATGCTCACGAACGGCTCTGTGCGGCAAATGGTCGCGTTGGTCTTCTGGCGAAGCCTCAACGCAACCACATAAGCCGCCCATTCGCCGTTCATTTCGCCTTCACGCGAGACGCGCTTGCCTCTCACACATTCGTTGCGTGAATATATTCGCAAGCATTACACCCGCCCCCTCCCACGACACAAAAAAGACGCAATCAACGTGACAAAGTAATTTTACCCCACACGAACATCCGTGAATTGCGAGGCAAAAGAGTAGAAGCAAATTACTTTCCACATACCTGCGAGGAAGGAGCGGGGTGGGTTGGAGCGGGGGTGATGGGCAAGTGTGTCTGGGTCGGGCTGTAGGAATGGCGGTGCAAGCGCGTCTAGCGTAATTGCGCAGATTAGTGGCGTAAGGCGGGGTTACGTGGTTGGCGTTTGGTTCACGTAGTGAAACGAACGCAACCACTTCCCCGACTCAGCCAATCATCGCGCAATGCGCGTTAGCGCGGCACCGCCATTCCTACAGCCCGACCCAGACACACTTGCCCATCACCCCCGCCCCGCCTCACCCCGTGGCTCAATCCCTCGCAGTGTGCGCAAAGTAATTTCATGCAATCTTATACCAAAATTATTGTTTATTTCCAATCCATGTTGTAAAATGGGCAGAAGAATCCCATTAAGGTGGCGTCGTTTATGACTGACCCCAAAATGCACATCACCACCTCCGTTCCCGGATTGAAGGATAAGATAAAAACCAATATAACCGGTGCCGCCGATGTCATCCACTGGTATATTCGTTTCAACATCCCTTTGGACGAAACCACGGTGAGCCACCACACCATGCAGGTGGCGGACACCGACGGCTATATCATGCGCACCGATATCTCCTACCAGACCAGCGAAAACAGGATTTGCATTTCCCCACTGGATTCCTATGAAGAAAACCGATATTATCTGCTCTATATCTCAAAGAAGGTATGCTCGGCGCGGGGCCAGCCCCTGAAGACGAAAATCCATATCCTGTTTAAGCTGTACAAGGCCCAGGTATCGGAATACAAGGTCATGCGGCAGGATGTGGACTTGCCCAAGCCCAGAGAACGCCCCGCGAATTATGACGAGCTTCAAGCCAACCGCGTACCCAACGCCATAGACACCGTATATGGGGACGCCCTGGGAAAGGAACGCCCCAGCTCCAACGACCCCATGGCCACCGTAGCCATTAAAATGAACTTTTGGACGGGCCTGGCGGGGCTGGTGCTGGTTTTGATGGGCTTTGCCGTGCAACAGCTGTGGCTGGTGGCCCTTGCGGCGGGGGTATGCATTCTGGGTGCGGGGCATTTGCTCGCGCAGTTGCGCAATAAGGAAATGGCAAGTAAAATACTCTATAACAAAGGCGTGCGTTATTTTAACCAGAAGCATTACACCCAAGCGCGGGAGGCTTTTACGCAAGCCGGGCAAAGCAATCCGGGCAGTGAACTGGCAAAATACGGCTTATTCAGGACAGAACAACATAAATAAGCTTTTCAATTGAAGGAGTGTGTGTATGAATCTACTCACAAGGTCTGACTTTGACGGCTTGGCCTGTGCCGTATTGTTTCGCGAAATTGGCCTGATTGGGACATGGACTTTTGTCCACCCCAAGGACTTGCAAGACGGCCTGGTTCAAGTGACCGCCAACGATATCCTGGCCAATGTACCCTATGTAAAGGGCTGTGGCATGTGGTTCGACCACCATATCAGCGAATGGAAGCGCACCGGGCGGCCCGAGGGCTTTGTGGGCTCCTTGCGGGATGTGGACAGCGCGGCACGGGTGGTGTATGACTATTTCAAGGACAGGCATGATTTGTCCCGGTTTGACGAAATGCTGGAATATGTGGACCGCGTGGACTCGGGTAAGCTGACCGCCGAGGAACTGCAACACCCAACCGGATGGGTGCTCCTTGGCTTTATCATGGACCCACGCACGGGGCTCGGCCGCTTCCGCAATTTCAGAATCAGCAATTATCAGCTCATGGAAGCCCTCATCGAATATTGCAGGCAACTGCCCATAGACGAAATCATGGCCCTCCCCGACGTAAAGGAACGGGCGAACTTCTACTTAGCGCAAGCGGAATTGTTTGAGGAAATGCTAAAGAAGCATACCGTTACCCACGGGAATGTCATCGTCACCGATTTGCGCGGGGTGGATACCATCAATGTGGGCAACCGCTTCATGGTCTACAGCCTTTTCCCCCAGCAAAATATTTCCGTATGGGTGGTGGATGGCCGCAACAAGGTGAACTGCGCCATCGCGGTGGGGTACAGCATACTCAACCGTACAGCCACGGCCAATGTAGGCGAAATTTTGCTGGGCTATGGCGGCGGCGGGCACAAGCAGGTAGGCACCTGCCAGGTACCCTATGAGGACAGCGACCGGGTTATCAAGGAATTGATAGACAAATTCGAATAAGCGAGGATGGATTCCCATGAAGCATGTCAAAACCATTTTCACCGGAAAGGTGAAGGAACAAAACGAAGGAAAGCAAATCGGGTGCGGTGAATGCCAAACCTCTTGCCAATCGGCCTGTAAAACCTCTTGCACCGTAGCTAACCAAATCTGCGAAAATAACGCGTAAAGCGGCATGGTTCACATGTTTCGCATAGGCGGCACGCGCCTTGCGTTGGATGTGGAAAGCGGTTCGCTTCATTCCTTGGATGAGGCGGCCTTTTCTGTGTTGGAAAAAATGGGAAGCCCGCCGGAGGTGTGGGACGAATCAGACCCCATCATGGCGGAGTTGCGGGCATTGCATGAGGCGGGTCAACTCTTCACCCCCGGCGCGGAAGCCCAGATATATAAACACATGGAAGGCAGGACGCCTGTAATCAAGGCACTTTGTCTGCACATGGCCCATACCTGCAATCTGTCTTGCGTGTATTGCTTCGCGGGGCAGGGGCGGTATGGGGAGGACGATGGCGGCCTGATGTCACTCGAAACAGGGCGGAAGGCCCTGGATTTG
The DNA here is from genome assembly GCA_009787785.1 of Defluviitaleaceae bacterium. Lineage (GTDB taxonomy): Bacteria > Bacillota > Clostridia > Lachnospirales > WQUN01 > WQRX01. The sequence goes on from WQSR01000043.1 coordinate 17,268, forward strand.
CTCATCGACCAGTCGGGTAGCCGGAAGAATCTGGAGGTGGATTTTTTTGGCGGGGAGCCCATGCTTAACTTTGATGTGGTAAGGGAGCTGGTGGCTTACGGGCGAGGGCGGGAAAAGGAAGCGGGCAAGCATTTCCGCTTTACCCTCACCACCAATGGCGCGTTGCTGGATGGCGACAATATTCCGTTTATAAACGAAACATTTGATAATATCGTGCTGAGCCTGGACGGGCGGCCGGAGACAAACGACCGTATGCGCGGCGCGGGTACATATGAGAAGTTATTACCCAAAATCAAGGCCCTGTCGGAAGCGCGGGGAAAAAGGAGCCATTATGTGCGGGGGACATTTACCCGGCACAACTTGGACTTTGCGGCGGATGTGTTGCACTTGGCCGACGCGGGGTTCAATTATATTTCCGTAGAGCCGGTGGTAGGCCCCCAACGAAGCTTTGGTGCGGATGTGCCCTATGCGCTGGGGGAAGCCGATTTGCCCGCGCTTTTCGCGGAGTATGAAAAACTAGCCGATGCCTTGCTGGCGCGGGAGCACGAAGGCCGTGCCGTGGGATTCTTCCATTTTGACATTGACCTGGAGGGCGGCCCCTGTATCGCCAAGCGCGTGACCGGGTGCGGTGCGGGCTCCGAATATTTGGCCGTGACCCCCAGTGGGCGACTTTTCCCCTGCCATCAGTTTGTGGGGGAAGGGGATTTTTGCCTGGGGGATGTGGACAGCGGCGTGACCGACACGGAAAAAATAAAGGCTTTTTCCCAATGCCACGTGGCGGCCAAGCCCGCGTGTACCGCTTGCTGGGCCAAGTATTACTGCGGCGGCGGGTGCATGGCCACCGCCCATTGCACCAATGGGGACATCATGGAGCCGGACAGGGTAAGCTGTGCCCTAATGAAAAAACGCATCGAGTGCGCGTTGTATATGATGGCGAAACGAAAATTAAATACACATACAGTGGGTGAATAAGCCGTGGGGTGGGTGGCGCGGGGTGAATGGGCCGCGCTAGCACTCATCGCACGATGATTGGCTTGCCTTGGGCAGTGCTTGTGTCGGTCTTCTGGCGAAGCCCGACGGTAGCACTAGCCCGCGCCTTCGCCACTAATCTGCGCGATTGAGTGAGACGCGCTTGCCCATTCACCCCGCGCCACCCACCCCACTCCTTCCCCGCAGGTATGTGGTAAAGTAATTTTGTTTCGCTCACTACCCGCCGCGCAATTCTCGGGTGCTCACGTAAAAGTAAGTTACTCTGTCACGTGGATTGCGTATCTGGTGTGCCGTGGGAGGGGGTGGGTGAGTGGGCAAGCGCGTCTCGCGGGAAGGCGAAATTAACGGCGAATGGGCGGCTTATGTACTTGGCGTTCGGCTCGCGGAGCGAGACTAACGCAAGTACTTGCCGCACAGAGCCGTTCATGAGCATTCCCGTGCTAGCGCGGGCCACGCACCCACCCCCTCCCACGGGGACGCATAATAACACGCAAGCAACGATGCCATAGTAAAGCAAATTAACGCGAAAGGGGCTGAAAGAATGGCGGGGCATTCCAAGTTTGCCAATATTAAGCACCGGAAGGGCAAAAACGATGCGGCGCGGGGGCGTATTTTCACCCGCTTGGGGCGGGAGCTGGCCATGGCGGTCAAGCTGGGCGGGCCGGACCCGGTGGCCAACAGCCGCCTACGCGACGCCATAGCCAATGCAAAGTCTGAAAATATGCCCAACGATACCATTGAACGCAGTATAAAAAAGGCCGCGGGGGACATCTCGGCGGTGAACTACGAAGCCGCCACCTACGAGGGGTACGGCCCCGGCGGTGTGGCCGTCATCGTGGAGGTTTTGACGGACAACCGAAACCGCGCCGCTTCCGGTGTGCGCCACGCCTTCACCAAGGGGGGCGGGAGCCTGGGAGCTCAGGGCTGTGTGTCCTTTTTGTTCGACGAAATCGGTCAGATTTTGGTGGAGCGGGGCGCGCTGTCCGCGCAGTGGGGTGAGGACGAGCTCATGATGCTCACCGCCGACGCGGGGGCACAGGATTTCCTTTCCTCGGAAGAAGGCTTTGAAATAGTCACCGCCCCCGGGGATTTTTCCGCTGTCCGCGAGGCTTTGCAGGACGCGGGCATTCCGGTGGTGCACGCGGAAATTATCAAAAAGCCCCAAACGTGGGTCAGCCTGACCGAGCCGGAGCATTTGAAGCAAATGAACAAAATGCTGAATCTGCTGGACGATGACGATGATGTGCAAAGCATATATCACAATTATAACGAACAATCAGAGGAGGAACCGCAATGAAAATCGGTGCGCAGTTGTACACGGTGAGGGATTTTACACAAACCGTGCAGGATTTTACACAAACGATAAAAAAGGTGGCAGACATCGGCTACAAGTATGTGCAGATTTCCGGCGTTGGGCCCATTCCTGCCCAGGAAATAGGGAATATTTGTGACGCCCATGACTTGGATATCATTATCACCCACACGCCGCCGGGCCGGATTTTGGACGATATCGCCACGGTCATTGAGGAGCATCATATGATGGGTGCCAAGTATATCGGCATCGGCTCCATGCCGGGGGAATATGAGCGCACCATGGCGGGTGTCCAGCGTTTCATTGACGATTTCGCCCCGATAGCGGAGGAAATCGCCAAGGAGGGCTTGACATTCATGTACCATAACCACGCCTTCGAATTTGAAAAGGTAGGCAACAAGCGCATTTTGGAGCATCTGATGGCGGGCTTACCGGAGGCCGGGTTCACTTTGGATACCTACTGGGTGCAATACGCCGGGGCCGGGCCCGCCGCGTGGATTCGCAAGCTCAAGGGGCGCGTGCCCGTGATTCACCTGAAGGATATGGCCATTGTGGAGGAAAAACAGCGTATGTGCGAGGTCATGGAAGGGAACCTGCCCTGGCCGATGATTTTCGCTTCCTGCATCGAGGCGGGGGTGGAATACGGCATGGTGGAGCAGGACGATTGCTATGGCGTGGACCCCTTCGAGAGCCTGAAAATCAGCTATGACCATTTGAAGGGGGTTGTGTAATGGTTCGCTTTGGCGTCGCCGGCGTGGGGGTGCGAGGCGTGGAGCACGCACAGCTTATCTTCGATGGGAAGGTGCCCGGCGCGGAAGTGACTGCGGTGTGCGACACCGACCCGGGGAAATTGGAGGCTTTCAGGGCCAAGCATCCCGGCATAGCCACTTATGAAAATACGACGGCCATGATTGCCGGGGGAGGCATCGACGCGGTGCTTATCGCCACGCCTCATTACGACCATCCCGCCATTGCCATGGAAGCCTTCGCCGCGGGCTTGCACGTGATGAACGAGAAGCCCGCTGGGGTCTATACCCAGCAGGTGCGGGCAATGGACGAGGCGTATCACAAAACCGGCAAAGCCCGGGGCCTAGTCTACGGCATCATGTACAACCAGCGCACAAATCCCATTTTCCGCAAGATGCGGGACATGGTGCAAGGGGGCGCGCTGGGCGCGTTGAAGCGCACAAGCTGGCTTATCACCGACTGGTACCGCCCCCAAGCCTACTACGACAGCGGCGGCTGGCGCGCCACCTGGAAGGGGGAGGGCGGCGGCGTGCTAATCAACCAATGCCCCCACAATCTGGATTTGTGGCAGTGGATATGCGGTATGCCCCAGCGCGTGCACGCCTTCACCCACATGGGCAAGTGGCACGATATCGAGGTGGAGGACGACGTCACCGCCTATGTGGAGTACGAAAACGGCGCGACAGGCATCTTCATCACCTCCACGGCGGATTGCCCGGGGAATAACCGCTTCGAGGTGCTGGGCGACAAGGGCAAGCTGGTATTCGAGCACGACAAGCTCACCCACTACAAGCTGGCCACCCCCGAGCGGGAGTTTAACCGCGTCAACAGGGAAATGTTCGCCCATCCCGCCTTCGAGTCCACGCAAATCGACTGCCCCGGCGAATATCCCCAGCACGAAGGTGTACTGCGCGATTTCGTCCGGGCCATAAAAAAAGAGGGCGAACTGGTCGCCCGGGGAGAGGAGGGGATTCATGGCCTGATGATTTCCAACGCCATGCACCTCTCCGGCTGGCTGGGAAAAACAGTAGAACTGCCTCTGGATGAGGATTTATTTCTAGCCGAGCTGAAGAAACAAGGAGGCGCATGATGAAACTTGCGGAAGCGTTAATCGAAAGGGCAGAATTGCAAAAAGAAAACGCAAAACTGCTTGGCCGCATCAAGGACAATACCATGGTGCAGGATGGGGATGCCCCGGCGGAAGAGCCGGAAGAACTAATTGCACAGTATGAACGCAACATGGAGCGGTTCTTGCTATTGGTTCAAAAAATCAACGAAACCAATAGTAAAACGGCATTCGCAGAAGGTATGAACATCGCTGACGCAATCGCGCTGAGGGATTGTCTTGGTGCGAAACATCGCGCTTACCAAAATATGTATTCCGCCACCACAATCAGCGTCAACAGGTATAGCCAAAATGAAATAAAATTCGTTCGTTGCCTCGAACCAAAAATGATACAAAAACGAATCGACAAACTGGCTAAGGAATATCGTGAATTAGACACAAAACTACAAGGTATTAACTGGACAGTAGACCTTGTATAACACTTAAAATCCAGTAGTTGGTAGAAAGATAAAAGACGCGGCACAACCCAGAGCGGGGTATAAATGCTCATCTAACCCTTTGGATGAGGCACGACCGAGCCTCGTATGTCAATGTTCTGGTCAGAATGTTACATGGGTATCTCGCCTCAAGGGGCATCATTGTGTAATGTTACCACCAGTGCCAATTTTGTCTTTCGAGGGTGGGTAGGGGGATTAATGGAATTATAGCCGAATAAAACGGGAACGGGCCGCCACAGCGCAATACAGCATCCGCCATGCTACGTCAGCCGTTCCTAGCGCACCCCCCGGTGCGCGTCGTCACGACTTCCTTGCCTTGCAGACACTGTACTG
>WQSR01000044.1 GCA_009787785.1 Defluviitaleaceae bacterium
GGNNCGATATTTAGCAATCAAGAGCTATTCAATCCCTTATTCGACTTAGCGGTATTTATTACAACACCTGCGGAAGTTTGTGCAGAACGTGTCCGTGTAAGAGAACTTTCTCGTTGGGGAGAACGAGTTCTTCCCGGTGGGGATATGTATAAATCCAACAGATTCCACGGCGATGTTACTGACTATATTAGCAACGCTCAAAGGTATGAAACAGCAGACGTGTCAAAGTTTGGTCGGAAATTGCATGAACTGTGGGTATCGGAATTGCCATGTCCCATTTTGCACTTATGTGGAACGGAAAACATTTTTGAAAACACTGACCGAGTTGTGAAGGAATTTTCGTTAGGAGGATTTTCCAATGCATACAGAAGCAGATAGAGCAGTATGGCTGGTACATGTGATACAGTATACGGCTGACGAGTTGCAAAAAACCGTGACAGAAACCGCACGATTATTAGAACAATATGGCTTTGTAGAAAAGGTGCTGGCTGGTTATGATTCATTCCATACACAAGGTTGATTGTTTATGCGTAACCCAGTAGATAAGCGGGGAATACTTGACGAGGAAGTTTTTACATATAGAATTACAAAAGACAAAAAAGTTTTTATTTCTTATCATGGAAAGCAAGTAACTACGCTAAGTGGCAAAAGAGCAGAGCATTTTATCGCAGAAATTGAAGGTGCACAGGGCAAAGAAGCACAATTGATAATGGCAAAGATAACCGGAAATTTCAAGCGGGGAAATGAGAAGCTATTTAAGAAAAACTGAAACGGAAAATTGGCTATACATTGTAAAATGCATAGCCAATTTTTCGCACAATTTATGAATTTGATATTTAGCGCAAATATCTGTCTACCACCTGCTGGCGGTAGTCCTTCGACAACGAGGAGAAGAAGGCCGAATATCCCGTCACGCGGATGACCAAGTCGGGATAGGCGTCTGGGTTTTCGTGGGCCGCGAGGATTTGCTCGGCGGTGACGCAATTCAGGTTAATGCGGGTGCCGCCCATTTGGTTGTGGGTGTGAACCAAGGCGATTAGGGCATCTACGCCGCCCGCGCCTTTAATCATGTTGGTGTCCACGTCCAGGTGCAGGGGCGCGGAGTTGCCCATCCCCGGTTGTGCCTGGGCCACTGCTGTGGCCTTCAGGGAGGGGGAGAAGCTCACCACGCCCGAGGCGAAGCCGGGGTCCGGCTCGTTGGAGTGGGAGATGGGGTCGCCGTCGAAGCGTCCGTTGGGGGTGGCGGGGAGGTTTTTGCCATAGCCGTAGATTTCGCCGTGGGAGAAAAGCCCCGGTACCACGCGGATATTGTATTTCGGGGTGGGGGTTTCGTTGACTTGGCGCACAAATTCGTCCCGGATGCGCAAGGCCCAGGGCAAGGCCAGGGATTCCGGGTGGCCGAAGCGGGGGATATTTTTCAGCATCAAGCGGATGGGCTCCGCGTCCTTGAAATTGTTGCGGACGGTTTTGTGCATTTCTTCCCAGGTGAGCTTTTTCTCAATCACTACCCGTTGCTCTATGGCGGCGAAGGAGTCCGCCACCGTGGCCAAGGCCGTGCCGTCCACGTTCAGGTTTAATATATCCACGCCGCCGTTGGCGCAGTTTACCCCGCGCTCGATGGGGCCGTGGCAGAACAAATTCAGCACCAGCTCCGGCGTATTGCGCGACACCACTTCGTAATGCCAGTCGTAGCCCTCGGCGATGCATTTCACCGCCTCCAGCAGATGCTTCGAGAAGTTCGCCCACAGCTTATCCAAATCAGGGTCGCCCCCGGCCATGGTGTCCTCCAAGGCGTGATGGAAGACAAAGCCCATGTTCAGGCGGGTCACGTCCTGCAAGGGGTATTCGATGCCGGGCAACGCCACCCAGTTGCAACCCACATTGGCACGCATACGCGCCAGCTCGATGGGATGCCCCTGCTTCATGTAGCCCTCCTCGATGCCCTTCGAAAGGGAGAAGCACGGGCCGGTGCCCTTCTCCACAATGTATTCCAACGCCCGGCGCAACAGCTTGTCGTCACTGCCTTCGAAGACCCGCACCGCCAAATTGTGGGGGATGGCCAGCTCGTGGGCGGCTTGCAAAATGATAAAGGAAATGGGGGTGGTCAGCTCGCGGGTGCCGTCGGGGGATTGCCCCCCCAGCTGGGAATAATGGGTATCGTTGTAAAACAAGCTGGCCAGCATCCAAACCGCTTCCTCGTCGGTGAGGATGCCCGCCGCCACGTCCGCTTCGTAGTACAGCCGAATCAGCTCATCCAGCTGTTGCAAACCGCCGCCGCCGAAATAGGTGCGGTCGGCACTCTGGAACACCGCCAGGAACTGGCATACATCCCGGAAGGTTTTCGGCGGGCCCTCCAGCAGATTTTTCAGGGATTGGGCGATGTTAGTGTAATTTTCCCGCTCCCAGGGGTCGGTGGCTTCTGCGGCCATTTTTTGGGCGTAGTGGAAATGATTCTCGATATAGGCCAGGATGCCCTCCACGGTAGCCTCCTCCCCGGCGTAGAAATCCGCGCCGGCGGGGGCGTTCTTTTTGCGGTAGTGGCGAATTTTTTCCAGCAAGCCGGGGTAGCCCAGCCGGAAGCCGATTTCCATATCCGGCCCCAGATGGTTCATGCCGCCGATGCCGGGATTCAGGCCGTATTTCTCGTGGGTCGCGTACAGATGCTTGGGCTCGTCCTCGGGGCGCAAGCCAATGTTTACGAAATCCCGGTTGAAAAACCCTGCCCATGCCCCCGCCAACGCGCTTTGGGGATGGATGTACACGGGCATCTCGGCGAAAAACCGCTTCAAATTCTCACCGATGCAACGCGGGCCAAACATTATTTCATACCCCTCGGGGTATGCCGGTGTAAACTTGAAATCATCAAAACAAATAAAGCCGTGGTCGTCGGTATTATACGCCCCGCCAAACTGCGCCACCTTTTTGTTGTTCTCGTTCTTTTTCGTTTCGCGCAAAGCGGCGATTCTTCCGGTAATGTCTTGGGACAAAACTACGGGTTTCATAATGGCACCTCGTTCATTATTTTTTGCATTTCACTTTCACTGGGCACTTCATACACCCGCGCTTCCTGGTTGAACCAAGCGGCCTTGCCCTCGCCCAGCCGGTGGTAGGGGAGGGGTTCGATTTTCGTGACGCCCAGTTTTTTTAACCGTTTGATAATGGCTGGGATTTCCTCCCAGTTGGCCCCCGGTATGCAGGGTATGCGCACGTGGACGGGGAAGGGAGCCTCCACCAGCCGCGCAAGATTTTCCCAAATCAAAAGGCCGTCAACCCCTGTCAACGCCTTGTGCGTGTCGGGGGAAGCGGCCTTGATATCGTATAGAAATAAATCCGGGTTGGCGCGGGCAAGCCATTCATAGGGCACGTGCCCGGCGGTGTCGATGGCGGTGTGGATGCCGTTTGCCTTACATTTTTCCACCATCGCGCTCAGGAAATCCGGCTGTAGCATACATTCCCCGCCAGAAAACGTAACGCCGCCGCCGCCATTGTCGAAGTAGGGCTTGTCTGTGGCGATTAAAGTAAACAACGCGTCCACGCCCAACTCGCGGCAGGGGCGGGCCAATGCGCCGGCAAAGCAAATCTCCGCACATCGCCCGCAACCGGTGCACGCGGTGCTGTCCGTCACCCGGGGGTTGCACACATTTGCGCAAGCCCCGCATCCGATACAGCTTTCCTTAATGAAGGACACGGGGGGATGCATCGCCCAGGACTCCGGGTTATGGCACCACAAGCAACGCAGGTTGCACCCTTGGAAAAACACCACCGTGCGTATCCCCGGCCCGTCTGAAGTGGAAAAGGATTGTATATTATATATTTTTCCAATCATCCCTTAACCCCTGCGGAAGCAATCCCTTGGATAATATACTTCTGCAAGAACAAAAAGATTAAAAAGGGCGGGATAATCGCTATGGTGGACATAGCAAAAATCCGGGGGTAGTCCCGCTCGCCAAACTGCTGTAAAGCGGAGACCAATGCGCCCAGGTACGCCGGCAGTGTGTTGCGCTGTGTATCCCGGATATACAGGAAGGGAATCAGCCAGTCGTTCCATACACTGAGTGCCACGTTGACCCCAATTACGGCAATCATGGGCCGCTGTAATGGAATAATAACCTGGAAGATTTTCCGCCAGAAGCCACAGCCGTCCAGCTCTCCCGCTTCCTCGAAGTCCCGGGGCAGTGATTTCATGGACTGCATAAATAAAAATGTCCAAATCAGGAAGCCCCAGCCCAAGGGCAGGTACAGCGCGAGGGAATTGTTTATCAGGCCGCGTCCGCCCATGCCCATCCAGTTGTTGCCGCCCACGAAGGGGATATGGGACATCATAACAAAGGCGGGTATCAAGGTCAGTACCGCAGGGATTACCTGGACAGCCAAAATGGAAACCAGGAAAACCCGCTTGCCCTTGAAGGTGTACCGGGCCAATACATATCCCATCAGCACAGAAATCGTACACACAACCACGGTGTACCATGCTGTCCGGGTAAAGGTGTTTATCAGCGGGCGAATGCCCCGGGGGGTGAATAAAAATAGCAGATTGTCAAACTGCGGGTTTTGCGGAACCGGGAACAACGCCCCCAAGTGACCAAATTCGTCGATGGTATTCAGCCCCGCCAGCATGGAGAAGATGAAGGGATACAGCATAATAAACGAAAAAACAAGCATCACGATATACCAAACCGTGCGGCTTATAAAACGGACGGGCTTAGGCATCGTACTTCGCCTCCCTTCGTTGCATGTATACAAAGTAGATAATCGCAAACAACAGCGTAAATATACCCAAAATGGTGCCCGAAGCACCCGCCATGCCCAAGTTGAAGCGTACGGCACCGTGGCGGTAGATTTGGTACATGAGGGTAATGGTCCGGCCATAGGGGTTGCCGGCGGTCAGGAACATAATAATGTCAAACATTTGCATGGCACCGATGATACCGGTAAGAATAATGAATGCGGCCACGAAGCGCAGTCCCGGCAGTGTGATAAACCTAAGCCGCTTGAAGGCCGAAGCCCCGTCCACCTTGGCGGCCTCGTGCAGGCTGGGGTCTATCCCTTGCAGTCCGCCCAGCCAAATAAAAATGGCCGGCCCCATGGAACGCCAGACAAAGTAGACCACAATCCAGAAGACCATCCAGAATTGGCTGTGGTTCCAAATAATCGCGTCTCTACCGATGGATACCAGAAAACGGTTGAGCCCGCCGCCAAAGGGGTCAATCAGAGCCACAAACACCGCCGAGGTAACGGAAACCGCCGCCACCGCCGGTACATAGAAACTGGTTCTGAAAAACCCTCTGCCCCGGGCCTTGTTGTTAAGGGCCATGGCAATCGCGAAGGATAAGGCCGTATTAATGCCCAAGGCGATGCCGCCAATCCAAACCTGCCGCCACAGCAGACGCATATAAACCCCCGAGGCGAAAAAGTGGCGGTAGTTCCGCAAGCCTACCCATTCAGGCGGGCGCAGTACATTGTATTCGGCAAAGCCTAAAAGTACCCCCAGAATCAGGGGAATCAAATTCCAAAAAGCGATGTACAAAAAAATGGGTATAAGAATTAAATAAGCAATCCGCGCCTCACGTTTGTCTCGCGAAAGTATTTTTGAACGCATATCCACCCGCTCCCATATACTCAGAAGGACGGCTACATGCCGCCCTTCTGAGCTTCATAAATTCACATTACGGACTTAGGACTTTAATTCAGAAGCGGGTTAATACGCGCTATTGCCTCTGAGGTAATGGTTTCAATGGGGGTGCCGGGGGACTGGGTAGTCCGGGCGATTACCATAGTGTTTACGATGTCCCAAACTTCCGCAGAGTTCCGGGGGAATACGACCAAGCCACCGAAGCCGCCTTCATACACGATTTGGTAAGCTACTACCATGTGCGCGCCTTCTGCCGCAATCCGGGCTCTTTCGTTGTGGTGAATGGAACGCAAGGGGCTCACCCGGCCTTGGGGAATGGCCCGAACGGATACGTCTTCACGAAGCGCGGCGCGGATGATGTTAAAGCTGAGCTCTGTATCCGATGCGCCACGGGGTACGCCTACGAAGGTTACACCTACCAGACAGTTGCCGGGTACGCCACCCGCAGGAAGCGGTAAAGTGGTAACGCCCCAGTTCACGCCTTCTCTTTCCAGGTAGCTTGCACGCCAGGTTCCGTCTACACCAAAGGCGATTTGCTGATTGTTGAAGGCAGTCCACAGGGGGCCTTCGTCAGCGGCGTCACCCAGGCCCGGAGGCAGGTTGCGGTTCATATCGCGGATGAACTGCAAAGTGGAATGAATCCTGGGGTCGTCCAGCATGAGGCGTCCGTTTTGGAAGAAGTCTACGCCTTGCATACGGAAGAAGGGCGTGGCACGCAACGCACCACCGGCATGGGGGAAGGAAGGCACGCCGCCGCCCCAAAATTCGCCGTTGCCTACAGCGGTAATGGCGTCGGACATCATTTGCCACTCATCCCAAGTGGTGGGGGGTGCATAGAACCCGGCCTGTGCCATCAGGTCATAGTTGTAGAACAACATGAACACAGTACCGCCAATGGCTACGGCCACAGGCTCGTTGCGGGGGTTGCGAATCAGGAAGGTTTCCACTACCCTGTCAACAATATCCTGCGGCAATGGTAACAACAGGTCGTCCAGGGCGTAGGAGGGCATAAATACTTCTCCGCCTACTATGTGGGGGTGGTCGCCGGCGGCAATCGCGGCACGCTGGCGGGAATCCAGGGTTTCAGCCCATCCCCAGTCCTCAAAGATTACATCGCCAATGCCTTCAATGTCGAGAATGGCATTGCGTACGCCCAAGCCAAACTGCTGGCCGGGGTTGCCCATGGTGCCCAGTTCTGTGTAGTTCGCAATCGCATCGTCTGTCAGACCCAGCAAGTGGATTCTGACTTCGTCGTCGCCGCGTCCGCAACTCGCGAACACGGACAGTGCAAGTGCGGCCAGTACAACAGCCAAAAGCAATTTCTTCATTAAACTTCCTCCCTTTGTTGTTTGTGCATAGCCTCTGGGGCGTTATGCACAAAATCGCATGAAATACTTCACGCTTTTTTATAACTTAACACAACAAAAAAAAGAAGTCAACAAAATTATAGGGAAAAAAAGCGAGCGACCTTACCCTTTTGCCCTTTTGCCTTGACGCTTCCCCCTGTGACATGATACAATTTCTAAGAAAATGTCCGCATTGCTTTTGGAACATCTTATAACTGCGAGCTGTTGGGGGGCTTGGGGATGGTGCGAAATCTACAAAGCAAAAGGGTAAAGCGATGGCTCGCGTTTCTTTTGGCTTTGCTCATGGGTGTTGTGTCTTTGGGGCTTCCGGTTCGCGCCTATGAGGCACCGGCGGAGGACGCAGGAGACGCACTGTGGATGGAGCTGGACCGCACGCTGACTGCTTTCGGTGTGCGTTATCACTTTACGGAATTTATGCGCGACCACGCCCATCTTTCGCGCCCCAGCGCGGAGTATATAATAGAAGCGACAGATTATATAATGGTGGGCGGTATGGAAACCCGCGTCTATGATAACTTTGAAGGGATGCCCGGCGCATCCGTTTGGACCGGCGAGGAAGGCTTCATTGAGTGGGAGATATATGTCACTCAAGGGGGCCTTTATCATATGTCTGTGCTGTATTTCCCGGTGCCGGGGCGCAACTCGGATATCCAAAGGGCGGTGTTTATCAACGGGGCACAGCCCTTTTTCGAAGCCAATCCCGTGGAATTTCGGCGCATATGGGTGAATGACCGGGCGTATTTCCGGCGGGACAACCAAGGCAATGACCTGCGCCCCACCCAAATCGAAGCCCCGGAATGGATAGAGTCCATCGTTCGGGACGCTATGGGTACCTACAATGAGCCCCTGTCCTTTTATTTGCAAGCCGGGCGGAACACCATCGGCTTTTTCAGCCAGCGCGAGCCTATGCTAATACGGCAGATTCGTGTGCATCAGGCCCCGGCGGTACAGCCCTATGCCGTGGTGCGCCAAGGCCACGCGGGGCTTCCCGTCCCCAGTGTGGCGCATGTCGCGCCCATTCGCATTGAAGGGGAGCACGCGGTGCGGAAATCCTCCCCCATGCTGGCCCCCCAGTCCGACATGGGCGGCCCGGGGGTATATCCTTACAGTGCCCGGTATATTCGTATTAATCATATCGGCGGCGGCTCCTGGAGCGAGCCGGGGTCTTGGATAGAGTGGGAATTTAGTGTGCCGGAGGACGGCTTGTACTCCATCGCGTTGAATGTATTGCAGAATTACAATCGGGGGGCTTTGTCCTTTCGCCGGATTTTAATAAACGGCGAGGTGCCCTTCTATGAAATGAACGCCGTGCCCTTCGACTTCCGCAACGGCTGGCGGGTGGAAAGGCTGGGCGGCACGGCCGACCCCTATTTGTTCTGGCTGGAGGCCGGCACCCATACATTGCGCATGGAGGCCGTTTTGGGCGATTATGCCCCCCATGTGCGCGAAATCGAAAATATAATCATGAACCTGAACGAGCTGTACCGCCAAATCGTTATGATTACCGGGGTGAGCCCCGACATTTTCCGGGAATATGAAATCGGCCGCCGTCTGCCCCATTTGCGCGGCGCGTTGCAATATGAGCAACAGCGGCTGGAATGGATTTTCTACCAGCTGGACCAGATGACGGTAGGGCGCGGCGAGCGGGACGCGGTTATCCGCACCTTGGCCCGGTTGCTGGGGCGGCTGGTGAGCGATATCGAAAACATCCCGCGCCGCCTGGCGGAGTTCCGGGAAAATACGGGTGCCTTGGGCACATGGCTGATGCTGGTGCGTTCCCAGGAACTGGCGGTGGACGCCATTTATATCCTCCCCGCAGACGCGCCCAACCCGGACAACGGACGCCGCTGGTGGCGGCAAATCTGGCACGAGATTCTTACCCTTTTCTTTTCCTTTATTATTGACTACAACGCCATAGGCAATTTGATAGACGACCCCAACATGCCCACGGTAGAGGTGTGGATTGGCACGGGCCGCGACCAGGCCAACGTGATTAAAACCCTGATAGATGACCGCTTTACCCCGGAGTATAACATCGGTATTATTCTGCGGCTGGTGGATATCAATACGATTTTGCCCGCCACCGTGGCGGGAATCGGCCCGGATGTCACCATGTCCATTTTCAATTCCCTGCCCATGGACTATGGGATGCGGGGCGCGGTGCGGGATTTGTCCACCTTCCCGGATTTCCATGAAGTAGCGGCCCGGTTCCCCCCGGCGGCCATGGTGCCCTATACCTTCGAGGGGCGTGCCTTTGCCCTGCCGGAGACCCTCACCTTCCCCATGCTGTTCTACCGGCGGGATATTTTGCACGAAATCGGCCTGGAGCCGCCGGATACCTGGGACGAGGTGCGCAGTGCCATCGCGGTGCTGGCCATGCACCATATGGAATTTGGCATTCCCTTGGGGGGCACGCCTACCGCGCCTCTGGACTTTCCCCATATGTCCTTCGGAATTTTCCTGTTCCAGCAGGGCGGGGATTTCTATACCCCGGACGGCTCCCGTTCGGCTTTGGATTCGGACATTTCCCTGGCGGCCTTCCGGGATTTTACCCGGTTTTTCACGGATTATAATTTGCCCCGGGTCTATGACTTTGCTAACCGCTTCCGCTTCGGGGATATGCCCCTGGCCATCGCGGATTACACCATGTACAACATGTTGCAGGTATTCGCGCCGGAAATCCGGGGGCTGTGGGGCTTCCGGCCTGTGCCGGGCACGGTGCATCCCGACGGGCGTATCGACCGGACGGTGCCCACCGGGGGTACCGCCGTGGTGATGATGGAGCAGGTGCGCGACGCGGACGCCGCCTGGAAATTTATGAAATGGTGGACTTCGGCTGAAATCCAAACCCAGTTTGGCCGGGAGATGGAATCCCTGATGGGCTCTGCCGCACGGCACCCCACCGCCAATTTGGAATCCTTCGCCATGATGCCCTGGCCCGTGCAGGACTACCGCATGATGCGCGCCCAATTCCAATATATCCGGGGCATACCCGAGGTGCCGGGGGGCTATTTCACCCCCCGTCAGGTGCGCAATGCTTTCTACAATGCCGTGGAGGTGCGTGACACAGGGCCACGGGAGGAGCTAACCGACCGGGTGCGCCTGATTAACGACGAGCTGCGGGCGAAGAGGAGGGAGTTCGGCCTTGAATAATGAACGCAACGCCTTCCAAAAAATCTTCCTGCCCAAGCCCGCCAACCACCAGCGCAACAGCACATGGTCCCTGATGCGGCAGAACAAGCAGAGCTATTTCCTGATAGCCCCGTACTTTGTGTTGTTTTTCACCTTCACCGTGTTGCCAGTGCTGATGGCCGTGGCGTTGAGCTTCACTTCCTTTAATATGCTACAGCCCCCGCAGTTCGCCGGGTGGAGTAATTATATCCGCCTCTTTTTGGAAAACGAGGTCTTCATGACCGCTTTGCAAAATACCCTGATTATCGCCGTGGTGGCGGGGCCGGTAAGCTATGTGCTGTGCTTCACCTTCGCGTGGATTATCAACGAAATGCCGCCCAAAATCCGCGCCTTCATGACGGTGATATTCTACGCGCCCAGCATATCGGGGAATGTGTTCTTTGTATGGCTGTGGTTCTTCTCCGGCGACCGCATGGGCTTTGTCAACGGGTTACTGCTCAACTGGGGGCTTATCGACGCGCCCATCAACTATTTCCGCGACCCGCGCTATATTTTGCCCATTCTGCTGGTGGTGCAAATCTGGCTGAGCCTGGGGGTGGCCTTCCTGGCCTTCATCGCCGGGCTACAGACCGTAGACAGGGCCATGTACGAGGCCGGGGCCATGGACGGCATACGAAACCGCTGGCAGGAGCTGTGGTATATCACGCTGCCCTCCATGCGGCCCCAGCTCATGTTCGGCGCGGTGATGCAGATTACGGCCTCCTTTGCTGTGGGGGATATTTCCATACAGCTGGCCGGCTTCCCCAGCGTGGCCTACGCGGGGGAAACTATTGTCACCCATATGATGGACTTCGGGTGGATACGCTTTGAGATGGGCTTTGCGTCGGCTATCGCGGTTATCCTCTTCCTGATGATGGTGGGCACGAATAAAGCCGTCCAACGCCTGTTGCGAAAGGTGGGGACTTAAATGGTGGCGGTACAGGTATCCAAGCGGATTGACCGTTCCCAATACGCCACGGTGGACGAACGCGGCAAGAAGATAAAATACGCCCGGCGCACGAAGAAGCTGAGCCGTTCCGTGGGGGGTACGGTGGCGTTGTTTATTTTCATCGGGATATTCGCCATATTTATGGTGATGCCCATGGTGCTGACCGTTTCGAACGCCTTCAAGCCCCTGGACGAATTGTTTTACTTCCCGCCCCGCTTCTTTGTGCGCAATCCGACCCCCACCAATTTTTCCGATTTATTTATTCTGATGCAACAATCCTGGGTGCCCTTTTCCCGCTATATATTAAACTCGCTGATTATCACGGGCTTCGGCACGGTGGGGCATTTGCTTTTCGCCTCGGCGGCGGCCTATCCCCTGGCCAAGAATAGATTCCCCGGCAGTAAATTCCTTATGTCCATCGTTGTGCTTTCTCTGATGTTTTCCCCGGTGGTGACGGCCATCCCCAACTTCTTTATCATGACCCAGCTGAATTTGATTGACAACCAGCTGGCGATTATCCTCCCGGCCTTTTCCGCTTCCTTGGGGCTGTACCTGATGAAGCAATTCATGGAGCAAATCCCCGATTCGCTGATAGAGTCGGCCCGGATTGACGGGTGCTGGGAGGTGGGCATCTGGTGGAAAATCGTCATGCCCAACGTAAAGCCCGCCTGGCTGACATTGATAATACTCATGTTCCAAGCCCTGTGGGCCAACACCGGCGGCACCTTTATCCACAGCGAGGAATTGAAGCCCATGACCTTCGCCATGAACCAAATCGCCGCGGGGGGCATTGCACGGGCGGGTACGGGAGCCGCGGTTATGTTTATTACCATGATTGTTCCGGTGACGTTCTTTGTCATTTCCCAGAGCCGGATAGTGGAAACCATGGCGACGTCTGGGATGAAGGAATAGAATCCGACCACTGCCAGCGGCAGATTGAGGGAGGATTCTATTCGCTGAATGCGAGGCGAAAACGAGCGGAGCGAAGTTTGAGCCCGCAATGGAGCGTGGAATAAAGGGGGAATAACCGTGCCGAATAAAAAAACTAGCCTTTTGAAACGCGTTGGTGCCGTGGCCTTGGCCATTGCCTTGACCGTAGGCGTTGTTATGCCGGTGCTTGCCGACAATACGCCCTTCCAGGGATATACCTACAACCATTGGTCGGCTTTGGTTCCTTCCCCGGTGGCGTATATCCCGTTGCGTTCCTTTACGGCGGCGGATATCGACCCCTCGCTGGTGGCCTTTATCGACGCGGCGGATATTCATGTATGCCCCTACGGCTATATCCTTGTGGTGGACACAGGCAATAACCGAATTGTTATCTTTGACCAACGGCTACAATTGTACCGTGTGATTTACGGTTTTTATCAGGACGGACAATGGCAAACCTTTGACCGCCCCAACGGCGTTTTCGTAACCCGGCACAGGGAACTTTTCATCGCCGATACCTTTAACGAGCGGGTGCCCATTCTGGATTGGGCGGGTAGCTTTATCCGCCAACTGGAAACGCCCCAGGCCGAAGGGCTTGCGGATGATTTCGCCTTCCTGCCCGTTTCCATTGTGGTTGACCGGGGCGGCAGAACCTATGTAATTGTACAGCGTGTGTTCGAGGGCATCATGAACTTCGATTTGCACGGCAATTTTGTGGGCTATTTCGGAACCATTGAAGTACAGCGGCAATGGATAGAGATATTCTGGCGGTTTTTTATGACAGAAACACAAATCGAGCGGCAACACCGCTTCATTCCCACGGAATTTCAAGGCATGGCCTTAGACGAATATAATTTTATTTTCACCACCAATCTGGAGCCCTGGGGAAGCAATAACCAGGTTATGCGCCTGAACCCACGCGGGGAGGACGTACTTTTAAATATCAACGAAAACGTGACCGTCAGCGGCGACCAGCGGTTCCGCACCTTCGGTTCCTTGGCGGGGCCCTCCCAGCTTATTGATATTATTGCGCGGCCCGGCGGCATGATTTCGGCTTTGGACCGTACCCGGGGGCGGGTGTATACCTATGACTCGGAAGGAAACCTCTTGTATGTAATCTCCGGCTGGGGCCACATGGAGGGCATGACCCGCCGCCCGGTGGCCTTGGAAATGCTTGGCGACGATATTATTATTTTGGATGCCCACCACGGGCGCATCGTCCAGTTTACCCCTACGGAATACGGCGCGTTAATCAATGAAGCCATATACCTGCGCTATACAGGTGACGAAATCGGCGCGGTGTACGCGTGGCGGCGGCTTGTCGCCCTTGACGAGAATTTTCAGCTTGCCTGGGCGGGTATCGGCCGGAGTATGCTCGCCGAGGGGAACAACGCGGCGGCCATATACTATTTGCGGCGGGGTATGGATATGGTTCATTTTTCCATTGCCTTCCGCCGGCACAGGCTTGAGGTAATGCAGGGGATATTACCCACTGTTTTTAACGTTGGAACCGGACTGATTGGCTTACTCCTTGTGTATAAAATCACCAAAGCCGTGAGAAGGAGGCTTGCCGACGCATGATAAAAAGAATATTCGGTTTTTATGCATTGCCTATGCGTATTATTGCACGCCCCTTTGCGGGCTTTTACGCGATGAAATTTGAGGAAAAGGGAACGGTGCGGCTGGCACTCTTTAATTTTTTTCTCGTGTTGCTATCCTTTGCCTTTTCCAACCAGTTCGCGTCCATTTTGGTGGATGAAAGGCACCCCCTTACGATAAACAGTGTTTCAGACGCCTTCTTCCTCATTGCCACGCTGTTATTATTTTGCGTAGCAAACTGGTCGGTTACGGCATTGACCGACGGGGAGGGCCGCTTCAAAGATATCGTAATGGCGGTGTGCTATGCCATGACGCCCTTGGTGCTGACCATCGTACCCGCCACCATTTTAAGCAATTTCCTTTCGGCAGAAGAAACGGGGCTGTACTTTTTGCTGATGGGCGCGGGGGTATTTTATTTTGTTCTGCTTGTCTTTGTGGGATTGCTGACGGTACACAACTACGGCGCGGTCAAAATGGTGATTACGCTGTTGCTCACCATCGTTTCCATTTTGGTAATTGTTTTCTTGCTTACCTTGACTTTTACCCTTTTTCAGCAGTTGTACAGCTTCCTTTACAGTGTATATACAGAAATCATATTCCGAATATAGGGGGTGTCCGATATGAGCAAACAATCGAAGAGAAGATGGCGGAACCGGTTTATTTTCCTTGGGGTTATCGTCGCGGCGGTTATTGGATATGTCCTATATTTAAACAGCGCGACTATGTATGATTTTACCTATCTTACCCACCGTATGGACTTTGGGCTTTCCCGGGAGCTGGTGCTGCTTAGCGAAACGGGGGAGGGGAACGTACCCGGCAAGGCGCGGGTGGCACAAACGCAATACATCGCGCTGTATATAGACCTGGAAGACACCACCTTTGCCATATACGACAAGCGCAACGGTGCCATTTGGCATTCCAGCCCCCGTGGGGTAGAAACCGTGGCAAACCCCCACCACCAGGGCATCATGCGCTCCAACATGGGCTTCAGCTATTATGACCAAAACCGCCGCCGCCACCACCGCTGGATGTACCCCGACTCCGCCCGGTACGGCCCCGAGCAATTTACCATCAGCTCCATCTCCCAAGGCGCGATGAACGGTGTGCGCATTGAATATGTGGTGGGTAACTTAGATATTGGCCTCCACGCCATTCCCCGCTACCTCCCCGTGGAAAGACACGCGGAAATATATGAATATATGCAGGAAATCGACCGTAGCGAGGCCCGTTTCTTCCGCTTGCAGTGGCGGGAATCGGAGGAGCATGAGGGCTTCATGCGCCTGATTGAAGGTATATTTGGCCATGTGTTGAATACCACCCGCATGTTAAATATTTTTAACCGCTTCGATTGGAATTTGTACATGACCTTCGAGTACAACGCGCTGGTGGGCTACGAACCGGAAATCAGCTTCGACTTCTTCGATGTGGTTTTCGAATTGATGCTGGACCGCGACCGAATGATTGTGAACGTGCCCGTTGAAGGCATACAGGCAACCGGGGATTTAACCGCTCAGGTTTTTGCCATTGACATCCTGCGCTTTTTCGGCGCGGGGGATTTTGATACCGAGGGCTTTATGCTTGTGCCCAGCGGCGCGGGCGGGGTCATTCGCTTTAACAACGGCATGTACCGGGAGCCGGCCTTCGCTTCCCGCGTGTATGGCGAGGATTTGCTCATGACTACCTTTTTCCCCCAGCAGGAGCAACGGGTGCGCCTTCCCGTAATCGGGATAAACAACAGCGGCCCGGGCATGATTGCCCATGTTAAAAGCGGGAGCGGCCTGGCCACGGTCAATGCCGAGGTAGCCGCCGAATCCATTGGGCGCGGCGGAACCACCTCCCAGAACAATGCGTGGTTCAGCTTCAATTTGCGCGAGTCCATGACATTGGACATGGGGGGCATCCCCGGGGGCGCGGGGGATATGTATGTGGTGCAGGAGCATGTCTTCCCCGGCGACATAACGGTTGTGTACCAATTCCTGCCCGGGGAAAACGCCACCGTGGGTCACATGGCACAGGCATATCAGCAGTATTTAATTGAAAGAGGCGTGTTGACGCCCCTGGACGGCCCCGGCGACCGCTCCTTCTATCTGGACATTCTGGGTGCGGTAGACGTACGGCGGCGGTTTTTGGGTACGCCCTATGATTCCCTTGAAATAATGACCGACCTTGCGGATATGAACCGCTTCGTGGATATCTTGAACGCGGGCGGGGTAAATAAAATTCAAATGCAGTTGCACGGCTGGTTTAACCGTGGCGTAAACCACGATGTAGCCAAGCGGGTAAACCCCATACGGGGCATTGGCGCGACCCAGGATATGCAACACCTGCACGCCCGCTTACAGGGGAACGGCGGCGGACTGCATCCCGTGGTCAACTTCCAGCTAACCAACTGGTATTCCCGCAATTTCCAGCGGGCCTTGGAAACCGCCCGCGACCCGGCGGGCTATATCGGCTTCCTTTCGCGCTTTTCGCGGGATGTTTTAATTACCCGTGGCTCCATCCACAGGAATGACTGGTTCTTGCTGGTGCATCCCTCTGTTTTGCCACAGCATATCGACCGCTTTATCCCAAACTATGAACGGCGGGTGGGCATTGACGGCCTTATGCTTTCCGACATGGGGGATATCCTTACGGAAAGCACAAACCGGCGCAACCCGGTGGACCGCGAGCATTCCCGCCTGATATCCGCCGCGCAAATGAACCGCCTGAACGAAGCCTTTGGCAACCTGGTTATTTCCGGCGGCAACGATTATTCCCTTGCCTTTGCCTCCCATCTGGTGGATGTACCCACGGAAACGGACCGCTTCTTTATCATCGACTACGAGGTACCCTTCTTCCCCATGGTGGTACACGGGTTTATTGAATTTGCCGGGATGCCCGCCAACATGCGCGACCACTACAACAGCGTTGACGTACTGCTCAACAGCATGAAAACCGGGGCATCCCCCCGGTATATCCTTACGGCACAGCCCACCCGCGTGGCACAATTTTCTCCCCACGAGCGGTTTTATTCCACCCATTATATAAACTGGATGGAGCGGGCCATCAACCACTACATCCAATTTAACAATGTATATCGCTATCTGCGCGGCGAGCCCATCGTGGAATTTGAAGTCCTTGCGGGAAGAGGCCAGGATATATTGTCTGCGCGGCAGGTAACGGTGACTACCTTCAGAAACGGCACGCGGGTGTATGTAAACGCTACGGAATATGCCTTTGAACACAACGGCGTAATCATCCCGCCCAGGTGGTTTGCGGTAGGGGAGGTATAGCGGTGAACACGAAGCGTAAAAGGAAGGGGCTGTCCCTGCGCGGCCGCCAGATGTTTTCGGGGTATATGTTTATATTCCCGTGGCTGATAGGGATTACGTTTTTCTTCCTTTGGAATATCTTCCAAGCCTTCCGTCACAGCTTTAACCACGTGGAGCTGATTTCCGGCGTGGGCACCATTCTGACCCCCGTGGGGCTGGATAATTTTTATTATATTTTCCGCGAGCACGCCACCTTTGGGCGGGAGATGTTTGAATCCGTGTTCCAAATGGTAGTGAATGTGCCGCTGATTATTTTCTTTTCACTGTTTATGGCCATTATTTTAAACCGTAAGTTTATCGGGCGGGGGTTTGTACGGGCGATTTTCTTTCTTCCGGTGATAATGGGCTCGGCGGCCATCGCAAATACCCTGGAAATGGTCATGAATATGATGATGGGCGGCATAACCGGCGTTTCCCCCGAGGCCATGCGGGCGGCAACGGGATTTAACGCCGCCGCCATCATCGGTATGCTTGAAATGTTTGAAATACCGCCCCAGGTGGTTGATTTTTTGGTGGAGACCATTGCCAATTTGCATGAGGTAATACGGGCGGCGGGGGTGCAGATACTTATTTTCCTTGCCGCGTTGCAATCAATACCGCCCTCCATGTATGAAGTGGCGCAAATTGAAGGCGCGACCAGCTATGAAATCTTTTGGAAAATTACCATGCCCATGGTTTCGCCGTTGATTGTCACCAACGTTGTATATACCGTGGTGGATACCTACGCCAACAGCGAAGTGGTGACTACGGCACACGATACCTTTTTCAGCTTGCAAAACTTTGGTGCTTCGGCGGCCATGTCGCTGTCCACGGCTATATTGGTGTGCCTTGTTTTGTTCTCGGTGTGCTGGGTAATTTCACGCAAAGTGTTTTATTACGATTAGGGGGAGCGAAATGACAAAAATAGTTGACATGAAAAAATGGATGGATTCCCCCACTTTTAAAAATACCCGGCAAAAGTGGACAGGTAAGACCAGGGATTTCATACTGGGTATAGGTATAGCCATCATCGTATCGGGGGTGTGCTACATTATACTTGCCCCCGTTATCGGGATTGTTTCCCGCGCCTTTATGTCGCCGGAGGATATCGGCAACCCGCTGGTATTTTTATTCCCCCAGAACCCGAGCCTGTACAATATAGCCAATGCCTTCCGGTTTATGAATTATTGGGACGCGCTGTTAAGGACCATGATATTCTCCATTTCCCTTGCGCTGGTGCATGTGGTGATTACCTCCTTTGTCGGATACGGCTTTGCCCGGTTCAAATTCCCGGGGAGCGGGCTGTTGTTTGGCCTTGTGGTTGTTAGCATCATCGTACCGGTGCAGACCTATATGATTCCCATGCAAATCAATTTCCGTTTCTTTTTGGGTAACGAAAGCTGGAGCTTGCTTGACCCCACCTGGCCGTGGGCTATTCTGGCACTGACCCTTACCGGGGTGGGCATACGCTCGGGTTTGTATATATTTATTTTCCGCCAGTTTTTCCGGGGTATCCCCAAGGAAATAGAGGAAGCCGCTTTCATCGACGGTACCGGCCCCTTGGGCACGTATTTGCGCATCATGATGCCCAACGCCGTCCCCGCTGTGGTTACGGTTTTCCTGTTCGCCTTTGTTTGGCATTATAACGACACGTATTATGCCGGTATGCTGATGACGGGCAACACCCTGATGGCATCGCGGCTCAACGCCGTGGGATGGACCTATTCCGACTTCCACGACATGCGCAACCCCGTCATGATGCAAATGATTACCTTCGGCGGTGTGTTGCTTGCCATTGCCCCTATTATGATAATCTATCTGTTCCTGCAGCGTTACTTTGTGGAAGGACTGGAGCGCAGCGGGATTGTAGGATGATTATATAAAATGAAATGAAAAAGGAGGAATCGCAAATGAACGCATTTGCACGCAACATCGTTAAAATTGTCATGGTGCTTGCCGTATTCGCGGTACTTTTCGCGGTAACGGGATGCAGAGGCGGGGACGACCCTTCCCCCGCGCCGCCCCCGGCAACCCCCGCGCCGGTGACACCCGGCGTGACCCCTGCACCGGCAGTACCCGCACCACCCGTTGCACATGATGGCCCGCCCCGTGTCATCCGCGTAACGTCATGGTATGTGCCCAACTTCCATGGTTCGTTGTACCACATGGAGGAGCCTGACCCCGATGAGGTTAGCGACTTTGAAATTGCCATGATGCAGTACGAAAACATGCGCGCCGTGGAGGAACGCTTCAACGTACGTTTCGAACCGATATCCACCATGGAATACGAAGACCACTTCGACGCCTTCCTTTCCGGCCAGTTCGGCAACGCGCCCATCGGTGATATTGTGGAGCTTTCCCCGGGTATGATGGGCAGGGCCTACATGGGCGGCCACATTATTGACCTTGGCACCCTCAACGTACCCGGTAGCGATGTTCAAGGCCCGAATGTGTGGTCGCGCCCCGGCTTTGAGTTTGGCGGCGGTATTTGGTCGCTTCAAAACCACGCCCCCCGCGTGCAGTCCTTCTATATAGCCTATAATATCGAACTGGGTACGAGGCTGGGTATCGCCGACCCGGTGGCGTTGTATCACGCCGGCGGCTGGACTTGGGACGCCATGCTTGAAATGATGCGTACTGCGGCGGGACAGGGCTATTTCGGCGTTTCCGGTGTGCCCCGCGACGTATTGCAATTGATTGTCGCCTCCAACAACGGTATGCTTGCCACCGACGACTATCAATTCGCCTTCGACCATCCCAGAACCATGCAAGCCCTTGAATTTTTTGCCCAACTGTATGAGGAACGCCTGTTCTGGTATGACCGTGAAGGCAATGTATCCCTCTACGATTGGTGGGGCAACATCACCGCCTTCGACCAAGGGGGCGTATTGTTCCCGGTTATGGAAAAATGGGTACCCGGCATGACCGTTGGCGACGCGTTCGAATACCGTGTGCTTCCCTTCCCCCAAGGGCCCCAAGGTGTGGGCTATGCAGGGCTTATTGGCTTTGCCGGCGGCTGGGTAATCCCTGCCGGTACAGAGGACCCCGAGCTTATATTGCAAGTAATGGAAGCCCTGCAGGCATGGCCTGGAGACGATTTGTTCCTGGTAACGGAAGGCGCGCTCACCTGGCCGCGCAACTACCTCTTCACCGAGGATTGCGTGCGCATGGTAGTGGAAATCGCCGACCGCCGCCTTAAATTTGACCCCGGCTTTGCCGCCGACCTGGAAGACATTGCCGCAGAAGTCGGCTTTGACATCTTTGACGGTGTGCGTACCGTGGCAGAGGCAGTAGCGTACCGCAGAGGCCCCGCGCAAGACCAGTTGAACGCTTTCTTTGGCAGAGGCTGATAATAGCGTAAATGAGTAGGAAAAGGGCCGTCTTGGAGATGGCCCTTTTTTACGGATAGAAAAATTGAATATTTTATACGGCAGGCTTAGCCGTGATGATGAAATGCAAGGGCCTTCCAATTCGATACTCAATGGGCAAAAGACAACGGCTATCGGCAAATGAACAACAAGAACTTTGTAGCCAAACTTCGCCGCCGCCTTGATGTACGGCGTGGGGGTGTGGGTAATATCGTTGTGGGTTTTTCTGAATAGGTAAATAGGCAACACAGCCTAATGCTCCTGACCTATTTTGTCGCTAAAAGCAACTTCAATATATTATCTAATGTTTTAGAATCCGGGTCGATGAATTGCAAAGGTGAGTGACAAGTGCTTTCGTATTGTTTTCCAAATATCTGCCAGCGATTTTTACTGTGATTTTCGCCTTGACAGTAAGGCGGTTCACATGACGATTGTGGGCAAATGGTCGTAGATGAACAAGCAAATTCCTTCAACTCGTCATCCACTTCTATGTCACTGCGTCCGAAATCCCACGCAAGACCTATGAAGAACATAAAAGCATCGTGAACAAGTACGCAACCAAAACCCTTGCCGTCATAAGTGGGGTCCCACCCCTCGCTATCACCATCAGACCACCCATTAAATGAAAATCCATTCTTCTGCATGGAAGTGATAAAATCTAATGCGTTTTTTTGTTTTTCACCAGTAAGTTTTTCTTTGATAGCAGTTTCAACCAACTTTCCAGACATTGACGCTTCCTCCGATAATATAAATTTCTGCGCTTGCAAATCCATTATAACATACTTTTTTCTTGAATTAAGTAAAACAGACAGGGCGGTGGTGTTCCGCTCCTGCCTGTTAATGTGAGCAATACGTCTTAATTATTTATTTAGTGTCAACGCTTTTTTTCCATATATCAATCAATTGCATAATTTTTTTCAATGCGTCGGTATCGGGATTCCAAAATGCCACATCTGAAGTACAGATATTCTTAAACTCTTTTCCGAAAATTATTTTAGTTCTTCCCGGTTG
>WQSR01000045.1 GCA_009787785.1 Defluviitaleaceae bacterium
AGATAGCGGGCAAGGCTTTTCTTAATTCGCTGAAACGCTGTGTACCCTCAAATAAAATTTCACCAATGATAAGCACTTTCCACTTGTTGTCTATAAGGGACAAAGTGATTTGCACAGGGCATGATGGCAACTCTTTTTTTAGTTTTTTCATGATAAACCCCCAATGGTTTCCTTTTGGTAACTACGGCACAAATAAGTGCCTTCTTCACAAATCTACCTCACATGCTATTGTATACTTACATCAAAAAATTTCAAGTGGAGGTAGTAAAATGCAAGATTCAGTTACAAAAAAGGAAAAATCAGCCACGGAAGCCCTAACCCAAAAAATGTTGACGATTAACGTGGCAATCGTAATTACTTACGCTTTAATCGCATTAGTTACGGGTATTTTAGTTTCATCACAAACGATTATGGCAGAGGGGATTTCCAATTTGAGTGCCGCTCCCCTTGCAATCGTAAATCTATTTGTGATTAAATTTATTAGCAAAAGAAATTCAAAAAAATATCCATTCGGCAAAGAAACATTGGAACCCTTTGTTGGCATCCCAAATAACATATTTTTGCTTGCGGTTTGTGTTGTGATTATTGTAAACAGCGTACAAATGCTATTTGCAGGAGGGAATCACGAGATACAAGTAACATCAAGTATCCTGTTTGGTGTGTTCTCTGTTATTTTTAACGTCTGCGTATATCGCTATTTTAGTTCGTTGGCGAAAAAGAACCCAAGCCCTCTTGTGATGGCGACCATTATTGCATGGAAGTTTAGCGTAATGGTCGGCGTTGGTATAGTGCTTGGGTTTAGCATTGCATGGGTATTGAACCTAACCCCCATCAGCGGAATCACCCCGTATATTGACCCTATATTAGCGGTTATCCTCATGCTGATTTTTGCCCTATCCCCTATTACTGGAATGAGGGAGTGCATGAGAGAACTAATGCAGACAAGCCCATCAGATGATATTGCTAATGCCATTACCGAAAAAATAGAGCAAATCAATAATGGTTATGATTTTTCTGATAAGGTTCTACGATTGGGGAAAGTCGGAAACAAAGTCATTGTTGAAATTGACTATGTTATTAAAGGAGGCTCACAGTTGGCTTCGCTAACAGAACAAGACCAGTTGCGGAGTCGTTTCGCACAAGCCTTTTCCGAACTTGATTATAAAATATGGCTGAATGTTTGCTTTACAAGCAATATTAAATGGACTGAACATATCCTTGACAAAGGCTAAGACTTTCCACATAGACAGCCAACGCCCATCTATATATACCCAGTGAAAGTCATTTACACATACGCCAGCTTTGCCTGAAAATGCCGCAGAATAGGTGGTTCCCAGGTGATTTTCATGCCGCGCTCGATGGTATGGGCGCGGTCTTTTATTGCGATGAGGGCCTCGGCCATGATGTCGAAATGGGCCTGGGTGTATACCCGGCGGGGGATGGCGAAGCGGGTGAACTCGAAGTCGGATTGGAGCTGGACGCCCGTGTCCGGGTCGTTGCCCAGCATGAAGCTGCCGATGTCGCAGGTGCGGATGCCGGCCTCCTTGTACAGCTCGATGGCCAGCACCTGGGCGGGAAATTCGGTATAGGGGATGTGGGGGAAAAGGGCCGCCGCGTCGATGAACAGGCCGTGGCCGCCCACGGGGCTTTGGTAGACGATGCCGGCTGTGTCCAGCTGGGCGGCCAGGTATTCGGCCTGGCCGATGCGGTAGCGCAGGAAATCCTCCTCCGTGCCCTCGTACAGGCCGATGGCCAGGGCTTCCATGTCCCGGCCGGACATGCCGCCATAGGTGTAGAAGCCTTCGTAGGAGATGCAATGGGCCTTGATGCCGGCGATGATGGGATGGGCGGCGTCCTTCACCCCAAGGATGCCGCCCATGTTGACGATGGCGTCCTTCTTGGAGGACATATGGAAAATGTCCCCGTGGCTGAACATCTCCCGGATGATGTCTTGGAGGGATTTGTCCCCGTAGCCCGGCTCGTCGCGCTTGATGAAATAGGCGTTCTCCGCGAAGCGGGCGGCGTCGATTTCCAGGGTCAGGTTATATTTTTTACATATTTGCGCGGTGGTCTTTATATTTTCCATGGAAACGGGCTGGCCCCCGGCGGAATTGTTGGTGATGGTCAGCACCACCAGCCCCACGTTTTCCGCGCCCAGCTCGTTGATGAGCTGTTCCAGCTTGGCGGTGTCCATGTTTCCTTTGAAGGGGGCGCGGACGGCGGGGTTTTTGGCCGCCTCCACCACGCAGTCGATGGCGCGGGCTCCGGCCAGCTCCACATGGGCGCGGGTGGTGTCGAAGAAGGTATTCGAAATGGCGTACTTCCCCTTGCCCAGAAATAGCGGGAAAAGCACCTTTTCTCCGGCGCGGCCCTGATGCACCGGCTGGATGAAATCATAGCCGAAGATGTCCTTCCCCGCGTCGATTAAATGATAATAGCTCTTGGAGCCGGCGTAGGCTTCGTCGCCTTGCATAATCCCCGCCCACTGGTCGGAGCTCATGGCACCCGTGCCGGAGTCGGTGAGCAAGTCGATGTACACGTCCTGCGCGTGCAAGCCAAAGAGATTATAATTCGCGGCTTGGATGCGCGCCTCCCGTTCCTGACGGGTGAGGGGCTTGATTTTTTCCACCATTTTAATGCGAAAGGGCTCGGGAACATACTTCATAGGACTTCCTCCAATTTTATTATCTGTGTAACAGTGGCGATGTCTGGGGCGATGACCCGGTCTTCCAGCATGGCGGGGACGCGCTGGCGGATTTTATTGTACAGGGCTTGTGTTGCCGCGCCCAAATGTGTGGGCAGGGCCGCGCCTTTTTGCCACTTTGGGCGTTCGCGCTCGTCCAAGCCTCCGCGCCCCACGCCTCTGCGGCGCAGGTCGATGGCTTGGGCCGCCGTCAACAGCTCCATGGCAATGACTTGGCGGGTGTTTTCCAGTATTTCCGTGGCTTTGCGTGCCGCGATGGTCCCCATGGAAACATGGTCCTCCTGGTTGTTGGAGCTGGAAATGGAATCCACGCTGGCGGGGTGCGCCAGTATTTTATTCTCGGAAACTAGAGCCGCCGCCGCATATTGTACCAACATAAAACCGGAATGCAAGCCGCCCTTTCCCTCGTCGGTGAGGTAGGGGGTCAGGCCGTTGGATAAATCCTTGTTCACCATGCGCTCCAGCCGCCGCTCGGCTATGTTGGCCAGCTCCGCAAGGGCGATGCCCAGGAAATCCATGGCCAACGCCACGGGCTGGCCGTGGAAATTGCCGCTGGAAATGGCCTCCTCGCCGATGATGAGGGGATTGTCCGTAACGGCGTTCATTTCCTTATGGATTACCGAAGCTACATAGTTGATGGCGTCCCGGCTCGCCCCGTGCACCTGGGCGACACAGCGCAGGGCGTAGGCGTCCTGCACCCGGGAATGCTTCATATCCGTGCCCAGCTCATACAAAAAGGACGACCCCGCCGTGTGGGCACGTATGCGCGCCGCGCTGATTTTCTGCCCGTCCTGGCGGCGTGTTTCGTGAATTTGGGCATCGAAGGCGTCGATGCGCCCGTTGAGGGCTTCCAAAGACAAAGCGGCGGAAAGCTCCGCCGTTTCCAATAGATATAGCGCGTCATGCACCGCCAACGCGCCGATGGCGGTCATGCACTGCGTCCCATTATTCAGGGCCAGCCCTTCCTTGGCCTCCAGCTCGATTAATGGGATGCCGGCGCGGGACATGGCTTCCTGCCCCGCCAGCAAATCCCCTTGATAATACGCCTCGCCCTTCCCCAGCATGGGAAGAATCATATGAGACAACGGGCACAAATCCCCGCTGGCCCCCAAGGAGCCCTTCTCCGGCACCAAAGGGACGACGCCCTTGTTCAGCATGGCCAGCAAAGTCTCCAAGGTGGACAGCCGAATCCCCGAATAGCCCTGGGACAGGGATTTCACCCGCAGTAGCATCATGGCCCGCACCACGTCCACGGGCAGGGGCTTGCCCACCCCGCAGGCGTGGCTTTCTATCAGGTTGCGCTGTAGCGCGTGGGTTTCCTCCGGGCCGATAGTCTTGTTATAAAAACTGCCAAAGCCCGTGGTAATGCCATAGACGATATGCCCTTCGCGTACCATCCGCTCCACCGTGGCGCGGGATTTTTCGATGACGGCAATGGTGCGGGGGTGAAGCGTTACTTTCTCGCCGTTGCGGGCTACCGCCATCAGCTCGGGCAAAGTGAGGACTTCGTCGGGGGTGATGGCTAGCATGTTATCCCTCCAAGGACGTTAAAATTTGCTCATAGATACGTGCGGAAATCGCCTGGGCCTCCTTGTCCAGCGTAGCACCCTGCTGGCCGTATCGGGCGGTGAAATCCGCGTCTTTTATACCCGCCAGATTGATTTTCACGTTCAGCCACGCGCCCATGGCTCCCGCGCCTATATTCAGCGCGGCCACGCCCAAATCCGAGGCGGCGTTGGTATTCGACTTGCCCACGGCTTCCTCCGTGAGCTTCAACGCCTCCACGCACAGCTCCATCACCTCGAAGGGGACGGCGGCGGCGGCCTTTAGTGCTGTTTGCATGGCGGCGGAGCGGGCCTTTTTTTCCTCGTCGGTATTTTTCGGCAGGGCAAACACCGCAGACACGCCGTTGTAGGCTTCCGTGTCCTTGTCTACATACGCCGTGAGCTTGTTGGCCAGCACCTCGGCCTTGGCGGAAATCTCGCCCATGAGGGCGTCGTACTGGGCGTATTTTTTCTTGCCCACGGTGAGCAAGGCCACCATGCGGGTGAGGGCGATGCCCTGAGCCGCCGTCACCGCCGCCACCGAGCCGCCGCCAGGGGCGGGAGAATCGGAGGCCACCCGATTAATAAATTCACTTACCTTTAATCCTGTCAACATGACGAACCCTCCTTGAAACGTTAATTAAATTTGTTATGGCATTGCTGTTTGCGTTCTATTGTGCTCCCGTGGGAGGGGGTGGGTGAATGCGCCGCGCTAGCACGGGAATGCTCATGAACGGCTCTGTGCGGCAAGTACTCGCGTTGGTCTTCTCCGAAGCCTCAACGCCGAGTACTAAGCCGCCCATTCGCCGTTAATTTCGCCTTCCCGCGAGACGCGCTTGCGCATTCACCCACCCCCTCCCACGGAACAAGAAATACGCAATCAACGTGACAGAGTAATTTCATTACCCACTAACGCTCGCAAGTTGCGGGGTGGGGTAGTGTGAAAGATAAATTACTCACCACATACCTGCGAGTAGGGAGCGTGGTGGGGTGAAGCGGGGTGGACGGGTAAGCGCGTCTCGCGAAGTTGCGTGATTAGTGGCGAATGGCGGAGTTACGTGGTTGGCGTTGAGGCTTGTGAAACAAGACCAACGCAACCACTTCTCCGACAGAGCCAATCATCCCGCAACGAGTGCCAGCGCGGCCCATTTACCCCGCTTCACCCCTTCCACGCGGGCTTTTACTCCATGGTGGTGAATTAAATTAACGCCCCCTCCTTGAACACTTTATGCACTTGATTGTTGCCGTAGCGGTAAAACAAGAAGTTTATGTCTGGGCAATCCCACAGCACGATGTCTGCGTCCTTGCCCGCTTCGAGGCTGCCCTTCGTGTCTGCGCAGCCGATGGCGGCGGCGGCGTTGAGGGTGGCGGCGGTAAGGGCTTCGGCGGGGGACAATTTGAGCTTCAGGCAAGCCAGGTTGAGGACAAATTGCATGTTGTAGCTGGGGCTGGAGCCGGGGTTGAAATCCGAGGCGACGGCTACGGGAATGCTTTTCTCCACCATGGCCCGCGCCCGGGCGTAGTTTTTGTCCAGATAAAAGCTGGTGGCGGGCAAAAGCACGGCAATGGTTCCGGCCTGGGCCATGGCGGACAAATCCGTATCACTGGCCTGTAAAAGATGCTCCGCGGAAACCGCTCCCATTTCCGCCGCCAGCCCCGCGCCCCCCATGGGCTCGATTTCGTCGGCGTGGATTTTGAGCTGTAGCCCGTGCCCCCGCGCCGCTTCTAATATTTTCCGGGACTGGGCAATGTCAAAGACCGATTTTTCGCAGAAAATATCGCAATACTTCGCCAGTCCGCCTTCGGCCACGGTGGGTAGCATCGCTTCAATTATATAGTCCACGTAGGCGTCCGGGTTGCCCGCGTATTCCTTGGGGACGGCGTGGGCCCCCATGAAGGTGGGCACAACGCTGTATTTTTTTTGCAAATCGTTGATGACCGCCAGTTGTTTCAGCTCGGTTTCGAGGTTTAATCCGTACCCGGATTTTATCTCTGCGGTGGTGGTGCCGTGGGCCAGCATGGCGTCCAGGAAGGCCGCGCTTTTATTATAGAGCGCGTCCCGCGTGGCGGCGCGGGTGGCCTCCACCGTGGAAAGAATGCCACCCCCCGAGCGCAAAATGTCCAAGTAAGCCATGCCCGCCAGTTTATATTCAAGCTCATGCTGGCGAAAGCCGCCGAAGACCAAATGGGTGTGGGCGTCCACCAGCCCCGGCGTGGCCAGCCGTCCCCCCGCGTCATACTCCGCTATGCCGGCGGGCGCGTTTTCCCCGTCGCCCGCGTAGACAATTTTCCCCTTTGTCACCCCGATGACGGCATTTTTTACCAGCCGGATTTTATCTTGCCCGGCACCGCGCCGCGCACTGCTTCCCTCCGGCGTGGCCAGCAGACCGATATTCGCAATACGCAGCTCTACCATAGATGATTTTCCAAGACCTGCTTACCGTAGTCAAAATCCTCCAGCTGTAAGTAATATTCCGCGCTGTCAACGAGAGCCTTCACCGGGGCCAGGCCAATCAGCTCCGTCCCGATGACATGCACGCCGTAGCGTTTCGCTTCCGCTTTAATCAGCTCCACGGCGCGGTACAGGGGCGTCCCCTCGTAGTTGACCATGTTCATGGAAACCTGGGCAATGTTGCGTTCTTCCAGCAAAATACCGATGCCCTTGCAGTATTTCAGCCCGCCGCCGGAGCCGCGCACCACCTTGGCGATGTTATCGGCAATCTTCACATCGCTGGTGGAAAGGTTCACATTGAAGGCAATCAACGGCATCCGCGCACCCACGGCTGTCACCCCGGCGGTGGGGTGGGGGGCACAATCGCCGAAATCTGGCTTCCATTCGGCCTTGGCCAGCTTCTTCGCCATACCCTCGAATTGCCCCTTGCGAACGGTGGCCAGGTTGCGGCGGGTCTCCTTGGTGGCGGCCTCCTCGTACAAAAATACCGGGATTTTCACCTCGCGGGCAAGGGTTTCGCCCACTTCCCTGGCGATGGCGATACAATCCGCCATGGTGGCACCCTTTATCGGCACGAAGGGAATCACGTCTGTGGCACCCATCCGGGGATGCTCGCCCTCGTGCCGGGTCAAGTCAATATGCTCCGCCGCGAATTTCGCCAAAGCGATGGCGGCGGTTTTGATGCCCTCCGGGTCGCCCATCAGCGTAAACACCGAGCGGTTGTGGCTGGCGTCGGCGGAATAATCCAACAGCGTGACCCCCGCCACGCCCCGGGCAACACCGGCCAGCCCTTCAATGATTTCCTCCCGCCGCCCCTCGCTGAAATTGGGGATGCATTCGATAATCTTTACCATGTGTGACCTCCAATAATCGTCCGTACCAGCGCGTCATCCGCTGTATACGGCAAAGTGATATGCCCCTGGTTGCTGTAGTTCCGGTTATATTCCATTGCCGTGGCGATGGAATTTTCATTCCGTGCCCAGGCACGCCGGGCGATGCCGCCCATGACGTCCCACATCATGGCGGTCTTGATGATTTGTGCGGCTGTGTCTGAGCCGTCCAGCACCATGCCGAAGCCGCCGTTAATGGACTTGCCGATGCCCACGCCGCCGCCGTTGTGCAAGGCGACGAGGCTCATGCCCCGTGCGGCGTTCCCGGCGAAGCATTGGGTGGCCATATCGGCCATCACATTACTGCCGTCCTTGATATTGGATGTCTCCCGGAAGGGGGAATCCGTGCCGGACACATCATGGTGGTCGCGCCCCAGCATGATGGGGCCTACCTCGCCGTTTTTCACCATTTCATTGAAGCGCAGAGCAATCTTCGTGCGGCCCTCCGCGTCCTGGTACAGGATACGGGCCAGGGTGCCCACCACCATTTTATTTTTCTCCGCGTCCCGCACCCAGATGTAATTGTCCCGGTCCTGGGCCCGGCGGTCCGGGTCGATGCAAGCCATGGCGGCGGCGTCGGTTTTGCGCAAATCCTCGGGGTCGCCGCTCAGGCACACCCAGCGGAAAGGCCCGTAGCCGTAGTCAAACAGCTCCGGCCCCAAAATGTCCTCCACGTAGGAGGGGAAAACGAAGCCGTCCTTCTCGTCCACGCCGTTCTTCGAGATTTCCTTTACCCCGGCGTCGTACACGGCCTTCAAAAAGGCGTTCCCGTAATCGAAGAAATAAGTCCCGCGCCCGGCCAGTATTTGAATCAGCCGGATATGCGTGCGCAGGGCTTCGTCCACCAGCGCGGCGAATTTCTCCCGGTCGGAGGCCAGCATACGGGTACGCTCTTCGAAGGGAATGCGCGGGCAGTACCCGCCGGAATATACATTGTGGCAGGAGGTCTGGTCGGAGAGTAGGGGAATGTGAATGTTATTTTCCACCGCGTATTCCAGCAAGTCCACGATATTGCCGTGGTAGGCGATGGACATGGGTTCCTTCCTATTTATATGCTCCGCCGCAATGGTGAACACCTCGCCCGGGTCGCCGCTGACTTTGCGCACCCAGCCCTGGGCGTGGCGGGTCTGTATCCGGGCACCATCCACCTCCGCTACGATGGCCACGCCACCGGCAATCTCCATGGCCTTGGGTTGCGCGCCGCTCATGCCGCCCAGCCCGCTGGACACAAATAAAATACCGCTCAAATCCTGGTCTATGGAAAGCCCAAGCTTCAAGCGGCCCGCGTTCAGCAGTGTATTATATGTGCCGTGCACAATGCCCTGGGGGCCAATGTACATCCAGCCTCCGGCGGTCATCTGCCCATAATTGGCCACCCCCATCTGCTGGGCGATTTCCCAATCCCCGATATTGTCAAACATGCCCACCATCAAAGCGTTGGTAATAATCACCCGGGGCGCGTCCTTTTTCGACGGAAACAGCCCCAAGGGATGCCCGCTGGAAATCACCAAAGTCTGTGCCTCGGTCAGCACCTCCAAGTACTGCACAATCAGCCGGTACTGCATCCAATTGGCGCAGACGCTCCCCGTCTCCCCGTATGTCACCAGCTCGTAGGGGTACAAAGCCGTTTCAAAGTCCAGATTATTGTCAATCATCACCTGAAAAGCCTTGCCCGCCAGGCACCGGCCCCGATACGCCTCCACCGGCTTGCCATAAATGCGCCCCGCCGGCCGGAAGCGGTACCCGTAAATCCGGCCATAGGTGACCAGCTCCTCCATAAATTCCCGGGCCAGCACCTCATGCCAGCACGCCGGCACATATCTAAGGGCGTTTCGCAAAGCCGTTTCCGCTTGCGCGCCCGTTAGCCGAAATCCCCGGCTGGGCGCACGGTTAATCCCTTCTTCAAAAGCGGGATAGTCTGGTAACATGCCGTCCAATTTAATTTCCATTATCCACCTCCCAGGACATTATACTACGCTCTGGCAAAAAAGGTAGACACCTGCGCGCGCTTTTTCCGCAATGCTTCTGTGGTATAATTCCCCCTATGTTAAAATTGCTAACCGCCCGGGTCAGGGCCTTTGTCGATGGAAACCCCCATGCCGTAAAGTATGGCATAGACGGCCTATTGCTCATGGGTGCCATCAGCATCGCCGCGAACAACCATAATATTTTTGCCCTGCGGCTGGGGGCGGGGGCGTTTCAGCTGAGTCTGCTCCAGTTCCTGCCCCAGATAATAAATTTAGTGCTTTTGATTCCCGCGGGGCTGTTTGCGGACAGTCTGCTCAACAAGCGGCGGATGCTTTCCGGGTCACTGCTGATGGCCGCGCTATTTTTTGTGCTGGGTGGGCTGGCGGCGTTTATTCCGGTACATACGGTGTATTTCTTCCTGGGCTTCATCGCCTTGGGCAATGTGTCTACGGCGATGTACAACTTATCGTGGCAAGCTTATTTCCCCGAGGTGGTGGAAGCGGACAAGCGAAACGCGGTGCTTACCTTCCGGGCGCGCATCACCATGATTATTTCCATTTGCTTGCCGCTGGTCAGCGGGGGCATTTTGGCCGCTGTCCCCACCCATGAAGGAAAAATTCTGGTGCATCAGATTTTTTATTTGCTGGTGGGGACTTTGCTCGTAGCCAACGCCATTTTCCTGCGTCAAATCAAGGCCACCATGCCCGCTGAGCCCCGGCGCGTTTCCCTTGCTCAGTTCAAAACCGCCGTGAACCGCATGAGGCGGAGCAAGCCCTTCATCGGCTTTGTGGCGGTGGCGTTGTTTTTCCATATCTCCTGGCATTTGGACTGGACGCTGTATTTCATCGGGCAAGCCAATTACCTACATATGAACGAATTTCTGCTGGGGCTGACCGGGGTGGGGGCTACGTTGGCGCAGTTGGTTACGCTGGCCTTTTGGAGCAAGAAAAATACCCGCTATGGGGTGGAAAAGCCGGTGACTTTTGGCATTTTAGGGCTTGCGCTGTGCCCCATTGCCATGATTTTAGCCCTCAGCGTACCCACACGGATGGGGATACCCGTTTTTCTGGTGGCCAATTTTATCGGCCATATGAGCTTCGCCACCATTGTCCTCAATTTTTTCCAATGCCTGCTGAAAGTGGTGGATAAGGAGTATCGCAGTTTATCCATTTCGTTGTATACTTGCGTCATCATGGCCTCCAATGCGGTGTTCCCCGTGGCCGGGGTGGCCTTGTACCGTCTGCTGGGCGGCGATATGCCCGCCTTGCGCAATACCTTTTGGATTATATTTTTCTTGCGCATTGCCGCCGCCGGTGCCTGGTGGCTGCGAATCTATTTGCGAAAAGGAGCGGAACCGGATGAGTTATTACAAAGTGAAAGCCCTTCATGAGGGGATTTACAGCATTTGCGAGCCCGACAGGGTATTTTGTTATCTGTTGGTGGGGGAAAAAGAAGCGATACTATACGACGCCGCCTTCGGCTTCGGCCCGTTGCGGGCGTGTGTGGCTGAAATCACCAGTCTGCCCGTAACCGTGGTGCTGGGACACGGCCATTATGACCATGCTTGCGGCGCGGTACAGTTCGGCGGCGCGTTAATCCACCCCGCCGACGAGGTGCTGTGCAGGAAGCACACCTCCCGCACGGGCCGCCGCCGGGCACTGGAAAATAACGCCCAGCGCGTCCCCCCCACCCTCGACCACGAAAGCTTCATCCATTTAGGCTCCGGGGACTTGGGCCCGCTGGAAGTGGGCCGCGTCTTCGACCTGGGGGGCATGGAAGTGGAAGCCGTGGCCCTGGAAGGCCACACCGCCGGCTCCGTAGGCTTGCTCGTCCGCCAGCGGCGCGTTCTCCTGGTCAGCGACGCCCTGGGCCCCCATCAGTGGCTCTATCTGCAAGACAGCCTACCCATGGCCGACTACATCGCCATGCTGGAGCGCGTCCAAAGCCTACCCTTCGACACCTTTTACACCGGCCATTCCAACATTCCCCGCCCCAAAACGGAAATCGACCGCTACAAAGCCGTCGCCCAAAACGCCACCCCCGAAAAGGCCACGCCCTACAGCTATCTCCCCGAGCTGGGGGGAATGCTCTACGAAGAAGGGGACATCGGGATTATTTTTAACCCGGATAAAATATAGGACGTGTGCTGTGAAAGGTGTAAATAACGCTTTATGGAAAATTTATATTAACAGGGAGGAATTGCCATGTTGGAAAAAATCGAAGCAAACGAAATTATGACCACGAAGGATGCGGTAAAAAAATACCCAACGAAATATTTTATGATGGTTATAACCGAAATTGTTGACCGATGTGACAACGACCTTGGGTATGTGATTTATACTGCGGATGACCAAAGGGACTTGATGAAAGCATCTATGGATGAATATAAAGGTCAAAGAGTAGCTTCCATGTATGGTACATTAACAGAACCTTATCCGTCCATAGGAAACGTGGTGTACTATGAATAAGATTGGATTTTCGGAATTTGGAAGGGTCTATGTTCCGATAGACATAAAACCAATAAACGCTGTGACTATGTTACCTGTGCGTTTTAAAGTGGATACTGGTGCTGATACGTCAACCATTTCAAAACCGGAGTTGTGGCGTTTGGGGTATGATATGGATTGGATTCAAAAAAATGCTATCGTGTTCGAGGACAAAGATAAACCAACAACGGCCGCCGGGAATAAAATAGATGCAGGATATGTTCAGTTACCTTTAATCAATATATTTGAGTACGAAGGTAAATATTGGCCATTTCAAATTATAATGGATGAAAAGCAAGATTTCAGGAATTTATTGGGGCGTGACTTGCTGGCGGGATTCAATTATCAGTTCAGTAACGATGATGATATATTTTCAATCAAAAGAACCCAAATTTTCAAGCCACGGTACAGATTTCTACCGAATCAAGAAATTCATGAGGTAAAATTATAATGAACAGCGTACTTATGTACCACTGCAAGCGTAGTACGTGCTTAAAATTTATGTTTTGACAGAGGAGAGCGATATGGATTATCCGATTGACATGCGTAAGCCTTGGTATCACGGTTCTAATGTTGAGTTTGAAATCTTGCGAGAGGGTGAAACAATAACCCAGTGGAAAGAACTTGCTGAAGCATTTGCAACAAAGCCGACTATGCTTGAATATAACGAAATTTTTTCGCCGATTTCACACAACGGAACTGAAAAAGGACTGCTGTATCTTATAGATGAGCCGTTAGAGATGGACATTGATATATATCCACACCCACGAACAACAATGGATAAAGGGATAGAGTTTCTTACTAAACGCCCCTTGAAATTAAAGCGTGTAGTATAAGTAGTTAGTAGCGTTATTTCCACCCTTCACAGCACACGTTCTAGGTATTGTTATTTTCTGATATAATTTATCGTAATGGTAGGCAACTGGACAAAATTTATATTAGGAAGGGGTATTCAATGAATGATTCCAGCACTAAGGAACTTAAAAGCAATGTTACAGGAAATTTACTTACAATTCTTGGAGCGGCAGTAGCTGTGTTTATCCAAATAGTCTATTTCAACACTATCGGCCTTACTAATTGGGTAGATGGTATTGTCCCGGGGATTCTAGCGGGTGTCTGTATTCTTGTTGGATTCAAATTAGGAAAAGGAGCATATGGAAAAACATTTCCTGTTTTTCTTGTACTTACTGCAATTGTGGCCGTAATTCTTGGATTTGTGCTTGGCATAACTTATTTAATATACAACATAGGTGTATTTACACTGGCGGAAGCATTTCTTATATTCTTTGATGAATATCTGTTTGCAGACATTCAAGGCACTACACTTTATCATAGTCAAG
Organism: Defluviitaleaceae bacterium; assembly: GCA_009787785.1. Classification (GTDB taxonomy): domain Bacteria; phylum Bacillota; class Clostridia; order Lachnospirales; family WQUN01; genus WQRX01. The sequence continues at coordinate 13,385 of WQSR01000045.1, forward strand.
GTATCATTGATTTTGGTATAGCAATTGGCATTGCAATTTTAATCGTTTGCGGAAAACACATGTATAACCATGCTTAAAAAACTGTGTGACACACACATAAATTACATTTTAGGAGGATTTATTTTATGAAGAAATTTTGCGTTAATTGTAATAAAAAACAGGGCTTTTTTAGCTTGAATCACAAACTAAAAGACGGCGTTATTTGTGATGACTGCATTTTACCTTTTGGACTAAGCCACACAGAATTAAACATGGGCGAAAAGGCGATTGCGATGAACTCTTTTGAAAATCGCACAGCAAGCGAAATAGTAGGAGCTATAAAATCAGAAAATAATGTTTTTGCTGAAATTCGTAACGAAGTATTTAATAAAGTCCCCGCAGGTGTGCTTTTTAAGTTTGATGGTGGGCTTGGTGAGCATAGTGAAGAAGTGTTTGTTTATGAGGACAAGGTTATTATTGTAGAAAAAGGTTTTGCAGGCACTGGGTTAGGAAAGAATGAAAAAACAATGTTATTCAAAGATACTGTTTCGGTTTCTTTAGATAAGGCTTTGGTCAGTAAAAAAGACTTTATTTGCTTTTCGCAGGTAGATGGTAGCACAATATCCATTGCTTATAACGGTGCTTACGAACCAATGGCAATAAAAGTAAAAGAGTTTGTAGAAAGCAATATAAGCTAAGTTCAGTTCCCGGAAGGGCGCATCGCATCGGCTTGCCGGTATATAGGTGCGCAACTTTGGTGTAAAAATTGTATAATCACGTTGGGAGGTTTGGAAAATGCATACAGAAGCAGATAGGGCAGTATGGCTAGTGCATGTGATACAGTACACAGCTGACGAGTTGCAAAAAACGGTGACAGAAACAGCACGGCTGTTAGAACAGTATGGCTTTGTGGAAAAGGTGCTGGCTGGTTATGATTCATTCCATACACAAGGTTTTGAATATATGGCGGAATTGCTAACTGCCGAATTAGCAAACGTACATGCGGCGTAATATGGAACTATACCACGGTACAACACAAATCATACATGAAATTGATTTAACCAAAGGTCGCCATCGCACAGATTTTGGGCAAGGTTTTTATTTGGGTAGCAACCTTGATGTTGCACGGCGTTGGGCGAAAAGTCGTGCGGCGTTTTCGGGTAAACCCGTTGTGATGAAATACACATTGGGCGGTAGCATATTCTCTGATGAGAATGTTAATCCGCTTATCTTCGACGAACCAACATTGGAATGGTTAAACTTCGTGCGGGATAATAGGCGAAAAGGTAAGCCTGACGACCGTTTGCGTCATACACATGGTATCGTTCGAGGCTCTATTGCAAACGACAAGGTTAATTTCGTTGTTGAGGATTATATCAGTGGGAAAATTACTGCGGAAGTAGCCATTACACGAGTGGAAGCCTTGCCCAACGTACAGCAAGTAAGTCTGCATACATCATATGCCCTAACCTATTTGGATTCTGCCGCCGTTTACTATCAAGAGCAGTTATCAAATGGCGATTGGTCAGAGTGGACTTGTTTATCTGAATAAGATAACAGGGGATACTGTGTCGCTTGATGCGCTTTTGCAAGATATGAGGATAAGCTATGAAGAATTGCAAGCGCATTAAATTTACGTTATCGTTTAAGGGTTGGAGATGTTCGTGTGATTTATGAACTTAACGCGGATGAGTGTGGTACGTGCGTAACGTTTATATTTTCGGAGGGGAAACTGCATGAGCCATTATATTAAATGGGTACGTAGCAAGGTTGGGAATGAAAGGATTTTTCTCAATTGTTCGGGTGCTTGCATTGTCAATGAACACAATGAAATTTTATTACAAAAACGAAGCAAAACAAATAATATCTGGGGAATACCTGGTGGAGTTGTTGAATTGGGCGAATCTATTGAAGAGGCGGCCATACGTGAAGTAAAAGAAGAAACGGGACTTGATATAAGGATTGAGTATTTAATTGGGATATATTCTAAATATTTTTTTGAATATCACAACGGCGATAAGGCACAAACCATATGTTATAATTTTAAGGCAAGTGTTGTGGGTGGCACGCTGTATATAGATAATAATGAAACATATGATTTGCAATACTTTCATAGAGATAATCTTCCGACATTATTTGTACAGCAACACGTAGACATGATTAATGATTTTTTCGACAACAAAGTGGGTGTCTACAGGTGAGTTTGATTATGCAGATGATGTGGACTACAATTTTACAAACTTGGCGAGTATAAATTCTATGAAGGGTGGAAATAACGCATTTTAATAATTCCATTTCTTAAATACGTTCATTTGGGAAGATTATAATAAACGGCAAGCATGACATCTTCATCTCCCCCGTCGTCATTGACGAAATAGAGAACTGTGATGAGCCCAAGCGCGGCCATATGTTCGAGCGGTTGAAGCAAATCCAAATCCAAATCCTAACAAGGACTGATGAAATTATGCGCCTAGCTGACGAATATATCGCAGGGGATGTGTTGAAGGAAAAAAGCTATGCCGACTGCTTGCATATTGCGTTTGCGGTAGTATATAACTGCGATATAATTATTTCGTGGAATTTCAGGCACCTTGTAAATTATAAGACCATCAACAAGGTGAAGATTGTGAACGCCATTAACCATTACAAGGAAATTAGTATTATGCCCCCATCAATGCTACTAGAGGAGGTTGAATTAAATGACTGAGAGTATGGCAATGTTGGAAATCCATAAAATTAAGAATGAAAATTCCCTGCGCTACCGCAAAATGTCACCCGAAGAATTAACGAAAAATTTTGACGAAACTACCAATAAATTCATCAAGCGAATGGGCAAAGATATTAAAATAATCAACTTGCCCACTACACAAGGCTAACTTTTAATGTGAATATCTGGCAATAGCGCACTTCCGTACCACAGGAGTTTGGTACATGCATAAAAAATTATGGTTTTTCATTAGGAGATAATGATGAAAGACATCCCATGTTACGATACATTTGTCAAAATTGAACCTATTACAAAGGGTGCATCAGATGACAAAAAATATCTTATTGAAACTGCAAGTGGGCAAAAGTTGCTCCTACGAATCTCCGACATCGAAGATACCGATGTAAAAGAAGCTGAGTACAGTATACTGGAGCGTGTCGCTACACTTGGCATTCCTATTTCACAGCCTATAGATTTCGGCGTATGTAACGATGGTAAAAATGTCTATCAGCTATTGAGTTGGCTTGAAGGAGAAGATTTACAATCATTATTGCCAAACATGACCGAAGCAGAGCAATATGCTCACGGTGTGAAAGCAGGCGAGTTACTGCGTCTAATCCATACTATACCTGCGCCAAGCAATGCCGAGCCTTGGGAAGTTTGGTTTATGGAATATGTACAAGAATCAATCGACTGTTACAACGACGAAGATATAAAATTTGAAGAAGTAAACGTGCTAATAAAATATATTCAAAACAATACACACCTGATTAAAGGCAGACCACAAACACTTATCCATAGTGATTTTATTGATTCAAATATTATTATATTGCCAGATAGTAACCTCGGCGTTATTGACTTCAATTGTGAAATATTTGAAAGGGACTATGGCGACCCATGGGTAGATATAATTTTTATGGAAGAGTGGGATAACGAAATAAGCCCACGCTATTCCACGGGATTTGTAAGGGGTTACTTCGGAGGAGAACCGCCGCAGGAGTTTTTCAATATGCTTGCATTTTATTTTGCCTGTGATGCGATAGCAATATTGAATGAAACTTACGAAGAAGGAAAGCCAGAGATAGGTTTGGTTGATGTTCAACGCATCCTGCGCTGGTTTGACAACATGAACAACTCTGTGCCAACGTGGTACTTAAAAGATTTTAATTACACAAAATAAGCGTTTCGACAACAAAGTGGGTGTCTACAGGTGAATTTGATTACGCCGGGAGGTATCATGCGGGCATTCATTTTAATCTTCTTCGCAGTGCTGGTGATATTTCAAATTGTAATGGCAGTCGTTAATTTTATGGGCGGGGGAGCCTCGTTTTACATAGGCACGGTGGGCTCTGCGCGGCGTGTGGCCATTGATGAGCGGAAATACCTGCGGTTTTTGGGGTGGATTCAATTGGCGGGGGCGGCATTGCTTGCGGGGGCGTGGATTTTATTTGTTACGGAAGCGGTGGAAGTTCCTTTCATAATGCCTGTTTTTATGTGGGGGACGGGGATGTTGAATGTGGCAAATTCTTATTTGCATACCCACAAGCGGTTCCGCAAGGACCCCGCCGCACCCGCCCCGGTGGGTCAGCTTTACTTTGACCTCACCGAAGGGCAGATACGCCGCCGACTCTTTGCCTGGGCGGGGGTATATACGGTGCTGAGTTCCTTTTTGCTTTTGCTTTATTTTAGCACCTAAGACGGAGGAATTTCATGCCGCCACGGGCGCACCCACAACCCGGCAACGCCCCGCCAAGAGGGGGCAACCGCTTCCAGCGGGAGCGGGAACGGCCCAAGCATTTTGTCAAGACTATTTTGCGTCTGCTGGGCTATTTCCGCGAGCAATGGTACGCCTTGCCCGTTATTTTTTTGCTTTCCGTGGGCGCGGCGGCGGCGGCCTTGGCGGGGCCCTTTCTCATTGGGCGGGTGATAGACGCCTTGGTGTACCCCTATCCCGCGCCGGAGGTGACGCGGTTCGCGTTGCCCATTTTCGGGCTGTTGGTTGTGCTGTATCTATGGGATGCCTGCACGAATTTCTTGCAGACCTGGGTGGTGGCCGGGGCAAGCCAGCGGCTGGTGCGCAGTATGCGGCAGTATCTTTTCAAGCATTTGCAAAAGTTGCCCATTAAATTTTTTGATTCCTACATGCACGGCGAGCTGATGAGCCGCCTGTCCAACGATACGGACAATATCGCGGGGATTTTGGGCATGGCCTTGGTGCAGTTGACCTCGATTCTGATAACCGTCACGGGGGTGCTGGCCATGATGCTCTGGCTTTCCCCCGCCATGACCTTTTTCGCGCTGGTAAGCGTGCCCTTATTTTTCATCGTGAGCAAGACCATCGGAGGGAAGACGCGGAAGCATTTTCGCCAGCAACAGCTCGAATTGGGTCTGCTCAACGCGAAAATTGAGGAGGATATCACGGGGATGGCGGTCATCAAGGCGTATGGCTGTGAAAAAAAGAGCGTGGAGGATTTCGCGCAAATTAACGAACGCTTGCGCGTAGCCGGTACCCACGCGCAAATCTGGTCGGGCTTTATTATGCCCGCCATGAATGTGATAAACAATTTGAGCCTTGCCGTGGTGGCCTTCGCCGGGGCCATGCTGGCCATCAACGGAAGCATCACCGTGGGTATTATCGCCTCCTTTATCGCCTACGCAAGGCAATTCGGCCGCCCCCTGAACGAACTGGCCAGTACATACAACCAGCTCCAATCCGCTTTGGCCAGCACCGAGCGGGTCTTCGAAATCCTCGACGTAGCGGAGGAAACCCCCGACCCACCTCACGCCGCCGCCCTGACCCAAGCCCGGGGGGATATCCGCTTCCAGAACGTGACATTCGGCTACAAGCCCAATTCCCCGGTCATCAGCCATTGCAATTTCCATGCCCCCAGCGGCTCGGTCATTGCCTTGGTGGGCCCCACCGGCGCGGGCAAGACCACCATTGTCAACCTCATCACCCGCTTCTACGACACAGACGCGGGGGAAATCCTCCTGGACGGCAAGCCACTGGCAAGCTACACCCGCAATTCCCTGCGCCGCGCCTTCGGCATCGTGTTGCAAGACACCTACCTCTTCACGGGAAGCATCATGGAAAACCTGCGCTACGCCAACCCCGACGCCTCCGACGCAGAAATAAAAAAAGCCGCCCAGCTGGTGGGCGCGGACCATTTCATCCGGCAGCTGCCCGAGGGCTACCATACCCCCCTTGCCGAAAACAGCCGCAACCTGAGCTCCGGCCAACGCCAGCTACTGGCCATCGTCCGTTGCGTGCTGGCCAACCCGGACATTCTCATCCTGGACGAGGCCACCTCCTCGGTAGATACCCGCACCGAGGCCAAAATCCAAGAGGCCATGACCATGCTGATGCGTGAGCGTACCAGCTTCGTCATCGCCCACCGCCTGCGCACCATAGCCGGGGCCGACCAAATTCTGGTGGTGGACAAGGGGCAAATCGCGGAGCAAGGGAACCACCAGGAACTCATGGCGCACAATGGCATATACCGCAGAATGTTCGACATGCAAATGAAGGGAATACATTGATGCGAATAATAATCCAAGACCCCAGGGGCGTAGTATGACGAATAGCCCGCACCGTCTACCCACGATAATATTCTATGTGCTGGCAGTATTCGCCATATTTGCGGCTGTGATATTTCTCACAGACAGTGAAGCGGAGTACATAAACAATGCCGAGGCACTTAGCTGTTTTGACTTTTCTGCGGGTTTGGCTCTAATTTCCCCCGATGCTTTTGACAGGCATCCCGAAGCACTTTATACGCCCAATGATTTTTTGGAAGGACGCACATCTGCGCCAACAGATGAACCAGCCGGCGGGCGGTATGCAACCTACCGCCTTGTACTTGATTTGCAAGGGGGCGTGCTTTACGGAATTACAGGACTGAGTGCCACCCATGCCATGACGCTATGGGTGGATGGGGTCATGCTTACACAAGTGGGCGTCCCCGGCGATAGCTATGAAAACATGACGGCACAAACAAACTTTTTTACCGTCTATTTTGTAGCGGGATACGCGCCCACGGAAATAATTATACAGCGTTCCGGCTTTGTGCTGGCACATGGCGGGCGGTTGAATCCGCTGTATTTTGGCGAACAGCCCCTCATCACCTCATGGAGTATCTTAGGGCACATTCGGATAAGCATACTTATCGGCGTAACGCTTATGTCTGTTCTGCTTTACCTTGGCATATATTTGTTTTTTAGAAATCAGAAGCAGTTTTTGTGGTTTTCCCTTATGTGTGTGATGATTGCGTTGCGTACACTCGGGATTGATTTCAGGATTATCGCCACGTTGCTTCCGCAAATGACATGGCAACTTGACTATCTGCTGGCATACCTGGTTACATCGGCGTTTGCGGTTGCCATGATTTTATATATTGATGCGATGTTTAATAACGGTGCAAACAGGCTGTTCAAATATGCGGCCATTGGTTTTTTTGCCGTGCATGGCATTTTTATGCTATTGACCAATCCTGCCGTGTACTCGCAGTTCAACACCCCCTATAACATCCTGATGGTGCTTTTCATCAGCGGGGTTTTGGCAAACAATATTTGGCGAACCGCAAAGAGCAAAGCCAAGTGGCAGGCAGAATACGTGCTGGTAATCATCGGCTCGCTTGTCAACATTGTGCTGGGAATGAAAGCATCTATGGATGAATATAAAGGACAAAGAGTAGCTTCCATGTATGGTACATTAACAGAACCTTATCCGTCCATAGGAAACGTGGTGTACTATGAATAAGATTGGATTTTCGGAATTTGGTAGGGTCTATGTTCCGATAGACATAAAACCGATAAACGCTGAGACCATGTTGCCTGTGCGTTTTAAAGTAGATACCGGTGCTGATAC